>DITA01000085.1:0-41601 GCA_002422665.1 Flavobacteriales bacterium UBA6196
CTGATTCTATTCCTGCAGATATCCATTTTCTGGTGTCTAAAGGATTAATAATAGCATCAACCCATATCCTAGCTGCAGAATATTCTACTTTTGTTTGTTTGGTATAGTTCTGAGTGATTTTCTCTACAAGTTTATTATGTTCTTCTGTTGTAATTTCTTTTCCTTGTTTTTTGAGTGTAGATTCTTGAATTTGAACCAAAACTTTTGCTGCTTGTGAGCCTCCCATAACGGCTAATTCAGCCCAAGGCCAAGAAACGATAAATCTTGGATCATAAGCTTTTCCGCACATGGCATAATTACCTGCTCCGAAGGAGTTTCCAGTAATAATGGTGAATTTAGGAACTACGGAGTTGGCTACAGCATTTACCATTTTGGCGCCGTCTTTTATAATTCCGCCGTGTTCTGATTTAGAACCTACCATAAATCCAGTTACGTCTTGTAAGAAAACCAAAGGAATTTTTCTTTGATTACAATTGGCTATAAATCTAGTGGCTTTATCTGCTGAATCTGAATAAATAACACCTCCAAATTGCATTTCACCTTTGCCAGATTTCACCATTTTTCTTTGATTGGCTACTATTCCTACGGACCAACCATCAATTCTTGCTGTAGCACAAATAATAGTTTTGCCATAATCCGGTTTGTATTCTTCGAATTCTGATTGATCTACAAGTCTTTTAATAATTTCATAAGTGTCATATTGTTCTGCTCTAGAAGCGGGGATAATACCAAAAATTTCTTCTGGATTTTCTTTTGGAGGAAAACTTTCGGTTCTATCAAAACCTGCCTTTTCGTAATCACCAATGGATTTTATGATGTTTTTAATTCTATCTAGTGCGTCTTTATCATCTTTGGCTTTATAGTCTGTAACGCCAGAAATTTCGCAGTGTGTAGTGGCACCGCCTAAAGTTTCATTATCTATATTCTCTCCGATGGCTGCTTTTACTAAATAACTTCCTGCTAAAAAAATAGAACCTGTTTTATCTACAATCATTGCTTCATCACTCATAATTGGAAGGTAAGCACCACCTGCAACACAACTTCCCATAATGGCAGAAATTTGGATGATTCCCATAGCAGACATTTTTGCATTATTTCTAAAAATTCTACCAAAATGTTCCTTGTCTGGAAAAATTTCGTCTTGCATAGGAAGATAAACACCAGCAGAGTCTACCAAATAGATGATTGGTAGTCTGTTTTCCATCGCGATTTCTTGAGCTCTAAGGTTTTTCTTTCCTGTAATTGGGAACCAAGCTCCTGCTTTTACGGTAGCATCATTGGCTACAACGATGCATTGTTTACCTGAAATTTTACCAATTTTTACAACTACTCCTGCACTTGGACAACCACCATGTTCTTCATACATTTCGTGGCCTGCAAAAGCGGCTATTTCTATAGCTTCATCATCATTATCAAGCAGATATGCAATGCGTTCTCTAGCGGTGAGTTTACCTTGTTCGTGCTGTTTTTGTAAAGCTTTTTCCCCGCCACCTTTTTTGATTTTGGCGTAGAGTTGATTAATTTCTGAAAGCCTGAGTTTATTAGTGTCTTCGTTTTTATTGAATTGTAAGTCCATAATTTATTTTATGTCTCTAAAAATACACATTTTATAAAAAATAAGAAATGAATTCTGAATGAGATGTACCATAAATTTAAATTTTAACTCTGAATGTGTTTTTATGACCGAACTGCGCCCGTGATGGAGCCACTGTTGGAGCTCTCCCGAAATAAAATGGGAATGAATTTGGTTTTCGGGAAGCGACTGGCGACAGCACGAAATTGGCGCCAAAAAAAATAAAAATTTAACTAAATTTTAAGAAATATTGAATCTTGTTTTTCCGTTATCTATAAAAAGAATTTAATGATTTATTTTTCCTAATTAGTTTTTATAGTTTATTATTTGAGCAACGCCCCGAATTTTCGAAGAAAATTCGGGGCGTGTTTATAGGAATGATTTGAGGAAACCCAATGATAAATAGAAAATTAATGATATTTTTGTACAGAAAATTTGAGATATGTATAAAACTTCTACTTTTAGGCTTCATTTGATTGTTTTTTTATGGGGATTTACTGCAATTTTGGGAAAATTGATTCATGCGAATGCAGAAGTTTTGGTTTTTTACAGAATGCTTTTCGCTTCGGTTTTTCTCTATTTATTTATCAGGATTATCAAAAAAGACAGCATAAAAGTTTCTAAGAAATTGCTCTTAAAATTAGTAGGAATAGGAAGTTTAATGGCGTTTCACTGGTTGTTTTTCTTCAGTTCTATTAAGGTTTCTAATGTATCTATTGCGCTGAGTTGCCTGGGAACATCTACCTTGTTTGCTGCACTTCTTGAACCTCTTATTTTTAAAAGAAAAATAGACCTTTCGGAAATTGTGATGGGAATCGTAATTGTGATTTGTATTTCCTTAATTTTCAAAGTAGAATTTCAGTATAAATTAGGCATTATTTACGGGTTAATTTGTGCTTTACTCGGAACTATTTTTTCAGTTTTTAACGGAAAATTATATGGCAAAACATCATCTGGAAATATTATTTTCTATGAAATTTTCGGAGGTTTTCTGGTGATTAGTTTGTATTACGTTTTTTCTGGTCAAATTTCACAAATTAGCGAAATAAGTTACCGTGATTTAGCGTTATTAACCTTATTGGCGAGTGTTTTTACAGCATATCCTATGCTTGAGTCAGTGAATTTGATGAAGTACATTTCACCATTTACCTTGATTCTTACAGTAAATTTAGAGCCTATTTATGGAATTATATTGGCTTTTTTTATCTTTGGAGAATCAGAAAAAATGAGTGCTGTTTTTTATGGAGCTTCTTTGGTCATGATTTTGGCAATTGTTATTAACGGAGTCATTAAAGCCAGAAAAAAATCCAAAGAAATAGCAATAGAAAACACTCAAAAGTGATATTAAACAAATTTGATGAAAAAATATTTACTTCTTTTAACCTTTTTGTCAGTCATCGGCAACGCACAAATCGTAAGAAAATATTCTAACGAATTTCTCAATATTGGAGCTGGCGCCAGAGGTTTAGCAATGGGAGGCGCTGTGATTTCGAATCAGAATGATGTCTATGCTCCTATGTGGAATCCTGCTGGTTTGACAGAAGTAGAAAGCGATTGGCAAGGCGCAGCAATGCACGCAGAATATTTCGAATCTATTGCTAAATACGATTATATTTCTTTCGCTAAAGCGCTCGATTCTAAAGATGGAGTTTTGGGAATTTCTATTGTAAGACTGGGAGTTGATAATATTTTGAACACTACTCAGATGATAGATTCCGAAGGGAATATTGATTATGATAAAATTTCTAAATTTTCCACTTCAGATTATGCAGGAATTATTTCTTATGCTTTTCGTCCTGGCGGAAACCAAAAATTAAGCGTAGGAATTAATGCCAAAATCGTTTACCGAAATATTGGGAAATTTGCCAATGGTTTCGGTTTTGGATTTGATTTGGGAGTCATGTACAATACAGAATCTGGCTATAAATTCGGTGCAATGCTTCGTGATGCTACTACTACCGTTAATTTTTGGAGCATCAACCAAAAAGAACTTTCGGCTGTAGTAAACGGAGAAGAATTTAACCCAGCTCCAAAAGACAAAATGGAAATTACCATGCCTAAATTGAACGCAGGTGTTTCCAGAAATTTTGAACTTAATAGAGATTTAGAATTTCTTCCAGAAGTTGGCGTTAATGTAGATTTTGCCAAAACCGCCGCAGTAATTTCTACCGATTTTGCAAGTATTTCGCCTTATTTGGGTGCGGAACTCAGTTTCCAGAAAATGATTTTTGTGAGAGCTGGACTCAATAGATTTCAAACCGTTACCGATATCGAAGACCTAAAACGCAAAGTTTCTATGCAACCAAGCGCTGGAATTGGCATCAAATACAAGGGACTTACGCTAGATTACGCCATCACCAATACAGGAATTGGCGGCAGCAATTATTTCTCGAATTTCTTTTCTCTGAAATTGGATATGAGGGATTTTAGATATTAGAAGCAACCCGTTTTCAGTTTTTAATCACGTTTTCACCTGCTTTCGCCACTCGCTTTTTTGTTTTTTAGATTCTTCGAATTCTCTCAGAATGACAAAAAAAAACAAAAAGAGCTCAAACAAAGGCTCAATCAGGGCTATTTTTCACTTTCATTTCTTCGTAAGCAAGTTTTCAGGAAATTAATTTCATTAGAACTTAATTATTTTTTACATTTACTTCACTAAAATTTCTCACAATGAAAAAATCATTTGCACTTGCTTTCTTGTTTTTCACCCTTATATTTTCTGCTCAAAATATTACCGATTACGAATACATTTATGTTCCTAAAAAGTTCAAAGATTTCGAAGCAAATGAATATAATCTCAATATCCTTTTGAAAAAAGCTTTAGAAGGAAAAAAGTATAAAGTAATTCAAGATGACATTGTAAATTGGCCTTTAGAATTAAGACAAAATCCTTGCAAAGTTTTAAATGTAGATTTGCTTAATGATTCTAACATGTTCAGAAATCGAGTGAAATTACAGTTTTCGAATTGCGAAAAAAACGTAGTTTTTGAAACCAAAGGCACTTCTATGATTAAGGATTTCGAGTTAGGCTATCAAGACGCGATGAATATTTCACTCAAAAATTTACAAAATTCTCAACCCAAAGAAATAGAAGTTTTAACAAAACCAACTGAAAAAATCACAGTAGAAACCGTTGTAGAAAAGCCAGTTCAGACTGTAGTAACTTCTTCAAATTCTGCAACTCCAGAAGTTTCCAAAAAAGCAGAAAGTTATAGCAATGGAACGATGAGTTTCCAAAAAATTCAGATTTCTAAAGAGCAATTCATCTTGGTAAGTTCTAGCAGTTCTGTTCCTTTTGCCACTTTTAAAAATACTACAAAATCAGATGTTTACAGAGTAACTCTAGAAAACGGAATTTCAACTTTAGGTTACACAGAAAACGGAAATTTAGTCATAGAAATCCCAATCAATGACGGAAATTATAAGAAAGAAGTTTTTGTAGCGAGATAGGAAACCAATTTATATTCTCTTTTAACACAATTTTTGTCATTCCGAAGGAATCTAAATATATTTTGTATAGATGCTTTCAGCAAGACAAAGATTGTGCTTATTTTTTTTAAATGTAATTCATCAATTATTAAAAAACTCCCAAACTACTTTCCCTTTCTGTTTACCAAGAATTTCTTCCAGAGTTTCTAGGTTGGCTTCTTTCACCCGTTTTACAGATTTTAGTTTTTTTAGAAGTAGCTCTATAGTTTTTTCGCCCACTCCAGGAATTTCTTCCAACTCAGATTTTATGGTATTGTTGGTTCTGCGGGTTCTGTGATGCTTCACCCCAAATCTATGCGCTTCGTCACGAACTCTTTGCAAAATTTTCAAAGTTTCAGATTTTTTATCCAAATACAACGGAATTGGATCTTCTGGAAAGAAAATTTCTTCCAAACGTTTTGCAATACCTACAATCGTAATTTTTCCGTACAAACCCAATAATTTCAAACTTTTTACCGCAGACGAAAGTTGACCCTTTCCACCGTCAATCAAAATCAATTGTGGTAAATTTTCGCCTTCATCCAGCATTCTTTTGTAACGTCTGTAAATTACTTCTTCCATCGTCGCAAAATCATTCGGTCCTTCTACTGTTTTTACGTGAAAAATTCGGTAATCAGATTTACTTGGTTTTCCGTCTTTGAAAACGACACAAGCCGAAACAGGATTGCTTCCTTGAATATTAGAATTGTCAAATCCTTCAATATGTCTCGGTTCTACGGGCATTCTGAGCAGTTTTTGCATTTCTGCCATAATTCTGTTGGTGTGTCTTTCTGGATCTATAATTTGAACTTGTTTCAGTTTTTCGAGTCTGTATTCTTTGGCGTTTTTTTCAGAAAGTTCTACAATTCTCTTTTTATCTCCAACTTTTGGAACGATGAGTTTTATATTCGGAATTTCTATATTCAAGTGAAAAGGAAGCAAAATTTCTTTGGATTCCGAAGCGAATTTTTGTCGGATTTCTATCAAAGCTTCTTCCAAAATTTCTTCATCGGTTTCTTCCAGCATTTTTTTAATTTCTGTGGTGAAACTTTGGACAATATTTCCGTTTCTAATTTTGAAAAAATTCACATAAGCTGCGGTTTCATCACTCGTCATTCCGAAAACATCTACATCATCAATATTCGGATTGACAACCGTATTTCTCGCTTGATAATCTTCTAAAATATCTAATCTTTCTTTTACATTTTGTGCTGCTTCAAACTCTAAATTGGCGGCAAAACGAAACATTTCGTCTTCTAAATATTTTCTTGCCTTTCGGAAATCTCCTTTGATAATTCCACGGATGGCGTCTATTTTTTCATCATAATTTTCCAGACTTTCTAAGCCTTCACAAGGACCTTTGCAATTTTTGATGTGATATTCTAAGCAAACTTTATATTTTCCATCTTCAATTTTTTGGGGAGCCAAATCAAGACTGCACGAACGAATTTTATACAAATTTTTAATTGTTTCCAATAAAATTTTAGAGGGACGAACTTTAGCATAAGGTCCGTAATATTCACTTCCATCTTTGATGATGGTTCTGGTCAAAAAAACACGCGGGAAATTTTCGTTTTTAATACAAATCCAAGGATAGGTCTTATCGTCCTTCAACATGACATTGTAAAACGGTTGGTGTTCTTTTATCAGATTATTTTCCAGTAAAAGCGCGTCATATTCAGAGTTTACAACGGTCGTTTCTAACTTTACGATTTTAGAAACCATAATTCTGGTTCTGTAACCGTTTTGATTTTTGTTGAAATAAGAAAGCACTCTTTTCTTCAAATTTTTAGCTTTTCCTACATACAAAAGTTGTCCGTTTTTATCGTAATAACGGTAAACTCCGGGTTCTGAAGGAAGTGTTTTGAGTTGAAGTTCGAGGTTTGAATTCATTGAACAAAAATAGTGAAAAAGTATCGAGATACGAGATACGTGTTTCGAGATTTTTGACTCGAAAAATTTTATGAAATTTTGAAAATTTAAAAATTTGACATCTATTTTTATTTAGCATGAATTAAGCTCCGTAGGAGCCAAAGGTTTGTAGAAAATTTATAGTTCAGAAGCGGAGCTCCGTAGGAGCGACAGGTTATTCATAAAATTCAAACAAATATTTTTCGTCATAATCTACTTCAAACTTTTCTAAAAACTCTAAATATTCTTGTCTAAAACTTTTCTTCTGATGATGTTCTTTTTGATTCAAAATATATTTTACAACATTATCTATTTGGCTTTTAGAATATGAAAAAGCACCATAACCTTCTTGCCAATGAAATTTTCCAATAAACCAATTTTCTTCATTAATTTTTTTTGAGGAATTTGACTTGATTTCTTTCACAAAATCTGAAATTTTGATGTTTAATTTATTAAATCCAACCAATAAGTGAATATGGTCAGGATTTGCATAAATTGATAATAATTTTTGTTCTTTACTTCTCACAATTCCAGAAATATATTGTTGCAGTCTTTCCCTGTGAGATTCTAAAATTTGAGATTCTCTTCCTTTTACAGCGAAAATAAATTGAATGTAAATTTGTGAATAGGTGTTTGCCATTTTTGGATTAGTTTTTGGTGTAGCTCCTACGGAGCTTTTTTTTGATGTCACAAATATTTCTACAAACCTTTGGCTCCTACGGAGCCGACTTTCAAAACAATAAATTTATTTCATTTCCATTGTTTCAATATAAATTGCTTTTCCTTTTGGTAAGAGAACAGGTTCTACAAACGGTTGTTCCTCCAAAATTTTCACAGAAATGATGGCAGATTTATCTAGTAAAAGGTACTCCTTTTCATCTACGAAATGTTTGTTGAGAACGATAGGCAAGAATTGGTTGGCTTTTGAAATGTTATATTCAGTGTAAAAATTTCGGAGATTTAATAGTTTAGATTCAGGTTTAGTTATAAAGATTAAAACTCCATTTTTTGCTCTATAACCATATAATTCCGTTGCCCTTTCTCCTTTTATAACATTAATACTTTCGATATTTTGAACATTAATTGCAGAGCAATCAGAAAAAGTTGGTATTCCGTTAATTACATAAAGAACATTTTGGAAATTTTTGTTATCTCGGATTTTTACATTCTGAGAGTTGTTAGAAATAATTTTTCTGAGGTTATTTTCTTGAGCAAAACTCATTTGAACAAAAGACAAAGCAAGGAGAAATAATAATTTTTTCATGTTATTAATTTTTATAAAGTTACAAATAAATCAACTCGGCTCCACCAATTTTTCTACCTAAATTTTCCATTGCTTTTTGGTACAAATCAATTTATCTTTATTAATTTTCAATTTATGATAAAAATCTTATTGAAAAATAATAGCATCTGAAAAAAATATTATATTTTTACAAAAAGCACAAAACATTAAATTATGAAAAAATTTTTTACAGTTTTATTGCTTATGGCTGTTTTTACAATAAGTTGTGATAAAAACAGAAGTGATGAGAACGAAATATATTTTGGGAGCTGGAAATTAAGCCAGACCCTTATAAGTGATGGCTCGAGCTCTCCTAATTGGCAAAATGTAAGTAATGGTTATACAGTTATTTTGAATAGTGATTATAAATTTACAACTTCGCAGTTCAGTGATTGTATTTCAAGTAATTATAATATTTCCAATAATATAATTACATTTAATTATTCCTGTGGAAATACCACTATTCCAAATAAATTTAAAATTGTAAGTTCTTCAAACTCCGAATTAGTACTTTCAAATATAAACTGTGACGAAGAATGTAAAGATAAATACACAAAACAATAATAACATAGTACTTCTAAAATATGGGAGAATGGCAAAACTGTTCTCCCTTTTTTATTATTTTTTTTGTCGTTTTCACGGGTGATGTTTTGAAATTCTTTTTAGTTAGATAAATTACTAAAATTCTAGAATCCTTAAACTCTACAAATAAATCAATTCTGAGCCACCAATTTTTCTACCTAAATTTTCCATTGCTTTTTGGTACAAATCAATTTGTTTTTGGTGTTTTTCTGATGGATTTCCTGTTTTAAAATCAATGATAAACCAAGCATCATTTATTTTCACCATTCTATCTGGTCTGTAAGTTTTTCCTTCAATCATCAGTTCTCTTTCGCTTAAAACTTCTTGATTTTCTGCAAAATATTTCGGATGTTTTTCGATAATTTCAAAAATTCTTTCAGCGATTTCAGACTTTTCAGTTTCAGTAATTAATCCTTCTAAAAGATAAGAATTCAAAACTTTTTCTACATCATTTTTGGTGTTGATTTTGGCTAAAATTTCGTGGGTGAAAATTCCGTTTCTAACCATTTCATTTCTTTCCTGATAATTTTTAGAAGGCGTCGCAATGGTAATATTAGCAGATTTTTCGTGCTTTTGAGTTAATGAAGAAATTTGTTGAGAAATGTGTTGTTTTTCTTCTTTTTTACTTTGTTTTTTTAACGAATTTTCATCAATTTTAAAAACATCAAAACTGTCTAAATTTTCTACATTTTTAGATTTCAAGAAATCATAAATTTCAATGTTTGAAGGTTTTTCTGCACCTGTTTTACTGTCAGTTCCAGGTTTTTGAACATAAAGAAAAAGCTGTTCTACAGGTCTGGTTGTGGCTACATATTGCAAACATAATCGGTCGATGAAATTTTTGTAAGCATTTTCTTCGTTAAATTCAGAAATTTGGTCATCGTAGGTTTGTAGTTTTTTGTCAAAACCACCAATATTTACCGATTTCAAAGCGGTATTTTCTTCCAAAGAAAACCAATCCTGAATTTTACTGTCCTTATGCGCATTTTCCATCGGCAGAAATACAATCGGGAATTCTAAACCTTTCGCTTTGTGAATGGTCATCAATTGAATGGCATCAATGTTTTCTGAAGCTTGAATGCTCGTATTTTTGCCTTCTTCTTCCCAAAAATTAAGAAAATCTTTCAAAGTTGCACCAGCATTTTGGGTGTAATTGTAGAGCAATTCTAAAAAATTGAGCAAGAAATCGGTTTCTTTATCTTTCACCGAAAATTCGTGGATGTAATATTCTATAAAATTGTACAAATTAAGATGCGGAAAATCTTCCTGTTTCAGCGCAACTCCATATTTTTCTTTGATGAAGATTTCAATATCTTTTTTGTTTTCGATGTCTAAAATTTCTTTCATTTCCACCGAAAAATCCTGCATTTTTATTCTGCCAGATTTTTCTAATTCGTACATCATTTTTACTAAAAATCTTCTGTTTTTAGGAAAAGTTTCCCAATACAAAAACTGAATCAAAGCTCGAAGCGTTCCCGAAAGTTCAAGTGTTAAACCTTTTTCAGAAATGGTTTTAATGTAGGTTTCTTCGCCTTTGTAATTCACTTTTAGATTTCCCAACAATTTAGAAAAATTGAAAATATCATTATTTCCTCGACAAAGAATGGTGATGTCTGAAAACTCAAAGCCATTATTGATGCACTCTTGCAAATCTTTTTGCATTTTTTCGGCGCAATCTTGGTAATAAATTTCCTTCAAATCATTTTCTAAAAAATGGACTTTCACTCTTCCTTCTTTTCCAGAAAAAGCGGTTTGTTCAGCATCTTTCCCGAATAATTTTGCGTGTTCTTCATTCAGGTAACTTCCGTAAAAATGATACAATTCATTGTTGAATTTCACAATATTTTTGGCACTTCTAAAGTTTTGTTGAAGCGTCTCAATTTCCACTTCAATTGGCGAAAAATCTTTTTTATTGATAATGTCGAGCATTATTTCTGCATTACCACCTCTGAATCTGTAAATGCTTTGTTTAGGATCGCCAACTAACGTAAAACTAGAATTTTCGGTAGCGATATTGTGGTCTCGAAGCGGAAGAAAATTCATCCATTGCAACGCGGAAGTATCTTGAAACTCATCGAAAAAATAATGCTGAAATTGCGTTCCCACTTTTTCATAAATGAATGCAGAAGGTTCATTGCTAAGATTTTCATTAATCAAAACATTGAATTTTGAAAGCAAAACCAAATCGTTTTCATCTTCAATTTGTTGCAATTGGTCTTGAATTTCTTTGTTGACTTTCAAAGGCAACAATGCACGCAAAATTTTCTCTTTTTTCTCTCCGAGAATATAATTTTGAATAATTTTTCTGCGGTTTTCAATTAAAGTTTCTAGAATTGAAAAAATAATTCCTTCCTTATTTTTACTTTTCGTGGAAGCTCCTTTTTGATAACTTTCTAGTTTTCGGTTTTCTTCGGCTTCGGTTTCGTAAAGTAAAGGTTCAGATTTTTCTATAATTCTATTGAAAAAACCGCCAATTCCGTTTTTCCCATTGGCAAAATCTTCAATTTCTAAACCATTGTTTTTAATTAAATCTAAAGAATCTTGTGCAATTTTTTTAGAATTGTCTTTAAGTTCTTTGATTTCTTTTCTGATGTTATTTTTGGTGTTTTCGTAGGCTTTCCAATCGAAATTTTTATTTTGTTCGAGCCAATGATAATGCTTATCATTCACAAATTCTTTAGCAGAATCGAGTAGGGTTTTGTTGATGTTGACACGCTCATTTTGGTCGAGACTGTAATTTACATAATCCAAAAAAGCTTCGGAAATTTGCTCATCTTCGCCAATTTTATTGAGCATTTGATCCACTGCTTCAATCAAGAAAGGTTCTGGTTGAATTTCTAAGTTAAAATTTTGAGCTAAACCCAATTCGTAAGAAAAACTTCTCACCAATTTGGCGTTGAATTTATCAATCGTACCGATATTTAGAGTAGAGTAGTTGTGCAAAATATAATCTAAAACTTTCTGTGAACGTTGATGTAAATCGTCTAACGTAATTTTCTTGCCTTGTTCTTCAAATTTTTGTTGAATTCCGAGCAATTTATCGTTTTCGGCGTAGTTTTCTTGTGTAAATTCCTTGAGCCAAGAAAGGATTCTTTCCTTCATTTCGTTGGCTGCTTTATTGGTAAAAGTGAGCGCCAAAATATGACGAATAGCGTCTTTTTGATATGGATTTTCAAGGCAAATCATCAACACTCTTTGTACCAAAGTGTAGGTTTTACCAGAACCGGCAGAAGCATTGATGGCGATGTATGGTTTCATTTTACTAATTTCTTGAATTTTTTTGGAAATAAAAAATTTTTAAAACCGCAAAAGTGACAAAAGAAATTATTGAAGTAAGCATTTCAAAAGTAAAAAAAGTTTCAAATCGTTGAATAAAAAAATCCGTCCAAAAAAATTGAACGGATTTTAAAATTTATTTCAAAAAGTCTTCCATCTTCTGACCTCCGACTTCCAACTTTTTTTACATCATTCCTGGCATTCCTCCTCCCATTGGTGGCATTGCACTTTCAGGTTTTGTAGCTTCTGTGATTACACATTCTGTAGTTAATAACATTCCAGATACAGATGCTGCGTTTTCTAGAGCAACTCTGGTTACTTTAGTCGGGTCTATAATACCAGCTTCTAGCATATTTACATATTCATCAGTTTTAGCATTATAACCAAAATCTCCGCTTCCTTCTGCTACTTTAGCAACGATTACAGAACCTTCACCACCAGCATTTGCTACGATTTGTCTTAGTGGTTCTTCAATCGCTCTTTTTACGATTTTGATACCAGTAGACTCATCTTGGTTAGCTCCAGAAAGGTTGTCTAGTGCAGAAATTGCTCTTACTAAAGCAACACCACCACCAGCTACAATTCCTTCTTCTACAGCAGCTCTGGTTGCGTGAAGCGCATCATCTACTCTGTCTTTTTTCTCTTTCATTTCTACTTCAGAAGCAGCACCTACGTAAAGTACAGCAACACCTCCAGCTAATTTAGCCAATCTTTCTTGCAATTTTTCTTTATCATAATCAGAAGTAGTAGATTCCATTTGAGCTTTAATTTGGTTTACTCTACCTTTGATTTCTTCTTCGTTTCCAGCTCCGTTTACAATGGTTGTATTGTCTTTGTCGATAGTTACTTTTTCTGCTCTACCAAGCATTTCAATGGTAACATTGTCCATATTGAAGCCTCTTTCTTCAGAAACTACTTGTCCACCAGTTAAGATTGCGATGTCTTCTAACATTGCTTTTCTTCTATCACCAAAACCTGGAGCTTTAACGGCAGCAATTTTAAGAGAACCTCTTAATTTGTTTACTACCAAAGTTGCTAAAGCTTCGCCTTCTACTTCTTCAGAAATAATTAAAAGAGATTTTCCTTGTTGAGCAACTGGTTCTAGAACTGGCAATAATTCTTTCATTGAAGAGATTTTTTTCTCAACCAAAAGAATATAGGGATTGTCTAATTCAGCAACCATTTTCTCAGCATTGGTTACGAAATATGGAGATTGGTAACCTCTATCGAATTGCATACCTTCTACTACATCTACAGTAGTATCAGTACCTTTTGCTTCTTCTACAGTAATTACACCTTCTTTACCTACTTTAGAAAACGCTTCAGCGATTAATGAACCGATAGTATCGTCATTATTTGCAGAAATGGAAGCTACTTGTCTAATTTTTTCAGCGGAATCACCTACAGATTGAGATTGAGATTTAAGGTTTTCAACAACTGCAGTTACCGCTTTGTCGATTCCTCTTTTTAAATCCATAGGATTAGCACCAGCAGCTACGTTTTTAAGACCTTCTCTTACGATAGCCTGAGCCAAAACTGTAGCGGTAGTAGTACCATCACCAGCAATGTCATTGGTTTTAGAAGCTACTTCTTTTACCATTTGAGCACCCATGTTTTCTACTTTGTCTTCTAGCTCAATTTCTTTTGCTACAGAAACACCGTCTTTAGTTACGTGAGGAGCACCGAAAGCTTTTTCGATAACTACGTTTCTACCTTTAGGGCCTAAAGTTACTTTTACTGCATTTGCTAATGCATCAACACCTCTTTTTAGAGCGTCTCTTGATTCAATATCGAATTTAATTTCTTTTGCCATAATATTTTTGCTTTTTGGCTGTCAGCTTTCTGCTTTCAGCATTTAAAATTATAAAGTTTAAAAATTTCAAAACACATCAACAATCTTTGCTGATTGCTGATTGCCGATAGCAGAATGCTATCCAAGAATTCCTAATAAATCACCTTCTCTTACAATTAAATAATCTTTACCGTCTAGTTTTAATTCTGAACCGGCATATTTACCGTAAAGAACTCTATCGCCAACTTTTACTGTCATTGGTTCGTCTGGTTTTCCGTTGCCAACAGCAACTACAGTTCCTTCTTGTGGTTTTTCTTTTGCGGTATCAGGGATGATGATTCCTGAAGCTGTTTTAGTTTCTGCTTGTACAGGTTCTACTAAAACTCTGTCTGCTAATGGTTTAAAATTTACTGACATATGTATAATTATTTTTAAATTTTCTGTGATGGAATTCTCCAATTCTGTGCCAATGGTAATTCTGCAATATAAATTGAAAATTGAGAGATAATTTGGCAGATTTTTCTCAAATTGGAGTGAAATTTTGGCAGAAAAAAGCCACTCAATTTTGTGAGTGGCTTCAGGGTTATATCAATTATTTAAGGTTTAATTTTTCTTTCCTGCGGCTTGCATTGGGTTTACCATTCCAGCAGCAGCTCCTCTTCTTCTGTTTTCTTGGTTCTGTTTGAACACTTGGAATTTAGAAGTGCTTTCTGGTGTAACTTTATCAGCTGTCCATAGGTTATTAGTGGTGTCAATATCTGCAGTTTCTAACATTGGGTCTAATTGAATTGACTTTAATTTTTTGTCAAAATAGTATGTTTTAGAAACTTTTTTCTCGTCTGATCTCCAGATTTGTGCTGGGATTTTGTCATTTAATTTAGAGCCATCTTCGAAAGTGAATTCTAAAATAAGAGGCATTACCATTCCTCCTTTGTTAGAGAAGTCAATTTGGTAGCCTGTGATATTTTTTAGATTTTCTCTTTCTTTAGTGTCAAGATTTTTCGGAGCGTCACCTTTGATGGTGTATTCTTTTTGATTGTCTACTTTTTCTAAACCTCTTGCGTATCTCCAGTAGAAATCTCTTAAAGATTGGTCTTCATCAGTTTTGAAAGTAATTTTCTTATCTTCTTTATTTCTGATTTTAGAAATATCTTCGAAGTCATTTACTTGTGGCTCGTCTACTTTATATTTAAAATCTCTAGCTTGTGGTTTTCCGTCAAAATCTGGAGTTGCCACAGTAACTTTGTCTATGGCTATGTCTACTGCATCTGTGCTGTAGAACCATCCTCTCCAGAACCAATCTAAATCTTCTCCAGAGGCATCTTCCATCGTTCTGAATAAATCTGCAGGTTCAGGATGTCTGAACGCCCATCTTTTAGAATATGTTTTGAAAGCTTTGTCAAAAAGTTCTCTTCCCATGATGGTTTCTCTCAAAATATTAAGACCAGTTGCAGGTTTTGCGTAAGCATTCGGACCGAAATGAATAATGTTCTCAGAATTGGTCATGATAGGCTCTAATTGGTCTTTTGGCAATTTCATGTAGTTCACAATGGTGTGAGCTGGTCCTCTTCTTGAAGGGAATTTATTATCCCAAAGTTCTTCGGTAAGATATTCTACAAAAGTATTAAGGCCTTCATCCATCCAAGACCATTGTCTTTCGTCTGAATTGATAATCATCGGGAAGAAATTATGTCCTACTTCGTGGATAATTACTCCAATCATTCCGTTTTTGATTCCTTCAGAATAGGTTCCGTCTTTTTCTGTTCTACCATAGTTGAAACAAATCATAGGATATTCCATACCATTTGACGCTTCTATAGATTGTGCTACTGGATATGGATAAGGAATCGTGAATTCTGAATACGTTTTAATCGTATGTGCTACTGCTTTAGTAGAATATTTTCTGTATAAATTGTATGCTTCTTTTGGATAAAGACTCATACACATTACTTTATTGTTATTTTCTTCAATGAGTTGAGGCATTGCGTCCCAAATGAATTTTCTAGAAGAAGTCCAAGCGAAATCTCTTACATTTTCTGCTTCGAAAGTCCAAGTTTTTCTGTTTTTTGATTTAGAATTTTCAGCTTTCTTAGCTTCGTCTAGCGTTACAATTTCTATAGGTTCTTTAGTATTTTGCGCTTTTTGCCATCTTGCAAACTGTTCAGCGGTTAAAACTTCTGAGAAATTTTTTCCAGAACCTGTAGAAGCTACAATATGATCAGCAGGAACATTCATATTTACTTTGAAATTTCCAAAAGTAAGGGTGAATTCTCCACGACCTGTAAATTGGTGATTTTGCCAACCTTGATTGTCCGAATACACACAAAGTCTAGGATACCATTGTGTCATGGTAAAAAGGTGGTTGCCATCTTCTGGGAAAAATTCATAACCCCCTCTTCCTCCTTGCTTCATTCTGTCAGGAATGTTATAATTCCAATCGATTTTAAATTTAAAAGTTTCGCCTTTTTTTAATTTTTTAGGTAAATCTATTCTCATCATGGTTTTATTAACCACATAAGAAAGCGCATTACCATTTGCATCTGTTACTTTTTCTAAATTAATCCCAAAGCCATTATCTTTTACAGGTAATTCAGTAGCTTTTAATCTATCAGATGAAATTTGTTTAGCTAGAGTAGAAGAAGATTGATAACCTGCATCTTTTGTGTTGCTGGTGTCATTCTCATCTAATTGTAACCAAAGATATTCTAATTCGTCTGGCGAATTATTGTAATAAGTAATTGTTTCTGAGCCTTTTAAGTTAAGTTTTTCCTCGTCTAGATATGCATCGATTTCATAATCAGCACGTTGTTGCCAATATTCATGACCAGGTGCTCCAGAAGCGGTTCTATAACTGTTTGGCGTAGGTAAAATGGTTCCTAATTGTTCGAATTTATTTCCATGATTGCTCCCAGGATTATTCTGATGATTTTGGGCGGAAGTACTTACGAAAGCGTAAAGAAAAACAAAAATACTTAGAACTTTTTTCATTATAAATTTTTAAACTTTATTGATTTGTTAACAAATATAAAAATTTGTTACAACTAAGCATGTTTTTTTATAAAAAATAACTGTTAATGTGGTGCTATGCAGATAAAATTGGTTAAGGAATTCTTTCTAAAGCCATTTTTAGTGCAAAAATGAAGATAGGAACAGATATAATGTAAATCCAAATTTTATTAGAAAGTTTCAGAACTTCCGAGAAAATGTAATGTATGAAAAGTGCGATGGCTACTACTATAATTTGCCCTAATTCTAGTCCTACGTTAAATCCAAATAAAGGTAAAGTTATATCTTGTTCACTTGCGAGCATCATTCTTACAGAATTCGCAAAACCCATTCCATGAATTAAACCGAATAATAAAGCCAAATAATAATTGAGTTGAATGAGTTTTTTCTCATTTTTAGAAAAAATAATGTTGTCTAAAGCCGTGAAAACAATCGTGCAAGGAATTAAAAATTCTACCCAATCAGAAGGAAATCTGAATACATCTAATGCGCTTAAAACCAATGTTAAAGAATGCCCAATCGTAAAAGCAGTGACTAGAATTAAAACTTTTTTCCAATCTCTAAAACTGAAAATAGCAATGAGTGCCAAAATAAATAATTGATGATCTAAAGCGTCTTTTGAGATGATGTGTTCCCAACCTAATTGTAAATAAAATAAAAAATCTTGCATGTTTTAAAATTTGAGTTACGAAAATAATGATTAATTTCGGAACGGATTTTGAAATAATGAACGCATGAAAAAATTCTTTTTACTTTTTACTTTTTTACTGGCTTTTTTAGTTTCGGCGAAGCCTATTCATCCTTATCATGTAGGTTCGGTGGAAATTAATTATAATGCTAAAACCAAAACTTTTGAGATTTCTGCCAAATTTTTCTTAGACGATTTAGAAAATAGTCTTAATGCCAAGTATAATAAAACGTTACACTTTGGAGAAGAAAAAAGTAAAGCAGGATTAGACCAAGCTCTAGAAAATTATTTTGCAGAATATTTTAAATTGAAATCAAATAATAAATTTCTGAAAATCAATTATTTAGGTTTTGAAGAAGATAAAGAATCTGTCAATGTTTATCTAGAATCTGAAGCAACAGAAATGCCTAAAAAAGTAGAAACCGCAGTGAGTTTATTGTACAGTTTTTTTGATGATCAAATGAACATAGTTCACATTATTGTAAATGGCGAACGAAAAAGTTCTAAACTAAACTATCCGGATCGATATCTGTATCAGATTTTTTAAAATTATCATTCAAGGAAATACAGAATTGATGTAAATCTGGGAAAAATTCTTCGTAGCAAGAGCGCAAAAACTCTTTGTGATGCTGGAAAAAACCATATACTGGAATAGAATTATCCAGATATTTTGCTTTATTCAATACATTATTAATGCTGTATTCCATTCCCCAATCAAAACGATAATTGTAGAGCCAATTGTCTTTTTCCATTCTAGGAAGTACTTTTCTGAAATTTTCAGGTAAAAGAGCTTCATGTTTATTAAGAACTTGATAAACATGAGCGGTAAAATCACGCCATTCTTTGTCAGATTTTACATTTTTATCATTGGCTAAAAAATAATCAAAAACCACATCTACAAAAGCGCCAGAATACAATCTTACAATTGGTTGAAAAACGGTTTTGGCTTCTAAAACTTTTGGGTGAACATCCGTAAAAGCATCAATAGCTCTGTGCAGCGTAATTCCTTGCTGAATTCCTTCTGATAAGTTATCTCGACTTTTATTTTTAATGAAATCACCAATCAAATTCCCCACGATTTGCTCATCGGTAAAAGAAAGGTAAGTGTGTGCAAGGAAATTCATTTTTTTAAGTATAAGGTATGAAGTATGATTTATAATGTCTTTTTTAAGTTTGATTTTTTAGTAAGAATAATACTTCTTATTATTTTTAATAATTCTGTTGCTTGTGAAGATAAATTTACAAAATTTTCTTCAGAAATAAAATCAGTTTTTCTTAATAATTCTAGCCAAAATAATGTTTCGTCGCATTCTTTTTGTGCAATAGCATTTTTATGGATAAAATCTAAATCAGATTGAGCGTTTTTTGCTTCACGAAGATTAGCGCCAATTGATGTTCCAGACTTTAAAATTTGTTTACTCATTACAAATTCTCTCTTTTCGTCTTTTAAAAATTTATAAAGGTTTACAATTTCAATTGCAAAGTTCATACTTTTATCTCTAACGATATCTGACATGTTTGTTATTAGTTTTATTAATTATTTAGTTCATAAATTCATCCTTCATCCTTCATATTTCATCTTTAAAAAAGTTTTTCGTGGAACTCTTCTATTTTACTTACTTCTTCTATTCTAATCCCGAATTTTCTTTTAGGAATTTTGTTGAGGTTGGAAACAAAAATCTTTTCATAGCCCAATTTTTCTGCTTCCGAAATTCTTTGCTCAATTTGAGGAATGGGTCTAATTTCTCCACTCAAACCTATTTCACCTGCAAAACAATATTTCTCCGAAATGGCTAAATCTTCGTTGCTGCTCAAAACAGCTGCAATTACCGCTAAATCGAGTGCAGGATCGTCTGTTTTTATTCCGCCAGTAATGTTCAGGAAAACGTCTTTTGCGCCCAACATAAAACCAGCGCGTTTTTCTAAAACCGCAAGTAGCATGTTCAGTCTTTTACTGTCAAAACCAGTACAGCTACGTTGTGGAGTTCCGTAAACAGCAGTAGAAACTAAAGCTTGAATTTCTAGAAGCATCGGCCTGTTTCCTTCCAAAGTAACGGCAACTGCATTCCCAGAAAGTTCTTCAAATTTTTTGGTGATTAAGATTTCTGAAGGATTTTTAATTTCTTTTAAACCTTGAGTTACCATTTCATAAATTCCAATTTCTTGAGTGGAACCAAAACGGTTTTTCTGAGCTCTTAGTAATCTGAAAAGGTGATTTCTGTCTCCGTCAAAATTCAAAACTACGTCTACCATGTGTTCCAGAACTTTCGGACCGGCAATTTGTCCGTCTTTTGTAATGTGACCTACTAAAATAACGGGAATATTTTTTTCTTTGGCAAATTTTATCAATTCTCCAGAACATTCTCTAATCTGTGAAACCGTTCCTGCAGCACTTTCTAGCAATTGAGATTGTAAAGTTTGAATAGAATCTACAATCATCAAATCTGGCTGAAGATTTTTGGCTTCCATCAATATTTTTTCGATAGAAGTTTCGGTATATAGGAAACAGTTTGGGTTTTGAACGTCCGTAATTCTGTCGGCACGCATTTTAATTTGTGAAGCGCTTTCTTCACCAGAGACATACAGAATTTTCTTCTTCATTTTTAAGGCAAGTTGGAGTAGAAGCGTAGATTTACCAATTCCAGGTTCTCCACCAATGAGAATAACAGAGCCTAGAACAATTCCGCCTCCTAAAACACGGTTCAGTTCTTCTGAAACAGTTTTCAGACGAATTTCTGTTCCTGTTTCTACTTCGGTAATGTTAATGATTTTTTGTTTCCCGCTTCCTAGAATATCATAGTGAGAAGATTTTTTTTCTACAATTTCTTCTACTAGAGTATTCCACTCTCCACAGTTTTTGCATTGTCCGTGCCATTGCGGATATTGCGTTCCACATTTCTGACAATAGTATGCTGTTTTTATTTTTGCCACAGATTTATAATTGATAAATGATGTTGCAATTTACAGAATTTTTGAAATAATTAATCGTTTTTGGGACTTTAGTCAAAATCCATTAACTTTGCACAAACCTAATCTAATGAGTAAAAAGAATACCAAATACATCTTTGTGACAGGAGGTGTAACTTCGTCTTTGGGAAAAGGCATTGTTTCGGCTTCTCTTGGCCTGCTTTTAAAATCCCGAGGATTTAATGTAACCATCCAAAAGCTTGACCCTTACATTAATATAGATCCAGGAACGCTTAATCCTTATGAGCATGGAGAATGTTATGTAACGGAAGATGGCGCAGAAACCGACCTAGATTTAGGTCACTACGAAAGATTTCTAGATTCTGCCACTTCTCAGAATAATAACGTTACTACAGGGAAAATCTATCAAACTGTAATAGAAAAAGAAAGAAAAGGAGATTTTCTAGGAAAAACCGTTCAGGTAATTCCACATATTACCAATGAAATTAAACGAAGAATAAAAATTCTTGCCAAAGAAAATTATGACATCATCATTACAGAAATTGGAGGAACAGTAGGCGATATAGAATCATTACCTTATATAGAAAGTGTTCGTCAATTAAGATGGGAACTCGGCGAAAATAATTCTATGGTCATTCATCTTACCTTGCTTCCTTACCTTGCTGCAAGTGGCGAATTGAAAACCAAACCTTCTCAGCACTCTGTAAGACAATTGATGGAAAGCGGAATTCAAGCAGATGTTTTGGTGTGCAGAACAGAGCATAAAATCACCAAAGAAATTAAAGCCAAACTCGCTCAATTCTGTAACGTTCCTGCAGAAAATGTAATCGAAAGTATAGATGTAGAAACGATTTATCAAGTTCCGCTAGAATTACAAAAACAAAAATTTGATGAAGTGGTTCTTAAGGAATTGGCGTTGCCAGTGAATCAAGAATCTGATTTGAAAGATTGGAAAAACTTCCTTAAAAAATATAAAAATCCTAAGAAAAAAGTTGAAATCGCTTTAGTTGGAAAATATGTTTCGCTTCAAGATTCTTATAAATCTATTGCCGAAGCATTTATTCATGCAGGAGCTTCACAAGATACTGAAGTGAAACTGAGATGGGTTTACAGTGGTGACTTAACCGAAGAAAATTTAGCAGAGAATTTCAACGGAATTGATGGAATGCTTATCGCTCCAGGTTTTGGCGATAGAGGAATAGAAGGAAAAATTCTTGCAGCAAAATTTGCTAGAGAAAATAAAATTCCACTTTTGGGAATTTGTCTCGGAATGCAGATTATGACCATCGAATTTGCGAGAAGTGTTTTGGGGTTAAAAGATGCCAATTCTGCAGAATTTGATTTAACGACTAAAAATCCTGTTATTTCTTTAATGGAAGAACAAAAAAATGTAGTGGATAAAGGAGGTACGATGAGGTTGGGCGCTTGGAAATGTCAATTAAAACCTCACACTAAACTTATAGAAATCTATGGAAATAAAAATATTACCGAAAGACACCGTCATCGCTACGAGTTTAACTCAGATTATTTAGATGATTTCGAGAAAAATGGCTTGTACGCTTCGGGAATTAATCCAGATACTAAATTAGTAGAAACTTTGGAGCTGAAAAATCATCCGTTTTATATAGGTGTTCAATATCATCCAGAATATAAAAGTACTGTAGCTACACCACATCCGCTGTTTGTAGCTTTGGTGAAAGCAGCTACAGAAAAATAAATCTTAAACTCTCATTTTTTGAGAGTTTAATTTTTTAGAAATGACAATCTGACAAAAAATTCATATTTTTGTCACCCAAATTAAAAAGGAATGCTATTTGAGAAAATTAAATCTCAAATCTTAAATTTCAAATCTTAAATTAAAGTAATGCAAAAGAATAACGGATTAGATAAAAATCAACTGATTAGTTTTGTGATTTTTTCAGCCATTTTGATGGCTTTCATGTTTTATTTTCAAAACAAACAATCAGACGAAAAACAAGTAGCAGATGCTAAAGCAAAAACGGAGCAAAAAGTAGCTTCTAAAACTATTGCTAACAATATTAATGCTACAGTAAATGCAGCAGCAATTAAAAATGTTACCGTAAAAAATAAAGAGCTTACCTTAGAATTTGCAAGTTTGGGAGGTCAACTTTCGTCTGTAGAAATTAATCAATACAAAGCTTATAATGCTAAAACCGATAAGCATGATTTGCCACTTTATTTAATAGAAAAAAATAATTCTAGTTACGGATTTCAGTTTAAAGACAAAACGGGAAAGACTTTTAATACAAAAGATCTAGTTTTTGTGCCTAGCGTAAAGGATAATACTGTTACCATGACTGCTCAAGTTTCTGGCGCAACTATTCAATACGTGTATCAACTTTTAGATAATTATACTTTGGATTTTAATGTTAAAACTCAAGGTTTATCTTCTATTGTTACAGATGAAAAAGCAGATTTCCACTGGAATTACACTGTAAGAGGAATGGAAAAAGGGCGTTCGCAAGAACAAACCCATTCAGAATTTAATTATGCTTTTGATAATTACGGTTCTACCGATTATGATACCAATGGATTTGAAGAGCCAGAAGAAACCCTAAATTGGTTAGCAGTAAAACAACAGTTTTTCACTTCAATTATAGAGTCTACTAATGGATTTACGCAAACTAAAGGAACTCAAGAAACGATAGAAAAAGGAGAGTTTTTGAAAAAGTTCAATTTTGATGGTCAAGTAAAATTGGCAGGAAATGAATTGAATCAAAATTTCAAATGGTATTTCTTACCGCTTGATTTACCTTTACTTAAAACTTTTGAAGGAAAAGAATTTGATACGATATTACCTTTAGGTTGGAGTTTCATTGGAACTTTAAACAGAATTTTCTTCGTTCCAGTATATAATTGGTTATCAGATTGGGGAATTGCAGCAGGTTGGGTAATTTTCTTAATGACTATTGCCACTAAACTTATCTTGTCTCCAGTAATGTTTAAGCAGCACAAATTAAGTGCAATGATGAAGGTGGTAAAGCCAGAAATAGAAGAAGTTACAGAGAAATTTAAAGGTCAAGAAAACGCAATGAAGCGTCAACAAGCGACCATGGAAATTTACAGAAAAGCTGGAATTAATCAGATGGCTGGCTGTTTACCAGCGCTGGTTCAGATTCCTATTTTCTATGCGCTTTTCCGTTTCTTCCCGAATATGATTGACTTGAGAGGAAAAGGATTTTGGTTTGCTAATGACCTTACTGCTTATGATGATTTAATTAAATTGCCATTCCATATTCCATTAATCGGGGAGCATATCAGTATTTTTGCGGTAGCATGTACCATTGTAGTTTTAATTTATACCATTATGACTTCTGGACAAATGCAACAGCCGCAGCAAGAAGGAATGCCAGACATGAGAATTATAATGTATATTTTCCCAATTACATTCTTCTTCTTCTTGAACACGTCTTCTTCTGGACTTTCTTGGTATTATTTTGTATCAAATGCTTTAAATATATTAATTATCCTTGCGATTAAATATTGGATTTTAGATGAAAAGAAAATTCATGCTCAGATTCAACAAAATAAATCTAAAGCACCAAAACCAGAAGGAAAATTCCAGAAACGTATGCGTGAAATGATGGAAAAAGCTCAAGAACAACAAAAAATGCAAGAAGAGCAACGCAAAAAAATGAATAAGAAATAATTCAGTTTAAAAATAAATAAAAGTCGGTTAATTTTTTAACCGACTTTTTTATTGGCGTTAATCATAGTTTAATCTAAAAGATTGTCTATGATATTTCGTTGGGCCAAATTTCTTCAAAGCTTCTATGTGAACTTTAGTGGCGTATCCCATGTTTTTATTCCAACCATATTCCGGAAACTCTTCATGCAACTGAATCATGAGTTGGTCTCTATAATTTTTTGCAAGAATAGAAGCTGCAGCAATAGATAATACTTTAGAGTCTCCTTTTATAATGCATTGATAAGGTATAAAATTATAAGGATGAAACTTATTACCGTCCACTAAAATTAATTCAGGTCTTATAGTAAGCTTATCAAGAGCATTATGCATAGCATGTATGCTAGCATTAAGAATATTGTGTTGGTCAATAAATTCTGGTGAAAGTTCTGCAATCGCATAATCTTTTACATTGTTTTTAATGTAATCATCTAGCTCTAAACGTGTTTTAAAATTTAGTTTTTTAGAGTCATTAACTAAATTTTGCTCAAAATTATCGTCTAAAACCACTGCGGCAGCGACTACAGGACCACATAAACACCCTCTTCCTACTTCATCGCACCCTGCCTCCACATAATTTTCAGACCATTTTTTTATCAATTCCATAAATTTTAACGAAAAACCAACCTTCTTATTGAAAACATTGCAAAGTTAATAATTATTTAAGGTTTTATTAACAAAAAATTTGGATATGTTAATAATGTTTTGCATTTTTGTCTCAATGAAAAATTTAATTTGATATGAAGAAACTAACAAAAAGCGTTTTAGCTGTAGTTCTTTCTGCTTCATTTAGTGTTACATATGCACAAAAAGCAAAGACAGATACAGTAAAAACTAAGGATATCGAGGGGGTAGTAGTTACAGCCTTAGGTATTAAAAGAGATGAAAAGTCACTTTCTTATGCAAATCAAACAGTTAAGTCAAAAGATTTAAACTTAACACAGAATGTAGATGTCAAAGGGGCTATTGCAGGTAAAGTTGCTGGTGTGCAATTGAATGCGCAAGCAGGTTCTAAACTTGGTGATACAGGTAAGCTTAGATTAAGAGGTGCGGTGAGTTTATTAAGTGATGATGATCCAATCTATGTTCTAGATGGTGTAGTGGTTGATCCTAATACTATTGACATGGATAATGTTGAATCTGTGAATGTTCTTAAAGGTCCAAATGCTACTGCGCTTTATGGACAGAGAGCTCAATATGGGGTGGTTTTAATGACTTTGAAAAAGGGGGTTAAGAACAGGTTGAATGTGGAGTTGAACTCTACCATAACAGTTGATAAAGTTGCTAGAACAATGAAGTATCAAAATCAATATGGTCAAGGTTATGATGGGGATAGTTCATTGCAAACATTTGTATTCGATCCTTCTTTTCATCCTGCTGAATGGTCTGTTTTTGATGGTATGAGATATAAAGCTGGAGATAACAATTTAGCGGATGAATCTTGGGGTGCAAAATTTGATGGTCAAGATTATGTGCCATGGTATTCTTGGTGGAAAGATAGTCCTTATTATGGTAAAACAGCAAAATATGTTGCTCAGCCAAATAACGTGAAAGATTTCTACGAAAATGCAGTTAGCTTGAAAAATACTATTTCATTATCTGGAGGTAATGATAATTATACTGCTAGACTAGCATTTACAAATTTAGATCAAAAAGGTATTACTCCGTATACATTTTTGAAAAGAAATTATCTTAATATGAATTCTAACTATAAATTTACAGATAATTTCAACGTTGATTTTGTATTTAATTATTTAAGTGGAAAAGTTAGAGGGGAGTTCGATGATGGTTATTCTAACCAAACTTCAGGATCATTTAATCAATGGTTTGGTAGAGATTTGGATATCAAAAAAATGAAAGAATTAAAAGACCTAGAAACTCCAAATGGATATCATGCTTCATGGAACTGGTGGGGACCTGATTACTACGGTTTAGGTGGTATTTATGAAAAACCTGCTTTCTGGTTTAACCCTTATACATATATGGAGAGATATGAAAATTTCTCTCTTAGAGATAATTTAATGTTTTCTGTTTCTCCAAATTACAAGATAAATAATAATTTGTCTATTAGAGGAACTTTTTCAAGAAGAGACGATGGCAATAGTTTTAGATATTTTATGCCATACTCACTTACTAAAAGTGCTTCTGGTACACAAGGAGGTTACATGGATTTCCTAAATGGATTTGGTTATAGTGACAGTAAAAGAGTTGAAGATAATTATGAAATTAGAGCAAATTATCAGAATAAATTTGGAAAATTTGATTTAAATGCATTTGTAGGAGGGATTATTACTAATTTTAATTGGTCAGGAAGTTCTGCTCAAATGGATGTATTTGGTAAATTAGGGCAATTAATTATTCCAGATGTTTGGGACTTTAAAAATGCTGATATTGCACCTACATCTAATCCATATAGTTATAAAAAGACAACAAAATCATTATTTGGAACATTTTCATTAGGTTATAATGATTTTATATATGTTGATGGTTCATTAAGAAATGATATAAATTCTGCATATTTTAATAATAATAATTCATTTATTACATTCTCGCTAGGTGGTAGTGTGCTTTTACATAATCTTATAGAGAAGAATGACTTATTAACTTTCTTTAAGGTAAGAGCTGGTATTGCCCAAATAGCTGCAGATATTAGTGCTACAGCTCTAAATCCAGAATTTAGATATAATAGTCAACCATTTAAATCAGGTACAAAATCATATATCATTGCTCTACAGCCTACAAGATATGTGGATCCAAACTTAAAACCAGCAATTAATCAAAATTTTGAATTAGGAGCTGACTTAAAATTCTTAAAAAATAGAGTTTCGCTTTCTGCTACCTATTATAATGAAAAAAGAAATGATGAGCCAATTCCTGTAACGGTTCCTTCTTCAAGTGGAATGCTAGATACATTTATTAATTCTGCTGATGCAGTCAGAAAAGGGGTTGAATTATCACTTTCTGGTGATGTTTTAAAAAGCTCTAACGGTCTTAACTGGAATACTTCACTTAATTTTGCAAGAAACAAATCAACGGTTGAACGTGTTGCAGAGGGCTTAAATGCAATTAATTATGGATTTGCTCCTGCTTTTGGATATGTTTCTGTAATTCAAAAGGAAGGAATGGAATGGGGCCAGTTAGTTGGAAATGGTTTCAAATTAGATGCTAATGGTAATAAGATACTTAATGCAAATGGGACTTATGCTGTAGAACAAAATAAATATTTTGGTTCTGTATTGCCTAAATTTACAGGAGGCTTTTACAATACGTTAAGTTATAAAGGGGTAACTTTGAGTGCTGCCATTGACTTTCAAAAAGGAGGTAAATTTTTCTCTCTTTCTGAACAATGGGGTAATTCCGGAGGTTTATTAGACGCGACAGCGGCAATTAATGATAGAGGATTTAATGTAAGAGATGATGTAAGTACTGGCGGTGGTGTACATGTGAAAGGTGTAAGTGCAACTGGTACAGCAATAGATACATATGTAGATGCATATACATATTTCACTCAATTCCATGGAAACAGACTTGCAGAGGAGTATGTTCATGATGCAAGTTATATCAAATTGAGAGAAATGGCTGTAAGTTATTCTTTACCAAAGTCATTAATAGGTTCAAAATTCCAAGGCATATCAGTAGGACTTGTTGCAAGAAATCCTTGGTTAATTTGGGTTGCTAAAGATAATCATCACAAATTTGACCCATCTGAAATGTCACAAGCTTATGGAGAAGATGGTCAATTACCAAGTACTAGAGGATTTGGTGTTAATGTAAAACTTAATTTCTAAAAGAAACTATTATGAAAAAAATAAAATCAATACTATTATCTTTGACTGTTTTTTCTTTTGCATTATCATGTGCAGACGAAAACTTTGGAGATGACTATAATAAAGATGTTAATGGTATTTATTCTTCAGATTATAAATCTTTAATGTCAGGAGCAATGATGAATTTTGCTCAAAATGGTGGTAATGCATATTTAATGAATCCTCAATTATATGTTCAATATCAATCACAATATGTTTATACCACAGAATCACTTTATGGTGAAACTGCTTCTGCTTGGTCAAGATACTATGTTAATCAGATGAATTCATTGACTAAAATCATTCAAGATTATTCAGGCACTGTTACTCCAGCAATGGCAGTTCAAGGAAGTGCTCAAAATATGATTGGAGTGTCTAAGATTTTTAGAGCTATTGTGATGAAAAGAGTTACAGATGCATTTGGCGATGCACCTTTTTCTGAAGCAATGCAAATACAAAATGGAATTAAGACGCCAAAGTATGATTCTCAACAAGCCGTATATACTCAGATAATAAAAGACCTGAAAGATGGTAGAGATGCTCTTAGCTCTTCAACTACAGCTCCTCAAGGGGACATTATATATGGAGGAAATGTAACTAAATGGAAGAAGTTAGCAAATTCTGTTTTATTACAAGTAGCTCTCCAGATGTCAAAAAAATATCCTTCTGCAACAGGTATTGCTGCTACAGAATTCAAAGCAGCTTTATCAAATTCTTCTGGAGTTATCGAAACTATTGCGGATGAGGCTTGGTTTACTTTTTCATCATCAAATTTGTTGCCTAATCCATTAAATGCTTTTAGAGCAGCTGACTATAGACTATCGAGAGAATTAGTTGAATCATTAAAAGGAACAACTACTTCTTTTAACAGAACTTCAAATCATACACCTGACACAAGATTAAAAATGTACAATAATGCATTTTCTATGAGTATTACAGGTCTTCCTTATGGTTATAGTTCTCAAGGTCTTTCAGCAGCTGGTTATTCTGCGCCTTCATCAGCAACAAATTCTCAGAGTTTGAAATTTAGAGGAGCAGACTCTCCTATGAATTTGATGACAGCAGGTTATACATTTTTAAATAGAGCTGAAGCTGCAGCTAGAGGTTGGACAACAGAAAACGTAGAATTAATGCTATCTCAAGGAATTGTTTTAAATTATCAAACCTTGGACAAACATTATATCACGAATTCAGATAATTATGATAGAAATTCAAATGTATGGGGAGGTCCTAATATTTCTGGTACTACTCTTCAACCAACAGTTTATGCAGATGCTTATGCTGCTGCAAGAGTTGCTGACATTACTGCTTTTGGAGCTTTAAGAGTAATTGGAGAAGAAAAATGGGTAGCACTATTTAATAACGGATTAGATTCATGGTCAGAATGGAGAAGAACCGGGTATCCAAATTTAGTTCCAGCGACCAATTCTCTAAATGGTGGAGTAATACCTAGAAGAATGATTTATCCTTTGGAAGAGCAAAATTTTAATAGTGTAAATTATAAAGCTGCCTTATCAGGATTAAATCCAGGGACTGATAGTAATAAGTCCAAAATTTGGTGGGATCAATAAAATTTGATTGTCAATAATACAATAAAAACCATCCGATTTTTCGGGTGGTTTTTTTATTTATTATCTTTGCATAAAATATAGAAAATGGATATTAAACAGCATATACAAAACTCTATTTCTGAGATTCTAAAAAACAATTATCAAATTGAAAATCTTACTTTAGAAGTTCAACAAAACAAAACAGATTTTGAGGGAGATTTCACGGTAGTTATTTTTCCTTTGGTAAAATTAGCCAAGAAAAGTCCAGATGTTTTAGGAAATGAATTAGGAGAAGAATTAAAAAAGCAAGGAGCTATCGAAAACTTCAATGTTGTAAAAGGTTTCTTGAATTTGACTATAAATAATTCTGCTTTTGTTCAGAATTTCAAAGAAATAAAAGCTCAGTTTGATGTAAAGGAAAATAAGAATCAAACCGTAATGGTAGAGTATTCTTCCCCTAATACCAATAAACCTTTGCACCTTGGTCACATCAGAAACAATTTATTAGGCTTTTCTGTCGCTCAAATTCTTAAAGAAGCAGGTTACAATGTGGTAAAAACTCAAATCATCAATGATAGAGGAATCCATATTTGTAAATCAATGCTCGCTTGGGAAAAATTTGGTAAAGGGAAGACTCCAGAAACTACGGGTTTAAAAGGAGATAAGCTTGTTGGGAATTATTACGTAGAGTTTGATAAAAATTATAAAGCACAAATTTCTGAACTCAAAGAGCAAGGTTTAGACGAAGAAACTGCAAAAAAACAAGCGCCAATTATTATTGAAGCTCAAAAAATGCTTTTAGATTGGGAACAAAATAAACTAGAAGTTCGTGAACTTTGGGAAAAGATGAATTCTTGGGTTTATGCAGGTTTCAATGAAACATACAAAAGATTAGGTGTGGATTTTGACCAAGTTCAGTATGAAAGCAATACCTATATTTTAGGAAAAGACATCATCGAGGAAGGTCTTGCAAAAGGTGTTTTCTTCAAAAAAGAAGATAATTCTGTTTGGATTGATTTAACTGAGGATGGACTTGATCAAAAACTAGTTCTTCGTGGTGATGGAACTTCTGTTTATATGACGCAAGATTTGGGGACTGCAGTAGAACGTTTCAAACAAAATGACATTCAAAAACTCATCTATACCGTTGGAAACGAACAAGATTATCACTTCCAAGTATTGTTTTTAATCCTGAAAAAACTAGGTTTCGATTGGGCAAATCAACTCTATCACCTTTCTTACGGAATGGTAGAATTGCCAGAAGGAAAAATGAAATCTCGTGAAGGAACAGTGGTTGATGCTGATGATTTAATGCAAGAAATGTACGTTACCGCTAAGGAAAAATCTGAAGAATTAGGAAAATTAGAAGGTTTGTCAGACGAAGAAAAGGAAAAATCTTACGAAATTGTAGGTTTAGGCGCTCTGAAATATTTTATGCTAAAAGTAGATCCAAAAAAGAAAATGCTTTTCAATCCTGCAGAAAGTATAGATTTTAACGGAAATACAGGGCCTTTTATTCAATACACGTATGCTAGAATTCAGTCTTTATTGAATAGAGCAAATTTTGTAGAAGCAGATTTCGGAAATTATCAACCCAATGTTTCAGAGAAAGAATTAATTATGCAATTGTCTAATTTTAAAGACGTTGTAGAAAAAGCAGCTGAAACATTAAGTCCGGCTCAAGTTGCGAATTACGTTTACGATTTGGTGAAAACTTACAATTCTTTTTACCAAAACAATCCTGTAATGACTTTGGAAGACGAAAACGCAAAACAATTCAAACTCCAAATTTCAGATTTAACCGCAAAAACCATCAAAAAATCCTTAAATTTATTGGGAATTAGCGTGGTAAATAGAATGTAGGAATTTAAACCACAAAAGAGACAAAAGCTTTCGGTTACTTTTAAGCTCTACAAAAGTAAAAAAAGTAAAACATTCTGCTTTTTTACTTTTTTAATACCTGTTTTCAAGCCTTTCTTTTGTTTCTTTTGTGGTTAAAAATTAAAATTTTGAATCATTTTAATACAGATTAATTTTATAAGATTAAAGTAACTTATAATCTGCGAAATCTGCGGGAAATTAAAAATGCAACTAGATTTTTCTAAAAATATCAATATAGAATCACTTTTTCCAGAGAATGAATTCGAGGAAAAGGTGATTTCTTTTTTGGAAGATTGGTTTTCTCATTCTGAAACCGTTTCTGTCCAAACATCGGGTTCTACGGGAATTCCGAAATTCTTTGAAATCGAAAAAAAGAGAATGCTCAATTCGGCAAAAATGACTTGTGATTTTTTAGGATTGAAAGAAGGAGATACAGCTTTGCTTTGTTTGCCAGTTCAGTATATTTCGGGTAAAATGATGCTAGTAAGAGCCATCGAAAGAAAACTGAAAATCATTATTTCTGTGCCAAGTTCCGCTCCTGAAATTTCTGAAAATGTGGAATTCTGTGCAATGACACCATTGCAAGTTCAAAATTCATTAGATAAAATTCATTTCATCAAAAATCTCATCATTGGAGGAGCAGCCGTTTCAGAAAAGTTGAAAAATGAAATCTCTACTACTCTCCAATTCTCCAATTCTCCCACTAGAATTTACGAGACTTACGGAATGAGCGAAACGCTTTCTCATATCGCTTTGAAGCAAATTTCGCCTGTTCAGGAAAATTATTTTACGATTTTTAATGATGTTGAAATATCTGTAGATGAAAGAAATTGTTTGAAAATTTTTGCGCCAAAACTTAATCCAGAAGTTTTGCAAACTAATGATATTGTAGAATTGCTGAATGAAAAGCAATTCAAATTTTTAGGGAGATTTGACAATGTTATTAATTCTGGAGGAGTAAAAATTTTTGCTGAAGAATTAGAAAGCTTGGTTAAGAAATATGTTACTCAAGATTTAGTTTTCCTTGGAAAACCAGATGAAGCTTTAGGCGAAAAATTGGTGTTAGTCGTCGAAGGAAAAAATGAAGAAAATCTAAAATCTAAAATTTATAATTTAGAATTTCCAAGCAAGTTTCACATTCCTAAAGAAGTCTTATTTTTAGAGAAAATCCCAAGAGCGGAAAACGGTAAGGTTTTAAGAAAAGAAATACTTAAAATTCTCGCAGATTGAACATATTACGCAGGTTTTCATTAGTTTAACGGTTTATTTTGTGATTAGATTAAATTATTAAATTTAATATCTGCTAAATCAGCCTTATCAGCGAGAAAAATATTATGAAAAATTTCCAGCACGAACTTTCTTACAAAACTTCCAGAAGTAGCGGAAGTGGCGGACAAAACGTAAACAAAGTAGAAACTTCCGTAACCGTGATGTGGAAGTTAGCAGACTCTGCCGTATTTACAGATTTGGAGAAAGAAAGAATTGCTTTGAAATTAAAAAATAGAATTAATTTGGATGGAATTCTTCAGTTGACCGTTTCGGAAAGCAGAACACAACTCCAAAATAAAAAAATTGCGATTGAAAAGATTCAGGAATTGGTGAATAAATCGCTCATCGTTCCGAAGAAAAGAATTGCAACCAAACCAAGCAGAGCAAAAGTGGAAAAGCGCCTAGAAAGCAAAAAGAAACTCTCTGAAAAGAAAGAAAATAGAAAATTCAAGTATTAAAATATGAAAAAGTCAGTTTTCCGAATTGTTAACAGGTTCAATAAAAAGTTCTTACCCAAATACAGCCATCTCGACCCAACGAAATTAACGAAATTTCAAAAAGGAATTTTGGCTTTTAGATATTATGTTTTAATCAATTCTTTGGATTAAAATTTGAAATGGCGCGAGCGAAGCGAGTGTCGATTTTTTTCAAAGTAAATAATCCTTCAAGGATTCTAAATCCTTGAAGGATTGATATAAGGATATTGTAGAAAAGTGGAAAGAAAAACAAATAGTGTTTTCTAGCCCCGATTGAACGGTTTGTTTGAGCTCTTTTTAGAAATTTTTTCGTTCAGATTTTGTGCGTGGAGAATTTCTAAAAAAGCGAGTAGTGAAAGCGGGACTGTAAGTGAAAAGAAGTATAAAACGGCTTGCTTTTATAAAATTTTTACTTTTTACTTTTTACTTTTTACTTGGCTCTTATTTCTTATCTTTGCAAAAATTCTTATAAAAATGAGCAATAAACCGATTACCGAATTTATAGAAAAATATTATTTGCATTTTAATTCTGCTGCTTTGGTAGATGCTGCAAAAGGTTATGTAGCACACCTAAAAGATGGTGGGAAAATGATGATTACTTTGGCTGGAGCAATGTCAACCGCAGAAATGGGAAAAATTTTGGCAGATATGATTCGTGAAGACAAAGTGGATATTATTTCTTGTACAGGTGCGAATTTAGAAGAAGATTTAATGAATTTGGTAGCGCATTCTCACTACGAAAGAGTGCCTCATTACAGAGATCTTACGCCGCAAGAAGAGTGGGATTTGCTAGAAAGAGGTTTAAATAGAGTTACCGATACTTGTATCCCAGAAGAAGAAGCGTTCAGAAGATTGCAGAAACATATTTATGAAATATGGAAAGATGCAGATTCTAAAGGAGAAAGATATTTTCCACATGAATATATGTACAAAATGATTCTTTCTGGAGTTCTAGAACAATACTATGAAATCCCAAGAGAAGATTCTTGGATGATCGCTGCTGCTGAGAAAAATTTACCAATTGTAGTACCAGGTTGGGAAGATTCTACGATGGGAAATATTTTCGCAAGTTATTGTATTAAAGGAGATTTAAAAGCTTCTACTATGAAATCTGGAATTGAATATATGATGTTCTTAGCAGATTGGTATCCAAAAAACAGTGGTGGAAAAGGAGTTGGTTTCTTCCAAATTGGAGGAGGAATTGCAGGAGATTTCCCAATTTGTGTAGTGCCAATGTTATATCAGGATATGGAAATGCACGACATTCCGTTCTGGAGCTATTTCTGTCAGATTTCAGATTCTACCACTTCTTATGGTTCATATTCTGGAGCAGTTCCGAACGAAAAAATTACTTGGGGGAAATTAGATATCACCACACCGAAATTCATCGTTGAAAGTGATGCTACGATTTGTGCTCCACTAATTTTCAAATATATTTTAGAAAATTCATAAAGCTAAAGACGAAAGTTAGACGCTAGAAGTTAAATAAACGCTCAAATTATTTTGGGCGTTTTTTTATTTTTTAGGAGCAACAAAATTTGTAATTCTTAGAAAACGCAGTCCCGCTTTTCGCTATATCTTTTTTGTTCAGATTTCGACTCCGCTCAATATCACAAAAAAGGATGCCGCTGCAATCGGGGCTAAATTTTACTTTTCAGTTTTTATTTGAAGATTAAAAAAACTTGGAAAATAATTGAGCGCGAGCGAAGCGAGCGTTAATTCTATAAAAAAAATTATCTTTGAAATCATCTGATCTCTGAAATCTTACCTCTAAAATTTAATAAATATGAACGAAACCTTCGAAAAACAAGTCTTTGAAATCATCAAAATGATTCCTAAAGGTAGAGTAACCACTTATGGAGCAATTGCTAAAGCAGTTGGTTTTCCTAATCATTCTCGCCATGTAGGAAATGCTTTGAGGAATTATGATATAGATTTCCCTGCACATAGAGTTTGTAGTGCTAGTGGAATTATATCAGCGGAAAGTTGTATTCCAAAATTTACCGAAAAATTGGCTAAAGAAGGAGTAGAAGTGAAAGGAAATAAAATCCAGAATTTTAAACAAATTTTTTGGAATCCTTTAGAAGAGATTAATTTGTAAAAGTTGGAATTCTCCTTTGTTAATTTCAATTTAATATTGATAAGAATACTGCGGCAGCGAAGCTGCCGCAGTATTCTTAAAAAAAACCGGCGCGAGCTTTGCTCGCGCCGGTTCTGTATCAAAAAAATTATTTCTTTTCTTTAATAGCCACTTTTATTTTCTCAGCTAATTCTTCTAAAAGTTCAGGATTGTCTTTTAGTAATTCTTTCACGGCATCTCTACCTTGTCCTAGTTTTGTGTCGCCGTAGCTGAACCAAGAACCAGATTTTTTAACAATATCAAATTCAACGCCCAAATCTAGAATTTCGCCCACTTTAGAAATTCCTTCTCCATACATAATATCAAATTCTGTATTTTTGAATGGTGGAGCAACTTTGTTTTTAACAATTTTTACTTTCACACGATTTCCTACTGCATCTTCGCCTACTTTGATAGGAGAGCCACTTCTTCTGATGTCAATTCTTACGGAAGCATAGAATTTTAGTGCATTTCCACCGGTGGTTGTTTCAGGATTTCCGAATACTACGCCAATTTTTTCTCTTAATTGGTTGATGAAAATTACCGTACATTTTGTTCTAGAAATCGTTGCCGTTAATTTTCTCAAAGCTTGAGACATTAATCTTGCGTGCAACCCCATTTTAGAATCTCCCATTTCTCCTTCAATTTCTGCTTTTGGTGTCAAAGCTGCAACAGAGTCAATTACCACGATGTCAATCGCTCCAGAACGAATTAAATTATCCGCAATTTCTAAAGCTTGTTCACCATTATCTGGTTGAGAAATAATTAAATTTTCTACATCAATTCCTAGTTTTTTAGCGTAAACTGCATCAAAAGCGTGTTCTGCATCGATAAAAGCTGCAATTCCTCCCGCTTTTTGAGATTCTGCAATTGCGTGCATGGTAAGTGTGGTTTTACCAGAAGATTCAGGGCCATAAATTTCGATGACTCTTCCTTTTGGATAACCGCCAACTCCCAAAGCAATATCTAAACCAAGTGAACCACTCGGAATTACTTCTACCTCTTCTACTGCACTGTCTCCCATTTTCATTACGGTACCTTTTCCGTAGGTTTTATCCATTTTTTCGAGGACTAATGCGAGTGCTTTTTTCTTATCGTCTATACTGCTCATTTTTCTTAAATTTTATCAAAAATACAATTAATTTTGGTTTACTTTGAAAGAAAATTTCGTTATTTTCTTCTTTTCTACGACAAAGATAAAACAGTTATGCGACAAAATATGTCGTGTAAACTGATTTAAAATTTTATTTTAGATTTGTAAGATAATTTTACATCATGAAAATATTTAAAAGAGCTTCATTTCTCCTTTTACTTTCCCTTTTCAGCTTTAATTTGACTTTTGCACAGCAAAAAGTAGATACTGTTTTTGTAGGAAAAGCGACTTCTAAAACTATTAAGCAAAGTATTGATAAAAAAGCTTTGGTTTATATTATTGTAAGACATGGAGAGAAAGAAAATAATGGCAAAAATCCTCATCTTTCTGAAGCAGGAAAAGAAAGGGCAAAACATTTAGCTCAATTATTCAAAAAAGTAAAAATTCAGAATGCTTTTAGCACAGATTTTTTCAGAACTCGAGAAACTTTAGAACCTTTGATTTTAGAGAAAAAGTTAGATTTGAAGATTTACAATCCAAAAGAAATTCCTGAATTTGTGAAAAATGATTTATCTAAAAACACTGGAGTCAATATTATTTCAGGGCATTCTAATACCAACTCAGTTTTGCTCAATGAATTAATTCAGCAACCTTTGTTCAAAGATATTCCAGACGAAAAATTTAATGACATTTATATTGTCAATTTTTTTGAAAATGATAAAAAAGTGAAAGTCTATCATTTATTATACTAAAAAAACTGCCTCAAAAAGGGCAGTTTTTATTTTAATTATTTGCAACGGTATCTTTATTCTTTTTAGATAATTCTGCGATTCTTGAGATATCATCCAAAGAAAATTTTCCTAAAACTTTTACGTAAACCAATTCTTTGTCGTCTCTCACGGTAATCAGTAAATCCTTAATCATGGTGTCTGAATCGGTAATGGCAGACATAATTTTAATTTTAGAATCCTTGCTGTTTACACTCATCAATTCTTGTAAATTGCTACCAAAAGATTGTCTAGAAAACTGGGCAACCATTTTATCAGAAGCATTTTGTACAGTATAAACTTTTACTTTTCTAATTTTTTTGATCAGGCGAATAACTTCTTCAGATTCACCGTCTTCTCTTAATGCTTTTTTGATGTAAGGTTTTACGATAAACATGGGAACATTTATTTTGGTAACGGTTGCGTTTCCTTTTGTTTCTTCGTTGTAGAGAGATTTTTCACTAACAATACAAGATTGCAGAGAGACCAAAATGGTGAAAATTGCTATAAGTTTTAGAAATGATTTCATAAGTGTTAATTTTAGTTGACAATGGTTGAAAAGAATCACCATTTTCAAAAATTTGTATAAATGGCGATTTCAGTGTTTATTTTTTAGGTTTTTCTGGTGTTTTAGGCGTTTTGTCTTCTTTTTGAACGTCATTAATCAAGTTAGAAATATCGTCCATAGAGATTTGTCCGTCTAACATCATCAAGATGTTTTCATCCTCTGAAGAAATGGTTAATAGTATGTTATTCAGTAAATTAGAACTTGTGTCTGCAGCTAAAAACTTGATTTTATTGTCTTTGCTGTTCAGAGTCATCAGTTCATCATATTTCAGATTTTTTACAGCAGCTAGAATTTCATTTTTTACTTTACTAGCTTCATTGATGGCAGCTAATTGAGCAGCGGTAGGATTTTCGGCTTTTTCAGGTTTTTCCATGATGAGGATTTTTAAACCATTCATTTTACTGATGAGCGGTTTAATTTTGTCCATATCAGAGTCATCAATATTGATGTTATTGAGCAATCTAAACATTGGTTTAGCAATCTTAATAGAAGTTACGCCTTCTGCTTCTTGATATTTTTCAAAAATAGCGTCTAATTTTTCAGTTTGTGCCAAAGTAAACACTGGCAAAAACATAAGGAATAGCAATGTGATAATATTTTTCATTGTATTAATTTTTTAAAAGTTAATGGATAAATTTTTGATAGGCTCTGCCTGGTTTATAGTTTTGGTAACGTTACTCGCGAAAAGTTGAAATGCTTCCTTCGTAATATCGATGGCTTCTTCTTCGTTATAGATTTTTTTACCATTTACGATTACATAATCTGCGCTGTATTCTTCTGCTGGATTTTCTAGAATTTCAGTAGAATTTTCTACACTTTTACTTGGTTGAGAAGCAATATTTTGATGTTCATTTCTGAACTCATGATTTATTTTTTTAGTGGGTTTTACGTTGTTTTCAGCAACTTTAATGGTGTTTGAATTATTGTTAATGTTTTGATTTTCAGTTGGTTTTGTGATGTTGGTTTGTGCTGGTTTTTGGGAAGGATTACTTTCATTAGAAGCAATAGGTTTCAAGGTAGATTCTGTAATGTCTGGGTTAAAGAACATCATCATTCCAAAAAGCGTAACCAAACTTGCTGCCATCCAATACCATTTCTGACTGCCGCCACCAGATTTTTTTTGCAAAGGAATTACTTTAGTTTCCTCTGGTTTTTCTTCGGTTTTTTTCAAGAAATCTTCGAAATTCCAATCCATTTTTTCTTCCTTCAGTTCTTGGAAGATGTTTTGGTATTCTTTATCTATATTTGGGTTCATTTTTTTTGGTTTTAAATGTTTTGAATTTTTCTGTTTTCAAACGCTAACAGGTTGTTAATCTGTTCTTTTACTTTTTGTCTGGCTCTCATCAGATTCACTCTCACTGCATTTTCTTCTATTTCTAAAATCTCCGAGATTTCCGAGACTTCATATTCTTCTACATCTTTCAGGTGAATGACCAATTTCTGTTTTTCGGGGAGCGCATTGATAAATTCTAAAATTTTCTCCTTCAGATTATTGGTTTCCATTTTGTAGAGCTCACTTCTATGAAGTTGAAAATCTGCAAAATTCTGTTTCACCGTTTCGTGTTTCAGTTTATTGAGACACTCGTTTTTCACACATTTTAGTACATAAGATTTTAAATTGAGATGTACCAATTCATCCTTTTTTTGCCAAAATTTCAACATTAAATCCTGTACCAAATCTTCGGCTTCGTCACTACTCACCAAGAATCGCTTTGCAAAACGATACATCTCGTCTTTCAAAACAAATACAGTATTCTTAAATGTTTCTTGATTCATAGGTTAGTTTCTATAGGTAAGACAACGAAGGTCGGAAAAATATTACATCAGAAATAAAAATTTTTTATTTTCTTGATTTTTAGTCATTAAAAAACCGCTTTCAAAAATGTTGAAAGCGGCTAGTATTTTTAGTTAATTTTGTCATCCGTAAGAATCACATTTTAATGTCATAAATTTTTTGTTAAGATTCCTTCGGAATGACAAAAGCAACGTAGAAATCTTTGCGTTTAAAAAGACTAACAATTCTCATAAACCCATTTCAGAATCTCCTTATCTTCTTCTCTTAAAGCTATTTTTCTTCTCGCCATAGCTTTTTCAGCAACTTCGTAAGCGGTTTCTAATCTAAATTTTTCATCTCCTTTAAATCCGCCCCAAGAAAAATGTTCAATCAAATTAGGTGGAAATCCACTTTTGAAAATATTAGCGCCAACTCCTACTACAGTTCCTGTGTTAAATTGAGTGTTAATAGCAGTTTTAGAATGGTCTCCCATAATTAATCCGCAAAATTGAAGTCCAGTTTTTACAAATTTTTTAGATGGATAACTCCAGAGTTTTACTTCTGCATAATTGTTTTTGAGGTTAGAAGAATTGGTGTCGGCTCCCAGATTGCACCATTCGCCAATCACAGAATTTCCTACAAAACCTTCGTGACCTTTATTGGTAAAACCAGTGATAACAATATTATTCACTTCGCCACCAACTTTAGAATGTGGACCAATTGTAGTCGCACCATAAATTTTAGAACCCATATTAATTTTAGAACCTTCGCAAAGTGCTAAACTTCCTCTTACTACAGAACCTTCCATGATTTCTGCATTTTTGCCAATGTAGATTTTCCCAGTTTTGCAATTAAGCGTGGCAAATTCTATTTCGGCACCTTCTTCTATAAATAAGTCTTCTTTTTTGCCCAAAAATCCATTGGTTTCAGAAAGTGGAGCAGAAGTTCTTCCTTTGGTCACTAGTTCAAAATCAAAATCAATGGCTTTATCATTCAGCGAAAATAAATCTGTAGCTTTTTTAAAGAAAATCAGTTCTTCGGTAATGTCTGTCATTTTCTCAATCTGCGAAAGCGAAAAATTTTCCATGTTTAATCTCGCAGCCAAAACTTCATTTTCATAAATCAAAGCTTCTCCCAGTTGCAAATTTTTAATTTGAGCCAAAACACTTTCCGAAGGAAGAAAATTTGGAGTAATCAATAAACTTTCTTTCTTTTCGTAAGATTTATATTTTTTTTGAAGATAATCTTCGGTGATGTAAGAAACTTCTGAAGAATCTAACAGTTTTTGCCAACGTTCAGAAAACGTAAGAATTCCTGTTCTAAGTTCTGCGATAGGTTTGGTATAAGTAAGCGGAAGAAAATCTCCCCAAAATTGAGCATCAGAAAATATAAGTTGCATTTTAATTCAATGTTTATTGTTAAAACTTTCTGTCATTCTGAGCGTAATGAAATGAAGTGAAGAATCTATTGAATAAAAAGATTCTTCATTTTGCTTTGCTTCATTCAGAATGACAAACGAAAAATTATTCTCAAAAATACAAAAAAAGTCCTTCAAAATTTTTGAAGGACTGATTTATTATGAAAAAATCGGCTAAATTACTTAGCGAATTTTTTGTATTTGTTCATGAATTTGTCTACTCTACCTGCAGTATCTACTAATTTTACTTTACCAGTGTAGAATGGGTGAGAAGTAGAAGAGATTTCCATTTTGATTAATGGATATTCTGTACCTTCGTAAACAATAGTATCTTTAGTTTCAGCTGTAGATTTGCAAAGAAACACTTCGTCATTACTCATGTCTTTGAATACAACTAATCTATAATTTTCTGGGTGAATTCCTGATTTCATATCTTTATTGTCTTTTTAAATTTTAGTTGATAATAATTGCGTGTAATGGCACTGCTTTTATTATTCTTAATTTTAGACTGCAAAAATAAAAATATTTTTTGAATTGACAAATAGCGTTTTAAGTTTTTGTGAAAGAAATTTTACAGTTTTTGCGTTTTTAGAAACAGTTCAGCTTTTTTCATTAACTTTACGCTTATTTTTAAACTTCCATGAAGACAAAATATTTTCTTTTTTTCGG
>DITA01000147.1:0-5945 GCA_002422665.1 Flavobacteriales bacterium UBA6196
TGCTACTGTTGACTCTGCTGCTGCTGTTGTTGACTCTGCTGCTGCAACTGTTGATTCAGCTGCTGCTAAAGTTGAAGAAGCTGCAAAATAATTTTTCTCAACAGAAAAAAACTAAAACGTTCCTCTCAGAGGAGCGTTTTTTTTATACTTGCAAATGTAAAATTAAATAGTTAGTCATCTAATTTTTTTTAGATGATTTTTTTGTATTTATAAGTTGTAGAAATTGAATTTAATTTTGATTTAAAATATTTAATTTTCTGATTATCAATCTTATTTTTTTGTAAAATCTCTTTACAAAGATATTTACAATGAATTTTCAAATTATATTTTCGGAGTGGTTATACATTTGTATCAACAAAATGAAACAAACAAATTTTTTAAACCCTTAAATTAAATTTATTATTATGAAAAAATCATTATTCGTAGCAGCTGTAGCTGCTTTAGCATTAGTTGCTTGTAACAAAAAAGAAACAATTGAAACCACTGAAACTGTAGATTCAGCTGCAACTGCAATGGTAGATTCAGCTGCGGTAACTGTAGACTCTGCTGCTGCTGTGGTAGATTCAGCTGCTGCTAAAGTAGAAGACGCTGCTAAAAACGCTTCTGCTGAAGCTAAAGACGCAGTAAAAGATGCAGCTAAAGAAGTGAAAGAAGGAGCAGCTAAAGTAGAAGAAGCTGTGAAAAAATAATTAAGAAATTAATTACAAACAGAACCGCCTCTTGAAAACGAGGCGGTTTTTTATTTAGAGAGTTTTTGTCTCAGTATTTCGTAGCAGGAAATAGCCACTGCATTACTTAGATTAAGTGAATCTATAGTTCCAGACATCGGGATGAGAATGTTTTCACCTTTATGGAGCCAAAAATCACTTAAGCCAGAATGTTCCGTTCCGAAAAATAATGCAGATTTTTCATTGAAGTTTTTTTTGTATAAATCTTCGGCGGTTTCATCCATAAACGTGGTGTAGATTTTGAAACAATTCTCTTGTAAAAACGCCAAAGTTTCTTCATTGGTCGCAGAGAATATGTTCATTCCAAAAAAACAACCTACGCTGCTTCGTAAAACGTTTGGGTTGTAAAAGTCTACTCTAGAATCGGTAACAATTAATGCATCTATTCCAAAAGCTTCGCAACTTCTCAAAATTGCCCCAAGATTTCCTGGTTTTTCTACAGATTCTACTACAATAACAGAAGCATTGTCTTTTGGCTGATAATTTTTTAAATCAAATTCTTTGGTTTTGTAAATGCCAATAATTCCTTCAGAAGTTCCTCTGTAAGCTAGTTTTTCATATACTTGACTGGAAACAAAATGTATTTTACCATCGGGATGATTGATTCCAAAAATAGATTCGCAAATAAAAAATTCTACATTTTCAAAACCGAATTGCAATGCGCGTTCGTTTTCTTGTTTCCCTTCTACTACAAAAACACCAGATTTCTTACGAAACCTATTGTCTGTAATTAATCTGTTGAGGTTTTTTATTTTTTCGTTTTGTAAGCTTTCGATAATCATATTTTTGAAACGCAAAGTGCGCAAAGTAAATTTTTAAAATTTTAATGTTTTTAAGGTTGCAAAGATGAAAATCATAAGATTTCCATTATTTTATTCCTCGTCTAAATTTTCTAAACTAGAATTTGCTCTATTAAGAATAGCATCAGGTAAAGATTTTTTAGCTTTTGCACCCATTATTTTCAATTTCTGAACGCTAGTAATCAGATTTCCTTTTCCGTCTACTAATTTATTCATGGCTCCTTCGTATTCGGTTTTTGCTTCGTCCATTTTTTTGCCGATTTTAACTAAATCAGTAACAAAGCCATCGAATTTATCATACAAAGCTCCAGCTTGTCTTGCGATTTCATATGCGTTTTCTTGTTGTTTTTGATTCGTCCACATAGAATCGATGGTGCGAAGTGTTGCCAATAAAGTAGAAGGCGTTACAATTACAATATTTCTTTCAAAAGCTTTATTGTATAGTTGAGTGTCTTCGTTTAGAGCAATTGCAAATGCAGGTTCTATAGGAATGAAAAGTAAAACAAAATCAGGACTTTCCATTTGATAGAGATGCTGATAATTTTTACTTCCTAATTGTTCTACATGTCTTTTTAGAGAATTTACATGCTCTTTTAAGAAGCTGTTTTTTTGTTCGTCATCTTCTTCGTTGATGTATTTTTCGTAGGCAGTAAGTGAAACTTTAGAGTCTACAATCATTTTTTTACCATCAGGAAGGTTGATGATTACGTCTGGCTGAACTCTGTTTCCTTCTTCTGTGGTAAAACTTTTCTGAATTTCATATTCTCTACCTTTTTCTAAGCCAGATTTTTCTAAAACTCTTTCTAAAACTAGTTCTCCCCAGTTTCCTTGAATTTTGCTATCGCCTTTCAATGCTTTGGTAAGATTTAGCGTTTCTTTGCTCATTTGCAAATTCATTTCTTTAAGTCCAAGAATTTGTTGACGAAGAGCTGCGTGGTAATCTATACTTTCTTTGTGCGTGTTTTCTACTTTTTTCTCAAAATCTGTAATTTTTTCTTGAAGAGGATTCAAAATGTTCTTCAAGTTTTGTTGATTTTGTTCCGTGAATTTTAGGGTTTTTTCTTCTAAAATTTTATTCGCTAAATTCTCGAATTGCAACTTTGCCTCTTCCTGAATTTTTACAATTTCTTCTTTTTGGGAATCCAATAATTGCTGAAGACTTTCATTCTGAGCAGCCAATTGAGATTTCAAACCGATTAATTGATTTTTATCGTTTTGAAGTTCCTTAATTTCGGAGTTTTGTCTTTCGTTAAGTTCTTGTTGCTCTGCAATTTTCTGAATTTGAGCTTTATTTTCAGCAGAAATTTCCGCGATAATTTTGTTAAAATCGGCTTCTTTTTGATTGAAGTTTTGTTGCAATTCTTCATGGCTTTTTCTAGAAACCGAAGAAGATTTCAAAATAAAATATGCCAAAACAGCACCGAGAATAAATGCGAGAATAATGTATAAGATTTCCATTTTTCAAAATTACAAAAAGAAAAAGTTATAATGATTATCTTGTGGAAAACTAAAATTTCTCTTTTCTAAATTCTACAATTTCTTGAATCAAATCAAAAGGCAATTCTTCTTGCAAAGGAAACTGAACTGTACCTTTAGATGTTTTGTATTTCTTTAATTTTTCGGCAAAGATTTCTATGACTTCTGAGCCAGGATATAAACCGATATGATTTCTGAAACCGCCAAAATGAATTACGTTTTTGCCTTTCATTTTAAAAGTTGGAATTCCGTAATTGATACAGAGTTCACTTTCTGGAAGAAGATTTTGAATGAAATTTTTCAGATTTTCTAAAATTTCTTGAGTTTCTTCAGGGAAATCTAAGCAATATTCTTCGTAGGTTTTGGGAGTTTTCATGATTATTCTTTAGAAATCATTTTGTGATATTTCAGATGCATTGGTATTGCTGCAGAACCGTACCAAGGAAGAATTTCTACATCGAAAATTCCGTTTTTAATGGTTGGATCTCCTTGAAGCAAAGTTTTTACCTCTTCTTCGGTTTTAGCATCGATTAAGAAAATTCCACGATATTGAAGGTTGTTTTTCGTAGCAAAAGGACCTGCTAATTTCAGTTTTCCTGCTTTTTCCATGGCTTCCATGTTAGAAAAATGTCCTTTGAAAAGTTCGGAGCGCTGTGTTTTATCTGTAATTTCAGCATCTTTTGGGCCGGTTTTCAGAATCACGAGCATATAAGTTTTCATGCCACGTTCATCTGCGCCGAGAGAATCTGCTAATTTTTTATTTTTTTCCTGAGTGGTTACTATTTCATCAGCATTTTTACCTGCGGTTACCGGTTTTCCATTTTCACCTTTTTGGTAAACGATACAAGAACTTACGGTAACTGAGGCGATGATTAGATAAAGTAAATTTTTCATTTGTGACAAGGTTTTAATAAATGTAAAAATTTTTGAACTTACTTTTTGATAATTTTAAAATGATGATAACCTTCCTCGGTTTTGATGTACAAAATATAGGTGGAAGTTGGGAAGTTTTGTAGGTTGATTTCCGTAGATTTCCCTGAGTAAATGATTTTTCCAGATAAGTCATAAATCGAAATATTTTCAATCTTGTAATTTTGATTTTTGATGTGAAGGAAATCTTTTACAGGATTTGGATAGATGGCAAGCATTTTTTCATTGGGATTATTGGTCGCCAAAGTTTCGGTTTTTTCTAAGGTAATCGGTTCTCTGAAAGTGGCAAAATCTAAAATATACAGCGTATTGTCTTTAATCAAAATGGCTTCACAGCTGTATTTTCCAAAGTCTGTTGCTTTTACAGAGTTTATATTGTAATTTTCAGTAGTCGTAGAAGTTTTGTTGTCTAAATTTTTATACCAAGTGAAATAATAACCATCTGAAGCAGAGAGCAATTGGTTCAAACTAACGGCGCCTGCTAAAATTGCTTTTTCAGTTTTTTCTTCGTCATATCTTTGAGGAGAATATACAAAATCTGTGTTATTTGGTTTTTGATTGAGAAAATTCTGAATTTCTGTTGCGCTAAATTTGTTGTTAGAAATGTTGCAAATTTCGGGAAGATTAGCCGGAATGTTTCCACTAAGTTTATTGCTCTGCAAGGATAAACTCATCAACTGAGGAAGTGCTAAAACTTCTGTAGGGAAAGCGGTAATCTCATTATGATTTAACCAAAGTTGCTCTAGTTTTGCTAAAGAACTTAATGTTCCAAAATTGCTAGAAAGTTTATTATTAGCAAGATTTAAGTGAATTAAATTTTGTAAAGTGGCAATTTCTGTTGGAAGATTTTGCAGGTTGTTATTTTCTAGTGACAACCATTCTAAAGTGGTCAAGTTATTAAGTGCCGAAAACTTCGTAAGATTATTTTGGCTTGCGTCTAATGTTTTTAAAAACACAAGAGCACTTATTTCCGAAGGAATTTCTGTCAGTTGATTTTTAGAAATATTCAGTTCTTCTAAATTCCCCAATGCAGAAAGATTGCTGAATTGTGTAATGGAATTATTGCTTACATTCAAATTTTTAAGAAAACTAAGACCTCCTAATGTGCTAGGAATTTCGGTCAAACCAAATCCAGAAAGGTCTAAGCTTTTAAGATTGGTAAACGATGAGAAATTGGTAGAAGCAAGACTTCCTAAGTTATTACCGAGTAGAATTTCTTCTAAATTAGATAGTGATGAAATGTTACTGTAAAAATCTCCACTTAAATTGTTATTGCTAATATTGAGGTAAGTAAGGTTAATTAGAGAACCTAAATTAGGGATGTTTCCGGTGAGTTTATTAGAACTTACATCTAATTTTTTTAGATTGGTAAGACTCAAAACACCGCTAGGAAAGTTGCCTTCAAGAAGGTTTCCGTTCAATCTTAATTCTGTAACTGCTCCGTTTTCTATTTTTACGCCGAACCAATAATAAGGATCTTTGGTAAGGTCCCATTTTTGGCTCCAGTTATCTCCATTGGTTTGATTGTAAATAGAAATAAGTGCATTTCTCTCTGATGTAGAAACGCTGTATTGAGCACTATAAATATTAAAAATAAGGAATACTAATAAAAGTAAAAATTTCTTCAAAATTTGTGTTTAAAAATCTGTGCAAATATAAAATATAAATTAAAAAATAAGCATTTTTATCAAAAAAAGAAGTGTTACATTTTGAGTAACACTTCGTCATAATTATTTGAAAAGTAATTATTTACTTAAGTAAGCATTATACATCCATACTAATTTCTCCTGTTCGGTAATGTATCCACTCATTTGTGCATTGGTTTCTTCGTCTCCAGCTTGGTCTGTAATTTCTAAATGATCTCTCTGGATATCAATAATTGTTTAAATAAATAATGTAGAATCTTTTTATAATTTAAGAGATATAAAATCAAAAAGATGATGCATGTGTATAATGTGATGCAATAGATAAAGAAGTCAGATGTGATTTTTTGAAAAATATTACAAATAAT
>DITA01000005.1:0-11761 GCA_002422665.1 Flavobacteriales bacterium UBA6196
GGAATTTTCTTCCGACCATGACTAGTTAAAGGGGCGTCTTTTTTAAAAATAAATTGTGAAATATTTTGATTATCTAAACTAAAAATTCCATTAATATTATTTATTCTGGCATTTAGATAAAGTTTATCTTTAAAAATAGTTCCAATTTGATAAACTCTTGTAACCACACCTTGCCCTCCACCACCAGTATCACCAATAGTAAATGGAATAACATTGGAAAAAACACTGCCGTCATAAGAAACTAAGTTGTAATTTTTATCTAATAAATAAAGTTTATTATTATATGAGGTAAGATAACCCGTATCATTAACTAAATCTATTAATGGACTGTTTATAACAGCTTGACTTTGTGAACCATCAGTTTTCCAGATTTCCCATTTACTTTGAGCTGTAGAATACTTTAAATAATAAAATGTGTTACCGATATGGGAATCAGTTTTATATCTTGGTCCTCTATTTCCATTATATTCATCACCACCAATTTCTATACTGAAAAATCTTTTTTGTGGACTTACGGGATTCTGGACTTGATCTACTCTAAAGGTTCCAGCTGCGGTTCCATCTGTTCTCCATAATTCTAAAAATATATTACTTGCACTATCCGTATACTGAATTGTAAAATAAATATAATTTCCAGCTGGTTTAAACTGAATTGCAATTGGGTTTGAAACTGTGCTACTTATTAAATTTTTTAAAACAACAGTACCATTTTCAGTACCATTTTCAGTACCATCCGTCATTACTAAATTCAATGTATTGCATCCGCTGTTACACGGTTGAAAATAGTAGTCTGCAATATAAAAAGCCTTATTATTCCACACATTATACTCACCAAGAAAAGCTCTATAATTAACACTTTCTTTTGGATAAACTGGAACACCTAGATAATTACTGGAAAACGGAGATTCTTTTACAACACTAACTTGTGCCAAAATCGTGGTAAAAGAAAAAAGAAATATTGTTTTTAATATATTTTTCATTATGTTAATTTTTAAAATTATTTCTTAATCACTTTCCCAGATGAAACTACTTCCCCACTTGTGTTTTTTATTTGATAAATGTAAACGCCTTTCGCAAGCGAAGATTTGTTCAAAGAATTTGCTCCTTTCATCAAAACTGATATTGAAACGAGTTTTCCGCTCAAATCGTAGAAGTGCACTACTCCACCATTTTCTGTTGAAATATTTAGGTTTTCATTAAAAGGATTAGGGTAAATTAAAACTTTTGATTTTGAAAAATCCGAAGTGGCAAGTGAGCCAAAATTCATCACGGCAAATGGTGAGAAAGAAGAAATTCCTGTGGCTGTGATAGAATTATTTGAAACCGCCCCCGAATTTTCCTCAGTCCAGTTACCGTTAAGATAATGCCCGACTTTCGCGGTTGAAGCATTAAAACTTCCGTTTTGTTGAGATGCATTCCATCCTAAAGTCAGATTCACGTTGCTTCCTCCCGCTGTAGCTTCAGAAATGTCCCAGGTTGCGTTTACCGCGCCGTTCGTAGTGTTGGAAATCCCATCCGAAACTCTCGCTGAAAAGGTATCGGAAGTTCCGGTGTTTGCGATGGAAACTGGATTGTAATTCGTGGCCGTTCCGATTGGCAAGTTTACGATTCCTCTCTCAGCATTTAGATTTTCAACATTTACGGTGCCGGTTCCGTTGGTCACGATGTAGTTGGATGCGTTTGCGTTGGTGATTTGGGAGGAATTGCCTTTTAGGTTTAGGTTGTTATTGTTTAAAGTTATTTTTGCTCCAAGATCTAAGTTCCCTGAAACGTTCAGGGTTCCTGCAGAAAGGTTCAACGGCGAACTTACGCTTATATTTTTCACTGATGCATTGCCATTAATTTCCGGTGTTTTTCCTGTCGGAATTAACACGACATCGCTTTCAAAAGGAACGATCTGCCCTGCCCAGTTATCACCTTCATTCCATTGATTGTTTGATTTGCCATTATTGAAGGTAAAATCTTCATTTAAAGAATACAGATTTTCTTTGCCCTCATTGGTGGCAATAAAATAGATTTTGTTCTGAAGCTTAAAAAAGTTCCTCGGTTGAGATGGCATATTTACAAAATTATTTTGCGGAAGTTGCTGTTGACCTCTATTTATTTCATAAGCCATATAATTACTAGAACCATTCGTACGCCATAATTCAATATTGAGTCCGTTCAATGTTGGACTGTTCAATTTTTCAGGCAAATCAGCATAATAAAGAATTCCATTTAAGGTGTGCCCGAAAAAAGTGGGGTAATTCACGGTAACAGAATTAATTAAAGAAGCATCTTCATTAATCGCCGTAATATTGTAGGAATATGCACTATTCATCAATGTTTCCGTATGAATATATGAGATGTTTTCACCAGTTATTATTTCCTTTAGCCGACTGTTGGCAGGAAGTAGTACTTTTTTCACCGCATCATTTTTATCAATAATGTATAAATATTCGTCGCATCCATTATTGCCAAACATAAACATATAATTTGCAGTTTTTCGGAACTGAAATGTTTTTTTGGAATCAGGTGGTCCCGGAAAACCCATAGTGCAGGGTGCTCTGTAAACTAGTTTTTTGTTGTTGCCAAAATCTGTGGTAGAATATATATCGAAATTACCGGCATCAAAGTAAATCTTACCATTGAAAACAGCACTAAATCGAGTGAAGGAAGGATCAAATTTTCCCTTAGAATAAGATACCTGTTTTGTGGAAACACCGTCGTAAACGAAGGATGTACTGTATCTACTTTTTACTCCACTATATTGGTCAACATAATAATAACTTCCTCCAAAGTATAGTTTATTATTATAGACGAGGTAACTATTGGGAAGTGTTTGTTTGTAACTGTAATCTCCGGGAATTTTTTTAATCGACTCAACAGTGCCCTCTGTTTCGTACATTGAGAATTCCTGGGTAGTATTGTCGAATTTTGTATAGAAGAGTTTGTTTCCGATTGTAACCGGCTGATTGTCAAAATTATCCGGATAATTGTAAGAAGAACTTTGGATGCTTGTAATAAACTCTTCACTAGTAGTGCCGCCAATTCCCAAGTAATTCATAGTAGGTACTGTAAAACCTGTACTAAAAGATTCATCCAGTTTCAGGGTATTTTCCGAAGTACCGTCTGTTCTCCATAACTGGTATTTTCCGTAATTTGTTTTGCAGGTGAAATAAAGATAGCTGTCGGTTGCAGCCCATTGAACGATTTTAGCGTCGTACTCAGTGCTTGGAGATAAATCTTTCAAAACTTTAGTGCCTTCTGCTGTTCCGTCGGAGACTACAAGATTGCACGTACGGTATTGATAAGGTGAAGACGCCGAGATTCCTTTACCTTGATAGAATACCTTGTTTTTCCAAACCTTCATCCTATGTTTTTCCATATATTGGGGAAGGAGTTTACTGTCAGTAAATTCTAATACTTTTGTAATCTGGGAATTTCCAAATACGGAGATAAAGAATAATGCCAAAAAATAGAAATTTTTCATTGTAGCTGTTTTTTATTTGGTAATGAAACTTAGCCAAAGCTCAAAACTTTGGCTAAGTGTTTAACACTGATTATTTTACCGGAATACCTGTGAACGTTCCGTAAACTTTTGTAATGCCGTTTCCTGTTCCGGTAGCTTCGAATTTTCCTGAAACTTTGGAGTCCGTTTTATCAGTTATGGTGATGGTTCCACTGGTAGCGTTGAAATTTTTGGTGACGTAAACCAGAGCTGTACCTTTGATGTAATCGCCGTCGAAAGTATGGGTTCCTACCGCGGAACTTTTCATCAGATTAATTTCGAACACAGTAGCATTAGAAGCATTAAGTGCGAAAATGGAACTCCCCTGAAAATAAGCGGACGAAGCATTTTGTTCAGGCGCGGTTTGAGAGTCTTCCCTCCACGTAAATCCTGCAGTTGAGGAAGTTGCGGTGTTTGTTCCATCATCTTCGTTCCTGTCACAGGAAATGAATAGAACCGCCAATACCATCAAGGTTCTGAAATAAAAAAATAAATTTTTCATACTATAAAATTTTAATTTGGTTAGAAGAAAACCGCACCCGGAAACCTAAGCTACACAGGCACGGAATCACAGATTTTTATTGGTTTACATCCATTCTGGAAACCAAAAGACGGTCGCCATTCGGAGTTTCGCTGAAGAAATAAATATAGTCGCCAATCTGTATGCGGTTATGCTTATCGTAGAGGTAATATTTCTTTTTCTCTAAATCACCTAATGTTCTAAATTCTGAAGATTTCCCGGTAGAAAGATCAATTTTACCATATTCAATACTATAGAATGGTGAATACGTGGTTGTTGTGGTATTGGTGGTGGTTCCTGTGAAAAAATTGGTCATTGAACTAAAACTTGTGTCTTTATCTATGGCTTTCACAATTTCCATAATCCAGTTCACAGATTTTCCATCTTTGCTTTCGATTAGATATCCAACAGCAGGAAAATTATCTGCGGTCATCGGTGAATTATTGAAAAATCCTTTCTTATTTTTCTGATCGAGCTGCACGGTATAGTTTCTTACCAAATTCCCTTCCGGAGAAAAATGCAGCAAATACATTCCTTTATAAACTCTGTCATATCCTCCACTTCTACTTGTACTTATGCCTGTTAATGCTCCCAAAAGTTTGTTGCCTCCTATTCCGCCACTATTTGGTTTATAATCCTGTACGCTAAGAATCATCGACCCATCTTTCAAAATTTGGAAATTATTGGTAACAAACTTTTTACCGTCAAATTCCAAAGCTTTTTTCATGTCCGGACCGGCAACTGCTTTTTGGTTAAGTTCAGCCATAGGCGTCGCTTTAATGAAAGAAACATTTCCCCCAGAAACTTTTGCAATGATAAAGTCATCATATTTTTTTTCGTCCAAAGCATTATCCAGTGATTGCTGTGACGGAGCCATATCGTCTTTTCCGGAAACCATATTCGCCATTTTTCCGATTCCTCCGAGCATTCCTCCAGTAGATTTAGCGGCGGCTTGTTCCTCATCATCCATACTTGATGGCGACACGGTAGCTCCTAAGATTTCGTCTGCATATTTACCTTCTTTTTTAATTCCTAAACCATACAGGATCACTTCATTTCCTTTATTGTAGGCATTAAGAATACGGAAACCTGCCGATGGTGCAGAGAAATTAAATTGTTCCTTCACGGCGCCTTCAGGTGAAATCCTAAGATAAGTCAGTTGATTTGGAGTTCCAGCATTGCTTTTTCCATAAGCTTTGGTTGGTGCTAAAACAACAATCCAATCTCTTGGGAAATCGTCATTAGAAACGTCTCGGCTGTTGTCGTCCATTAAAGGTTTGGAGAAAATGGGCTTCAAAGGAGTCGGCGTAGGAATAGAAGCTATTTTTTTGGATTCTCCGCTGTTTGAGATTTTCACTAAGTCGAGATTATTCAGGGAAGCACCTTTGGTATAAGGGTACGCGAGCGCATAAATCGCACTGTCTCTTTCTACTTCATACGCACCGCTGAAGAGATATTCTTCCCCGTTTTCACTGGTGAGTTTTTGTTTGTCGAGGAGTTTTATCCGCTTCACATAATCTCCTGCAAGCCAGTTGTATTTCGCTTTGATTTCGCGTTTTTTAAACATCATTTTTCCGGTAAGATTGGTGCTCACCGAAGCTGCGGTGGTGATATATTCGTCGCCTTTAAAATTGAAAAATTTCCATTTTTTCTTTACTTTCTCTACATCCCATTCGTCTTTTAGGCTATTGACAAGATTGGCATCTTTGTCGAAAGTATAGGTTTCAATCTTAACTTTTTTTTTGCTTGAAGGCAGGAAATACACCATTTCAAAACCCCCATTTCCGGTGGGTTCTACTCCACCGAGATAGCCTTTTTTTGCTTTTCGGGAGATTTCATAATCCTTTTCCAGGATATCAAAAGTGGATTGTTGTGCAAAGGTGGCAACGCCGAAAAGTATGGCGGCCGTACTGAAAATAATTTTTGTTGTCATAGTCTGTGATTTTTTTTACGAGATAAAAGTATCTCAAAATCCAGATGACAATCTACCCTCTACAGGGTATTTTTGAGTCTATCGAAGATTAATCTGCCAATAAATTGAGATTGGCAACCGCCTGAATTAATTTAGGAAGCGAATGGGTTTCTGTTTTTCGGTAGATATTTTTTCGGTGGGTTTCTACAGTACTTTCACTAATGAATAATGCATTAGAAATCTCTTTATTGGTGAGTCCGTCGATCATTAATTTCACGATCTGCTTCTCGCGAGCGGTCAATATGATTTGCGGATAATCGATGATTTTTCGCTGAAATTGTTTCAAAGCCATTTCTGCTTCTTCGCTAAGGTGAATGTATCCCAACTGTACATCCTGCAACGCTTTTACCAAATCTTGTCTGTTGACATTTTTGGAAAGATAACCTTCAATTTTTATTTTTTCAACCAATTCATAAACTACTTTCGGATCACAATTCATCGATAAAATGATGATTTTAAGATTGGGAAACTCGTGTTTCAGGACTTTCGCACATTCGAAACCATTCATCGTGGGCATCATTAAATCCATCAATAACAAATCCGGATTGATCTTTTCTTCTCTCATATCCTGCAAAAAATCACAGGCATCGGTATAGGTTTTCAGAATCGCAATATTTTTCTCCAGACCGAGAAGCATTTCGATTCCATCTATTATAATCTGATGATCATCAACTATGGCAATTTTCATAGGAAAATAATTAGACGATTGGTATTTCTATAAAAACTTGTGTACCGCGATCTGCAGCGCTATCAATTCTCATTTTTCCTTTCAACATTTCAATCCTCGCTTTCATATTTTGCAGGCCTATTCCATCTTTATTTTCAGAAATTTTTAAAGGATTAAAACCTTTGCCATTGTCTTTAATCTCTGTGGTAATTTTTTTATAGGACTGTATCACAGAAATATCGATTTTATCGGCTCCAGAATGTTTAACCGTATTATTGATGCATTCTTGAATAATCCTGTAGAGTGTCACCTGAATATTTTGATCGACTTCCTTCTCGAGGCCTTCAATTTGAAGATTAACGGCGAGTTTCGGCGTAGATGTTTTCTCGATGAGGTCTCTCAAGGCATTCGCCAAAGAATTTTTAATCAACATATTCGGCATCATCTGATGAGAAAGCGTACGAACATCCGCAATCGCATCCGACAAAATATTAGAGATTTTTTGAATAATATTTTTAAAATTTTCAGGATTGTCTTTGTATTCATTCAAGACACTCACATTCATATTGGCTGCCATTAAAAGTTGTCCCACTCCGTCGTGCAGGTGTGTTGCCATCCGTTTCCGCTCGTTGTCTTCGGCTGTTATTACTGCTTTTGTAGCCAAATCTTGCTGATGGAGAATGGCTTTTTGATGTTGCACTTTCTGGCGATGTTGACGGTTTCTGTAAAAAACGAAACCAAAAAGAAGCAAAGCGGCCAAAGAAGAAATCGCAACATTTCTCTTGAATATTTTAGATTTTTGCTGAAGAATTTCGGAATCTTTCTTCAATGTTTGGTACTTTTTTTCGAGTTCTGCGGTACTGGAAATCACTTTGGTATTCACCAATTCATTATCTAATGCGATGTATTTTTCAAAACAAAATTCTGCACTGTCCGGCTGCGCGGTGTTATGATAAACATTTGTAAGGAGTTTGTAGGTAGAAAGCTGATTTTCTTTAGATTTTTCTTTTTCAAAAGTTGGCAAAATGTTCAAAAGCATTCGTTTTGCATCTTGGTATTTGCCTTCTACGATTAAACTTTGGGCTACATCAATGCTGTTGCTTTCCTGATCAATTTTAGAATTAAATTCTTCCCGAACTTCTTGTGAAACCTGGAGATTTACTTGCGCCAAAGAATCCTTTCGTTGAAGGATGTACAGATTTCCCAAATTTCTATTGGCAAACGATATTCCCTGTTTATTCCCGATTTTATTACAAATTGCTGCACTCTTTTGATACTGTTTTTCCGCTTCGGAATAATTTTTCTGCATCTGAAATGCCTTTCCCAAGTTGAGGTAATTTTCGCAGAGTTTATTCTCTATTTCCACGCTTCTTTCCTGCGATTCAAAATAGTTGATCGCTTCTGTGATGTATTTGATCGCATTACGATTGTCTTTTAAATCCACAAACAACAGTCCGATATTTGCCTTCGTGATGTTGGAATTTCGCACATCTCCTTTCGCATCAAAATATTTCAGAGCTTCCAGGTACATTTTCATCGCTTTGTTGTACTGAAAACTACTTTGATATACCGAAGCCAGATTATTATTGAGTTTTGCAATTCCCGCGGCGTTCTTTTGTCTTTTGCGAATTTGATAAGATTTCAGATAATTTTTTTCCGAATTTTTGAAATCATTATTTCGAAAATGCACCGCTCCCAAATCACTGTAAACCTGCGCCAACATAACAGAATCTTGAAGTTTTTCCGTTGCCGAAATCGCTTTTTTGCCGTAACTAAGCGCCGAATCCACCGAAACACTGGCGTAATACCAAGTAAGATCGGAATAAATGGACGCCCGTTTTTTATCGTCGGGATTTTTACTGAGATCTGATTTTAAATTACTGATGACTTCAGACAAGTTTTGCGCATTCAAACCAGCACTGAAACCTAAAATCAAAATAAGGAGTATCATGCATCTACAAATCATCGCGAACCGATTTTTCAACAAAGTAGAAGATGATTCTGGTGCAGAAAAATTAGGAGAAAGAATAGAATTTATTTTCATATTGGTGTTATTAGGTTCTATCCTCCGAATTTTTACGAGCGCGAAAGCATTAAGCAAAAACCGAAGAAGCTATAATTGTGTTTTTTAATTTTCTGACAAAATGGTTATGCTCTAAAATTTAAAAATAAATTGATGATAGCTTCATAACCACTTTGATCAGAATCAAATATACATAAAATCCGAATTGAAAATACTCCCAGTTTTTAAAAAAATATTAGAAAATTTTAAGACTGTATTTTTTCAGAATTGTTCGAATTGTCGATCCGCTTGCTCTTTTTACATTCAACCTTTATTTGATAAATGAAACAGAATAGTGATTTTTCCCACATTTCGTTTATTGAAGGTTTAGTCCAAAATGGTATGGCAAAATGGCGGGGTAACTTGCAATTTGAAATTTTTCGCTTCATATTCCGCAATCCCAATTTCATTAGCTTTTTTTGGATAATTTACCATAAAGAAATTGGCTTTTACTATGTGTAGCCTCAATCGAAACTTTCGTTTTCAATTTTCGTTCATTTTGCAAAGTCCCAAACTATTATGTAATAGGCTAAACGACCTCTTCATCCAAAATTGAGCAAACAATTATTGAAATAGAAAATTCATATTTTTGCCATGCCAAAATGTTTTTTAAAACAACACTATTATGGATATTACAAATTTGCCAGAAGATTTATTTGAAAATAACTATACGGAGACACCAGACCTGCAAATTGCTAATTACGAGGTATATAAACATGTTTCCAAAAATAAGATTAACCTAAACAAAAATGTTTTCAGTTTTTTGTTGGACGGCCAAAAGGACATTCACTTTTCTAATGACATCGTTTCAATAGATCCTACACAATCTTTGCTTCTTGCATCGGGAAATTTTTTAACCACAGAAATTGTAGGGGCAAATAGTTATAGTTGCCTACTCTTTTTCTTTTCTCAAAAAAACATTAATGATTTTTTATTGAAATATGGGCATTTATTCAACCCAAAAGACTTAAATAAAGCAGCGACCAGTAGTCCCTATTTCCTTATAGAAAAAGACAATTTTATAATCCATTTTATTAATTCTATTCAACAAATTTATGGCTTGAATCAAACCATCTCTCAAAAGATTCTGGAATTGAAATTTGAAGAAATTATGCTGTATTTGGCTGATAAGTATGGGCAAAGTTTTTTTGTCTATCTACATTCATTGTTAATCAACGAAAGAGAATTATCTTTTAAAATGGTCATTGAAAAAAATCTGTACACGAGCTTGAATATTGATGAGGTCGCTTTTCTATGTAATATGAGCCTGTCTACTTTTAAGCGAAAATTTTTACAATTATATCAAGAGTCTCCAGGAAAATGGTTTCAACTAAAACGACTCAACAAAGCCAAAAAATTATTGCTTAATAATGAAGCGACACCATCAGAAATCTATATGGACTTCGGTTATGACAGCTTATCAAATTTTAGCACAGCCTTTAAAAATGAATTTGGTTACAGTCCAAAAAACATGATGAAAACTTGACCTTTTTTCATAAGTTTTTGAACTAAATAAAAAAGCCTCACAAGCTTAAACGAACTACATTTGCTAAAACAAAATTGGTTTAATTTAAAAATAAAAAGACATGAAAAAATCAGGATTATTAGTTCGACTAGAAGCAAAAGCAGGAAAAGAAAAAGATGTTGAAGCGTTTATTAAAGGTGCATTGCCACTTGCTAATGAAGAAGCAGGTACTATTACGTGGTATGCGTTCCGTATTGACGCTTCTACATTTGGTATTTTTGACACTTTTTCAGATGAAGAAGGCAGAGAAGCACATCTTGGTGGTAAGATTGCAAAAGCGTTAATGGAAAATGCACCTGAATTGTTGGCTACTGCACCATCTATTGAGAAAATAGACGTTTTAGCAGCTAAATAATCATACCTCAATTATTCTAAAAGGATGCCTGTCAAAGTTCTGTAAGTGAATTTGGACAGGCTTCCTTGTTTTAAAACAGCGTGGAAATAAATTAAACTTAGGCTGAGGAAAAAGCCTCAAACACAAAAATCTAACTGTTGCACAACTCCTTTTTTAGAAAATAGTTTTCAAAAACATAAAATTTTGACCTCTTTAGAAGCAATTTTAGAGAGGTTTGTTTTTTATGTAAGATTAAAAATGCTAAAATTTAGAGCGCTTACAATGGTGTTTTTATGTTGTACAATATGGTTTTTATAAAAGTTTTAGTATATTTGAGTATGTGCAACTTGCACTATGAATTTGCAAAATCCTAAGAACGGAAGTAAACTTCCTTCTCGGGACTTCGCAAATCCGCCGAACCGTTAGCAGCAAGCAACAGAAACTTAAAACTTATGGCATGGATTCCTATGTACTTAACGAAAAAAGATGTTCAAATTCTGAATGATTTATTAAATCAAGAAGAACAAATAGCTTTTTTGGTTTCTAATGGAAATAGAAAGTGGATAGCAAAAAATGAACATAATATTCTCGAAGAAATTGAAAGACAAAATTCAGATTTCGGTTTTGTAGAATATAAACTTTGGCATATTCCATCTGGTCCTTTACCTTTATTCGACCATAATAATTCAGGAAAAAAAATATTTAATCCTTTTGAAGGTTGGGCTGAAATTACAAGCGGTGCTGATTTAGATGTGCCATATTTTGGCGCAGGTCATCCAGGAGTTATTTCTTTGGAAATAAAAATTAATAATGTTGGTGAGATTCCAATGTCAAGTTTTGGCTGGATTGGAAATCATTATAAAATTATTGGTAATGGAAGTGAAAAAGTAACAGAAAAATTTTGGTCTAAACTAAGAAGAACAATAAAAAATCTATCAAAACAAATACCGCGATGTAACCAATCTTCAGGTAAAAATGAAGTATTTACTTTTCCAAACGCACTTGAAGAAATTGAGAATGGTTGTGAATGTGCGTTAAATCCTTAGTTAAATGCCAGCTGCTAACAGGCGTAGCTGTTGCACAACTCCTATTTTGAGAAAATAATCATTAAAAAATATAAAAATCAACCTCTTTAGAAGCAATTTTAGAGAGGTTTGTTTTTTAGTTAAGACTCAAAATTCTAAAATTTGG
>DITA01000095.1:0-5375 GCA_002422665.1 Flavobacteriales bacterium UBA6196
TTTTCATGGCTTTTACCATGTCTTCTGTCACTACATAAGGCATATTAAGTCTAGGTAATGCGCCAATCACTACATCAGCTCTTCTCAATGCTTTTTTTAATTCTTTCGGGTCTATAATTGAAGTAGGAACTCTACTGTCTATAAGTGTATGTAATCTTCTTAATTTAGATAAAGAATTGTCAAAAACTCTTACACTTGCCCCTAAACCGATGGCAGCTTTCGTCGCAAATTCTCCTACAATTCCAGCTCCTAATACTACTACTTCTGTAGGACGAACTCCGGTAATTCCGCCAAGCATTAATCCATTTGATTTTGCCAATAATTCTGAAGCGTACAAAATAGAAATTCCACCTGCGATTTCGCCAATGAGTCTGATAAGTGACAATTGGCGGTATTCATCCATAATGAATTCAAAAGCGATGGCATTAACCTTTTTTTCTGCTAATTTTTTAAAATAAGCTTTGTCTCTTAAGTTAATTTGAAGTGCAGAAACCAAATAAGCATTTGGTTTTAAAAATTCCATTTCTTCTTCGGTTGGTGGATTGATTTTAAGAACTAAATCTTGTCCGTACACTTCTGCTTGACTGGTTGTAATCTGAGCTCCTGCTTCAGAAAACTGTAAATCGGTGAAAAAAGAACCTTCACCAGCGCCAGCTTCTAAAATAATATCATGACCATGTTCTACCAAAACTTGTACTGCATCTGGAGTAATACACAGTCTTTTTTCGTGTAAACAGGTTTCTTTTGGAATACCAATGCTAAATTTTTTCCCTTTTTTTAGAACTTCTAATTTTTCCTCTTTAGGAATGAGTTGTTCTTCAGTAAAAGGTGTAAATATGGTAGAACTCATTGTTTTAAATTTTAATCTACAAAGATAACGAAAAATGGGATAGGTAAAACCTTAGAAATCATGGATTCTTTCTAAGGAAAATTTTAGTTGAAAACAATTTCTCTATAATCTCCGTGATTGGTAATTATCATTTCGTGGTGAGGTAAATCTGCCAATTCTTCTTCGTAGATTTCTGGCCATTCTATAATGCAGAGAAAAGCATTGTCTAGATATTCTTCAATCCCAAAATCATAGGCTTCTTCTATTTTTTTGAGTCGATAAAGATCAAAATGAAAAACTTTTCCTTTTGGTGAATGGTATTCGTTTACGATAGCATAAGTAGGCGAAGAAACTTCGTCTGTGCTTCCTAAACTCTTCATCAAGAATTGAGAAAACGTGGTTTTGCCAGCGCCTAAGTTTCCTTTGAGCAGAAGGATATTGTGTTGCAAATTGGGCAAAATTTCATCTACTACTTTTTGCCAATCTTCAATTTTTTCTATTTGGAATGTTTGAGACATGTTTTTTGAAAATTTTTTCAAAAATACGGAATTGTTATGGTGTAAAAAAGCGGAAAAAATCAATTGATTTTTTCCGCTCCATGCCTAAGTATAAATAAACTATGAAAAAACTACTTAGGTTCTAAAATACTGATAGGTATAATGATTTCTTCTAGTGAAATTCCGCCATGTTGATAGGTGTCTTTGTAATAATTCACAAAGTGGTTGTAATTTTTGGGATAAGCCAAAAAGATGTTGTTTTTCGCAAAAATATATTTGCTGCTGAGATTTCCTTTGGGTAAAAATAATTTCTCTGGATTCGTAATTGCCCAAACATCTTTTTCGTCATAAGTGAGAGATTTTCCTGTTTTATAACGAATGTTGGTGCTGGTTTCTCTATCGCCTACAACTTGCGAAGGTTTTTTTACATAAACCATTCCGTGGTCAGTTGTAATCACCAGTTTGAAGCCTTGTTCCGCAGCGAGTTTTATAATTTTTAAAATTGAAGAGTTTTCAAACCAATTTACAGTAAGACTTCTGAAAGTTTTGTCATCTCTAATCAATTGGTCTACAATGTGATTATCCGTTTTAGCATGCGAAAGAATATCTATGAAATTATAGACAATCACCAATAAATCATTGTTTTTATGTTGGTTAAAATCATCTAAAATCTTGCGTTCAAAATCTGCATTCAGAACTTTCAAATATTTCATGGACTTGTTTTGTAGTCCAATTCTTTTCATTTGGTCTTCTAAAAATTCGCGTTCATGCTCATTTTTATTGCCTTCTTCATTGTCATTAAACCATTTGTCTGGAAAACGCTTTTCGATTTCCGAAGGCATTAAACCTGCAAAAAATGAATTTCTGGCGTATTGAGTGGCAGTAGGTAAAATGCTGAAATATTCGTCTTCTGAAACCTTGTTGTAAAACCTTGCGAAAAGCGGTTCTATCACTTTCCATTGGTCATATCTCAAATTGTCAACCATCAGAAGCAAAACTTTGTCTTTTTCTAAAACGGGTTTTACTTTTTCCTTAAAAGCAGTGTGAGACATGATTGGTTTTTCTGTGCTGTGAAGCCATTCTTCGTAATTTTTTTCTATAAATTTAGAAAACTGAATGTTGGCTTCTTCTTTCTGAGATTGTAATAAATCTGCAAACTCATTATCAAAAACTTTATCGAATTTGATTTCCCAATTCAAGATTTTCTTATAATATTCTGCCCATTCTTGGTAAGTATTTACATAGCTGAGTTCCATCGAAAGGTTACGGAAACCTTGCTGGTATTCTAACTTGGTTTTTTGCTCTACCAAATCGTCTTCTTGAAGATTTTTCTTTAGCGAAAGCAAAACCTGATTCGGGTTTACAGGTTTTAGAATGTAATCAGAAATCTGCGAACCGATGGCTTGTTCCATGATGTGTTCTTCTTCGTTTTTGGTGACCATCACGATTTTTATAGAAGAATCTAAATCCTTAAGCATCGGAATGGCTTCCAGGCCAGAAATTCCGGGCATGTTTTCGTCTAAAAGCGCGAGTTGAAATTTTTCGTTTTCTATTAATTCTAGCGCTTCGTTTACGTTATTCACGGGCGTTACGTTATAGCCTTTGTTTTCTAGAAAAACGATATGTGGTTTAAGTAAATCTACTTCATCATCAATCCAAATTATTTTTGACATAAATTATTTTTTAGGTTAAGATATAGGTTGAGGTAAAGGATAAGGTTAAGAAGTTAGACGTTTCATCTTACATCTTCTGATTTCCGACTCCAAATTATCTCTCCCAAAAATACGCCAAAACTGTCTTAAATATTGTATAAAATAATTGGAATATGGTTAAAAATCTGTTAAACTAAAATGAGTATTGAGTTTATTGATAAAGCTGAGGTTTTTTTATTCCTTGAGAAATTAAAACTGTTTTATTCATTTCAAAATGAGCTTTTGTCCTTTTATTTAAGTGTTTTTTTTGTAAAAACAACCTTTCAAAGCATCAATAACTCCATTGTAAGCGCTCTAAATTTTAATATTCTAAAAACAAACCTCTCTAAAATTGCTTCTAAAGAGGTCTAAACATATGTTTTTGAAAACTATTTTCTAAAAAAAAGGAGTTGTGCAACAGTTACGGCTGTTAGCAGTAGTTTTTATATTCTATTTTGAAAACCTAAACTTTCAGCAACGAGATTATTCAAATTGTAGTCGTTAAATGGATTTGGAACTCCAATCCAAAGCCATTCTCCGTCTAATTTTTTTGAGGTTGATACTGAAAGTCAAGCACTTCCATGAATAAATCCACCAGAAAGCCACATTTCAAATGTTTGTCTTAATTCGTTTATTTTATCATCATCAAAAATAGGATCTACAATATTTTTTAGTGTTTTGTTGTCTGGTAAGTCTTCAAAATTATAACTTGTAACTAATCTATCTGGTTTGTTTGGATTATGACTTATCAAAATAATCGTATGCTTGTATTCTTCTACTTTTAGGATAGTTGCTTGAGTTATCCTGTTCATATTGAAAACTTTAGTGTTATATGTTGTTTCTGATTCAATAATTGTTGGCAAATTTTGATAGACATACTTTGAATTCTCCAAGAATTTTAAAACTTGTTGTTCTTCATTGAGATTTTTGTTCGTGTCTTTATTTAATTTTTCAAATACTTTTATGAACTCTTCTCTTTTGAAGTTTTCAACATTATAATTTCTCTCAAGGAAAGCTGGTATTATTGGTTCTATAGCTCCAATTTGATTTTTAATTGGATTTATAAATCCTCTGTTTAATGTTAAGATAAATCCAAAAATAAATAGCAAAATTATTATTGTGTAAAAAGATATCTTTAATGGGTTTGAAATAAAATTGCCATACAAGTATTTTCCAGTCAAAACAATTTTTGTTGTTTCAAATGCAAATAATGACCAAACTCCTAAAATAATGTATAATGTAATAAAAAATGCTCTCATATTTATTTCTTTTCTTTTAGTCTAAGTATTAGTGGTGAAAAATTACTGCTAACGTTTTGCCGCTTTGCGAAGGCGGGGATTTTCAGCACTAAACTTCATTAGAAGCACAAAGCTTGAATTTAGCACTTCACTGGCAAAGAAGCACGAAACCCCGCATTTTGCAAAGCCGATGTGCTTGTTGCACAACTCAAATATACTAAAAACTTTTATAAAAACTATACTTTACAACATAAAAATACACCATTGTAAGCGCTCTAAATTTTAACATTTTAAAAACAAACTTCTCTAAAATTGCTTCTAAAGAGGTCAAAATTTTATTTTTTTGAAAACTATTTTCTAAAAAAAAAAGAGTTGTGCAACAGTTACGGCTGTTACCAGCTGTGTTTCCTTCTTAGTCATTTTTGTATTTAACTCTTCTGATTTTTTTGATTTCAGTTGCAACATTTAGTTCAATGCAAACAAGTCCAATAATTATGGCGATTTCCCCTATAAAGTATGCTGTTCCAATAGTTGTAAGTTGTGGGTTATAGAAAATCACAAGACCAATAGTCAAGACACAATAAAGCAGGTTAGCAATGCTAATACCCTTAATAAAAGTTGTCCAGTTCGTTTTAATAACAAAAAAACAAGTCGTTGAATAAATAAAGAAAAAAACTGCAATTACTGAAAGATAAGTCAATATTCTTTCAGGCATTCCAAAGTATTCATTGAAAATTCTCAAAACTACAAACAATAAAAATGCAGTAGTCAAAGCCCCTATACTGTCTATTAGGAACATTTTTTTTGGCTCTGATGACAATTGTTTTATAATCTTACTTACTGTCTTTTTCATTTAAATTGCAAGTTATAGTTATGTCAAGCATTTACAAGTCGTCTTAGGTGTTAGTGTAGTCGTCTAACATTGCTGGTAACGTTCCGGCGCTTGGCGAGGTTGCGAACTTCGGAACCGAGTATTTTCTATCAAAGATAAAATTTCTTGCGATAAATAAACGTGAATTTACTACAAAATTCGCAATCTTGCCAAACGCCTGTGATTGTTGCACAACTCAAATAGACAAAAAACTTGTATAAAAATTGGATATTTCGTAAATTGATGTAT
>DITA01000131.1:0-6294 GCA_002422665.1 Flavobacteriales bacterium UBA6196
AAGAAGCTACTGCAGCTTTCGGAAATGGAGGGATGTATATGGAAAAACTTATTGAAGAACCAAGACATATCGAGATCCAAATTGCTGGAGACCAATATGGCAATGCATGTCACCTTTCAGAAAGAGATTGCTCTGTTCAGAGAAGAAACCAAAAACTAACTGAAGAAACTCCATCTCCGTTCATGACCGAAGAATTGAGAGAAAAAATGGGAGAAGCCGCTGTAAAAGCTGCAGAATATATTGGTTATGAAGGTGTAGGAACTATAGAATTCTTAGTAGACAAACATAGAAATTTCTATTTCATGGAAATGAATACCAGAATTCAAGTAGAGCACCCTATTACTGAACAAGTAGTAGATTTTGACCTGATTAGAGAGCAAATTTTATTAGCTGCTGGTCAACCAATTTCTGGTAAAAATTACTATCCAAAATTACACTCTATAGAATGTAGAATTAATGCAGAAGATCCTTTTAATGATTTCCGTCCGAGCCCTGGAAAAATTACTGAATTAAATATTCCTGGAGGTCACGGAGTAAGAGTAGATACTCATGTTTACAAAGGATATACCATTCCTTCTAACTACGACTCTATGATTGCTAAAATTATTACTACAGCACAAACTAGAGAAGAAGCAATTGCAAAAATGAAACGTGCATTAGAAGAATTCTATATTGCAGGAATTAAAACGACTATTCCTTTCCATAGACAATTGATGGAACATCCTGATTATCTTGCAGGAAATTACACCACTAAATTTATGGAAGATTTTGTAATGGATAAATCTTACGAAAACATTATTTAAAATGTTTTAAATAAATGAAAAAGTTGTCTTGAAAAAGGCAACTTTTTTTATTGAAAAATTCTAAAATTAAAAATGTAAATTTGTAAAAATTCAATAATACATTTATGGCTACAAAAAACGCTCAATACTATATAGATTTAGAAGATAAACATGGTGCTCACAACTATCATCCGCTTCCTGTTGTATTAGATAAAGGAGAAGGTGTATATGTTTGGGATGTAGAAGGGAAACAATATTTTGATTTTCTATCGGCATATTCTGCAGTAAATCAAGGACATTCTCACCCAAAAATTGTAAAAGCACTTACAGAACAAGCTCAGAAACTTTCTCTTACCTCTAGAGCGTTCTACAATTCAAACTTAGGAGAATACGAGAAAAAAATCACTTCTCTTTTTGGGTTTGACAAAGTTCTCCCCATGAATTCTGGTGCAGAAGCAGTAGAAACAGCCATTAAACTTGCTAGAAAATGGAGTTACGAAGTTAAAGGAATTAAAGATGGTTATGCTAAAATAATCGTTTGTGAAAATAACTTCCACGGAAGAACTACCACGATTGTTTCTTTTTCTAATGACAAAGATGCACACAATAATTACGGACCATTTACACCAGGATTTTTAAGAATTCCTTATAACGATATTGAAGCACTAGCCAAGGTTTTAGAAGATGAAGCAGAACACATCGCTGCATTTTTAGTAGAGCCTATTCAAGGGGAAGCTGGTGTATATGTTCCAGATGAAGGATATTTAAAAAATGCTTCAGAATTATGTAAAAAGCACAATGTTCTTTTCGTGGCAGACGAAGTTCAAACGGGTATTGCTAGAACAGGAAAATTAATCGCTTGTCATCATGAAAATGTTCAGCCAGATATTCTTATCTTAGGAAAAGCACTTTCTGGAGGAATGTATCCAGTTTCTGCTGTTTTGGCAAATGATAACATTATGCAAGTTATTCATCCTGGTCAGCATGGTTCTACTTTTGGAGGAAATCCATTAGCATGCGCAGTTGCAGTAGCTGCCCTTGATGTAGTAGAAGAAGAAAAACTATCAGAAAGAGCAGAAGAATTAGGGGAATTTTTCCGTGCTGAAATTCAGAAAATTATTGCAAAGACAGATTTGATTTATCACGTAAGAGGAAAAGGCTTATTGAATGCTATTTTGGTGAATGACACTCCGGAATCACCTACTGCATGGAATCTTTGCATGCAATTTGCCGAAAATGGTTTATTAGCAAAGCCTACTCATGGCAACATTATAAGGCTTGCTCCACCATTGGTGATTACCAAAGACCAACTGTTAGAATGTGTTGCCATTATAGAAAAAGTAATCTTGAATTATAAAAAATAAAAAAATCCCGAGTAAGTTCGGGATTTTCTATTTTAATTTCTTTCGTAATCGTCTTCTATTCTTACGATATCATCTTCGCCAAAATAAGTTCCAGTTTGTACTTCTACAAAAACCAAAACTTTATCACTGCGATTCTCTATTCTATGTTTAGCTCCTTGAGGAATAAAAATACTCTGCCCATATTGTAAGAAATTTTCTTCGCCATCTAATACTACTACTGCCTCTCCTTCTACGATTGTCCAAAATTCTTGACGATGATGATGGTACTGATAAGAAAGTCTTTGATTAGGCAAAACTTCTATTCTTTTTAATTTAAAATTAGGTTCATCTTGTAATACAAAATACTTTCCCCAAGGTCTTTCACCAATTTCTAGCATGTTTTTAAAGTTTAAATTATATTACAAAATTAAGAAATAAAAATTTTAGGTACTCCATAATAATCAGAAAACTATAAAAATCGTAAATTTGCAACTTAAAATTTCATAAAATGAGCAAAGTAAGAGTGCGTTTTGCACCAAGTCCGACTGGACCTTTACATTTAGGTGGTGTAAGAACAGCGTTATACGATTTTCTTTTTGCCAAAAATAAAGGCGGAGATTTCGTGCTGAGAATAGAAGATACAGATACAGCAAGATATGTAGAAGGTGCAGAAGAATACATTATGAAAGCTCTAGAATGGTGCGGTATTATTCCAGATGAATCCCCTATTCATGGAGGAAACTATGGCCCCTATAGACAATCAGAAAGAAGAGATATTTACGACAAATACACCGCAGAAATCTTGAAAACAGATTATGCGTACATTGCTTTTGACACTCCTGAAGAATTAGAAAAAGTAAGAGCAGAATACGAAGCAAAAGGCGAAGTTTTTTCATACAATAACTTTACTAGAAACAGTATGAGAAACAGTCTTACACTTTCTGAACAAGAAACTCAGGAACTTATCAATCAAAACGTTCCTTACGTAGTAAGATTTAAAATGCCGATTGATAGAATTGTAAATTTAGAAGACATCATCAGAGGAAAATCTTCTGTAAACACCAATACTCTAGACGATAAAGTTTTGGTTAAAAATGATGGAATGCCAACTTATCATTTCGCCAATATTATAGACGACCACGAAATGGAAATCACTCACGTAATCCGTGGTGAAGAATGGCTTCCTTCAATGCCTTTACACGTTTTATTATATGAAGCAATGGGTTGGACTGCTCCAGAATTTGCCCACCTTTCTCTAATTCTAAAACCAGAAGGAAAAGGAAAATTAAGCAAAAGAGACGGCGCAAAATTTGGATTCCCAGTTTTCCCGATGAATTTCTATGACGAAGCAACCGGCGAAACGTATAAAGGTTACAAAGAAGAAGGTTATTTACCAGCAGCTTTTGTAAATTTCTTGGCACTTTTGGGATGGTCTCCTTCAGATGATAAAGAAATCCTAAGTCTAGAAGAAATGGCTGCAGAGTTTGACTTGCATAAAGTTCACAAAGCAGGTGCAAGATTTTCTAAAGAAAAAGCAGAATGGTTTAACCATCAATATCTTCAAAAACAGTCTAATGAAGAACTTTTAAAAAGTTTTAAAAATTTAGAAGAAACCAAAAACATCAATCTTTCAGACGAAACATTATTAAAAATCATTGGTTTAATGAAAGAAAGAGCCACTTTCGTGAAAGATATTTATACTCAAGGAAAATTTTTCTTTGAAGCACCTGCTTCTTACGATGAAAAAGCAGTGAAAAAAGCTTGGAACGAGGAAACAGCTTCCATCATGACAGAACTTTCAGGAAAATTAAACACTACAGAGTTTAAATCCGAAATTTTGAAGGAAGAAATTCATCATTTAGTAGAAGAAAAAGGTTTAGGTTTTGGGAAAGTCATGATGCCACTTAGACTCGCTCTAGTAGGGGAATTAAAAGGACCAGACGTGCCAGATTTATTAGAAATTTTAGGCAAAGAAGAAAGTTTAACAAGGCTAAAATTAGCCATAGAAAAAATAAAATAATTCTTTCAAACAAGAAATTTTACTACATTTGGAGGATTAATTCTAAACAAAAATGGAATATTTAGATTTTGAATTACCAATTAAAGAGTTAATGGAACAATACCAAACTTGTTCTTTAGTTGGTGAAGAAAGCGGTGTAGATATGAAATTGGCTTGCAGCCAAATTGAAGACAAAATCATCGAAAAAAAGAAAGAAATCTACGGAAATCTTACGCCTTGGCAAAGAGTTCAACTATCACGTCATCCAGACAGACCATACACATTAGATTTTATTAATGGAATAGTAGACAAAGATAGTTTTGTAGAATTACACGGTGATAGAAATTTTGCTGATGACCCTGCAATGGTAGGTGGTCTTGCAAAAATAGACGGTCAAAGTGTAATGATTATCGGAACTCAAAAAGGAAGAACTACTAAGGAAAGACAGCGCAGAAGATTCGGGATGAGTAATCCTGAAGGTTACAGAAAAGCGCTTAGATTAATGAAATTGGCAGAAAAATTCAGAATTCCTGTTGTTACTTTCATTGATACTCCTGGAGCTTATCCTGGTTTAGAAGCCGAAGAAAGAGGTCAAGGTGAAGCCATTGCTAGAAACATCTATGAAATGTGCCAAATGAAAACTCCTATTATCACCATTATCATTGGAGAAGGTGCTTCTGGTGGTGCTTTAGGAATTGGTGTAGGAAATAAGGTATACATGCTAGAAAATACTTGGTATTCTGTGATTGCACCAGAAAGTTGCTCTTCTATTTTATGGAGAAGCTGGGAGCACAAAGAAACTGCTGCCAATGCATTAAAACTTACTCCACAAGATATGCTAAAAGAAAAAATCATCGATGGTATTATAGAAGAACCTCTTGGTGGAGCTCATTATGATCCTCAAATAGCTTATAACAATGTGAAGAAAAATATTTTAACCAATATTAAATCTCTCAAAAATTTCACTGGTGATGAATTAGTAAATCACAGACAAGAGAAATTTATTGCAATGGGTAGATTTGTAGGTTAATTTTTCTAAAAATTGACTAGTCCTAAAAAACCGATACAGATTATAGGACAAAAATAAATAATTAAACCAAAGTAAAAACGTTTTTGCTTTGGTTTTTGTTTTTATAGGTTTTGATTTTTAATTTTTCTTGTTTGTGCATTTGGTTCGGAGTAAGATAATGATTAGAAAAATGAGGCCTTAATTCATTATAAATTTTAATGGATTCGTCTACTATTTTTCTTTTGATTTTTGTTTCAACATCAAATTTATCAATATCAAATTCTTGTTTTAAAATTCCATTTATTCTCTCTGCAACCGCATTTTCATAAGGGTCAGAGTTTTGAGTCATGCTACATTTAATATTGTTTTTTTCTAAGATTCTTTGATATTCATCACTACAGTATTGTAATCCTCTGTCTGAGTGATGAATTAAAGATTTTAGAACAGGTTCCTGATTTTTTATCGCTTTCTTTAATGCCAATAGACTTCCTTCTGTTGTTAAATTTTCGGCAACATGATGCCCCACAATTTTCTTGGAATACGCATCAGTTATTAAACTTAAATAACTTGGGTTTTTTCTATTTCCAATGTAGGTAATATCTGCTACCCAAACTTGGTTGGGTTTTGTAACTTGATAATCTGACACTAAATTTTTATGCTTTCTAAAGCGATGATGGGAGTTCGTGGTAACGTGGTAACTCCTTTTGGGTATTATTAATAAATGGTTGGCCCGTAAAATATTAAAAAATTTATCCCTTCCAATTTTTAGCTCTTTTAAAGGTTCGCTTAATAAAAAATACAGTTTCCTTCCGCCAAGTTTTGGCATCTTGATGCGGATATTCTCCACTAATTCTATTACTTGTTCTGCTTTTTTTCTACTCGCTTTACTACGCTTTGTACTTCTATAATAGACTTGTCTATTGAGCCCAAACAATCCACAGGTGAATATTAAAGTTTCTTCTTCTTTTCTGCGGAAGTAGTCAATTGTTCGGGTGGTAAGTTTTTTCTGATATCAATTTGATACTCTTTTTCTGCAAGGTTTATCATCATATCAAAAATGATGGCCTTTTTATCTGCAACATAAGCCTGTTTTTCTAAAAATGCTTTCTGTTTTTGAAGCAGTTTTACTTCAGCTTCTAACTCCATGATGCGTTGTTCTGG
>DITA01000071.1:0-5452 GCA_002422665.1 Flavobacteriales bacterium UBA6196
ATGGAGAAGGTAAGGCTCTTTATATAAGACCTTTAATTTTTGCAACGGAAGAAGCTCTAAAAGCAAGAATTGCTAATAAATATATGTTTGCGATTGTTGCAACTCCAGTGCAAAGTTATTATACAGAACCTGTTTCTGTAAAAATTTCAGATTTTTATTCTAGAGCTGCAAGTGGTGGAGTAGGTTCTGCTAAAGCTGCAGGAAATTACGCTGCTTCATTTTATCCAACAAAATTAGCTGCAGAAGAAGGTTATGAGCAAATCATCTGGACAGATGATGCTACTCATAAATATTTCGAAGAAAGTGGTACAATGAACGTTTTTGTAAGAATAAATGATACAATTTATACGCCACCAACTTCGGAAAAAATTCTAGATGGAGTTACTAGAGATAGTTTCCTTCAACTAGCAAAACATAGAGGAATTGATGTAAAAGTAGAGCCTGTAGAAGTAGCTAAAGTTCTAGAAGCACATTCAAAAGGTCAGTTAATTGAAGTTTGGGGAGTAGGAACTGCCGTAGTAACTAGCGTTTTCAAAGCGATTGGTTACAAAGACCAAAAATTAACTTTACCAGAGCTTTCAGAAGAAGAAAGTTTTGCTTTAACTCTTAAAAAAGCATTGGTAGATATTCAAACCAATAAAACTGAAGATCCTTTTGGATGGAGAGTAAAAGTAGAAAAGCATATTTTAGAAACTGCTTAGAAATAAGACTTTAAATATTTTAAACCGAGGAAATCTTTTCTCGGTTTTTTCGTTGTTATTTATTGAGTAATTAGTATTTTCGCAGTCAATATGAAAAAGGTAGTTTTCATTTCATTATTATCACTTTTGTCTTGTGTTAAAAATTCACCAGCTCATCCTCCAGTTGGTGGTGTTTTATCACAAGAAGACTTAAATGTGTCTAAAAATAGAGCAAAAAATCTCAATTTATTAGAGAGAAAACAAATTCAAGATTGGATAAACCAGCAAGACAAAAAATTCTATTCTACAGGACTAAATTATTGGACGGATATTAGTGATTCTGAATCTAGAAGTAAGAAAAAAGATGGTGAATTGGTTTCGTATGAATATGATTTATATGATTTTAACCAAGAAAAATTATATCAAAAGCCTAATCAAAACATAGATGCTCCATTAGGAAAATTTGAAGAGCTAAAAGCAGTAGAAGATGCTGTACGTTATATGAAAAAAGGGGAACAAGCTACACTTTTAGTACCTTCGGTTCTGGCTTTTGGAACTTATGGCGATGATGAAAAAATTCCAAATGACATGCCTTTAATCATTAAAATTAAAATTTTGTAAATCCATAAAATGAAAAAAATACTTTTATTAACTATTGCAATTATTACTTTAATTAATTGTACTCCAATTTATAAAAAAATGAATATAGACAAAGATTTTTACAACGGTCTTCAAGACGGTGTTTACGCTAAAATGGAAACTTCTAAAGGCGAATTGATCATCCAATTTTTTGATCAAGATGCGCCAGTTACAGTAGCTAATTTTGTAGGTCTTGCACAAGGAACTATTGAAAATAAAGCAAAAGCAAAAGGAGTTCCTTATTATGACGGAATTGTTTTCCATAGAGTGATTAAAAATTTTATGATTCAAGGAGGTGATCCTCAAGGAACAGGAATGGGAGATCCTGGTTATAAGTTTGATGATGAGAAAAACGACCTAAAACACGAAGGAAAAGGTTACCTTTCTATGGCGAATTCTGGACCTAATACTAATGGCTCTCAGTTTTTCATTACAGAAGTTCCTACGCCTTGGTTAGATGGAAGACATACTGTTTTTGGAAAAGTAATCAAAGGAGAAGATGTAATTGATGCGATTGCTAATTCTGAAACTGGTGCTCAAGATAGACCAAAAGAAGAAATTAAAATTGTAAAAGTGACTGTTTTCACTAAAGGTGATGCTTACGAAAAATATGATGCTGCTAAAATCTTCAACGAAGGGAAGGCAAAAATCCAAGAAAATAACAAAGCTTACATCGCTAAACAAGAAGAAGAAGCTGCTAAAAAATTAGAAGATTTAAAAGCTGGAATGGCTACCACAGCTTCTGGTTTAATGTATAAAATCACAAAATCTAATCCAGAAGGTAAAGCTCCAAAAGCTGGAGACTTGGTTTCTGTACACTACGCTGGTAAATTAACAAACGGACAAGAATTTGATAATTCTTTCAAAAGAGGTGAGCCAATTGAGATTCCAATCGGAGTTGGACAAGTTATTAAAGGTTGGGATGAAGGAATCCAACTTCTAAAAGAAGGAGAAGCGGCTACTTTATTGATTCCATCTGAATTAGGTTACGGAACAAGAGGAGCAGGAGGTGTAATCCCATCAAATGCTTGGTTAATCTTCGATGTAGAATTGGTGAAAGTAAAATAATATTACTTCCAATATATTTAAGAAAAACGCGCTATTTAGCGCGTTTTTTTATTTTCTTTTTTAACTATTATTGAAAAAAAATAGACAAAAGTCTTTTTATTTTAGACAAAAGTCCTATATTTGTATAGATATTTATGAGATGAAAAAGAATAAACTTTATACACAAGAAGAAAAAGAAGTGCAACTTGTGCAAGAAACCACCGCTTTCTATGGTGCTTCAGTAGGTTTTACTTCTATTGATGACAGAAGCGTATTTGCTATTATAGATTCTATTAATAAAGGGATTTCTTTTACCGCTTTCGAAAATATTATAAAAAAATACAGTTTTACGCTCCAAAATTGGGCGGAGTTTTTACATATTTCTAATAAAACCTTATCTCGCTACCAAAAAGAATCAAAAACGTTTGATGCTTTGCAATCAGAGCGTATTATGCAAATAGAAATTTTACACAGTAAAGGAGAAGAAGTTTTTGGCAGTAGAGAGAATTTTTCTACTTGGCTAGAAACAGAAAACCTTGCTCTAGGAAATATTATACCAAGGGATTTGCTTAAAAATTCTTTTGGCATAAATTTATTAATGGATGAATTAGTTAGAATTGAGCACGGTGTTTTAGCATAAGATATATACAGAAATGATTGTTTTTAGACTTTCAAAAGCACAATTTGCCAATGATTTATCTGGAAAAGGAGCTGAATTGGTTGGAGGAAGGTGGAATAGCAGAGGAAATGCTATGCTGTATACTTCTCAAAGTATTGCGCTTTGCGTTACAGAAATTGCAGTTCATGTTCCGCTTGGGATTTTACCAAAAGATTTTCAATTGGTACATATTGAAGTTCCTGATGAAGATTTTTTAGAATTGAAAAGATTACCAAAAGATTGGCAAACATTTCCGCACTCTAATTCTACTCAAATGTTAGGAGATAAATTTCTGAAAGAGCAGAAATTTTTGGTACTGAAAGTTCCTTCTGCTACAGTTCAAGGTGAATTTAATTATTTGGTGAATCCGAGACATAAAAATTTTAATCAAATTAAAATTTTGAAAATAGAAAGTTTTAGTTTTGATGAAAGGCTATTTAGAAGATGATAAGTTTATTTTAATTCCATAAGTTTTTCGCCACAAGTCTTGCAATATCTTGCATCTTCATCATTTTCACTATTTCCACATCTGTCGCAAAGTCTGGTTTTAGCCATTTTTCTTCTCATTTCAGAGGTTACAATTCCTGTAGGAACCGCAATGATGCTATAACCGCATAACATTAAAATGACGGATAAAAATTTTCCTAAAGGAGTGACTGGAGAAATATCACCATAACCCACTGTAGTAATGGTTACAACTGCCCAATAAATGGAAGTCGGAATGTCTACAAATCCGTTATTTCCGTTTTCTATAACAAACATCAGTGAACCAATAATGGTTACTAAAATCATTATGAAAAGAAGGAAAATATAAATTTTTCTAGAACTATTTTTTAGTGCTTGAACAATGTATTGGCCGTCATTCATGTAATCTAATAAATTGAGAACTCTAAAAATTCTTAGCATTCTCAAGAGTCTAATCATAGAAAGAAACTTGGTGAATGGGAAAAATAAGCTCAAGAAAAACGGAAGAAGTGATAAAAAATCTATAATGCCTAAAAAACTGAAAATATAATCTTTCTTGTTTTTAACCACAGAAATTCTCAGAATATATTCTATCGTAAATGCAATGGTAATGAGCCATTCTAAGCTTACCAAAAGAGAATGATAATGTTCGTCTACTTTTTGAACACTTTCCATCATAACAATGAAAGTACTCAAGATAATCATCAAAAGAAGCAATAAGTCAAAAATTTTTCCTGATGGAGTATCTGAAAAATAGATAATCCTGAAAATTTTCTTTTTCCAAGGAGTATCTTCTGCAATTAAATTATGTTCTCTTTTTTGCATTTTTAGAAAATTAAGTGTTTTTGTGACGTTTAATCAAGTGACAGCTTTTTCTTGTCAAAAATAAGAGAAATATTTAGATTTCAAGAAGATAAAACTAAGAATGAAATTGTATTTTTGTAAAACTTAATTTTTCAGAAATATTATTTGAAAATGATTTTAAAAGAATTTACTTCAGAATTGGACAAAATATTTACCATAAAACAAGCCGAAGATTTTGATAATATAGGTTTGCTTTGCGGAAATCCGGAGCGCGAAGTTTCGGGAGTTTTGGTGTGTCACGATGCGTTGGAAAATGTAGTAGATGAAGCAATTACCAAAAATTGCAATGTGATTGTAACGTTTCACCCGATTATTTTTTCGGGGCTAAAATCTATTACAGGCAAAAATTATGTGGAAAAAGCAGTTCTGAAAGCCATCGAAAATAAAATCGCGATTTATGCGATTCATACTGCTTTTGATAATGATTATTTCGGGGTGAATTATAGAATTTGCAATGAATTAGGCTTGAAAAATCAAAAAATTCTGATGCCAAAGTCAGAAAATCTTCTGCAATTGGTGGTTTATGTTCCGTCTGATTATTCAGAAAAAGTGAAAAATGCTTTATTTGAAGCAGGTGCAGGAAATATTGGTTTCTATGATGAATGCAGTTTTTCGGTGAAAGGAAATGGAACTTTCAGACCGATTGAAGGTTCTAATCCATTTTTGGGAACTTATAATGTGAGAGAAAATGCTGATGAAGAAATGATTTCTGTGATTTTTGAAGGTTTCAAAAAGAATCAGATTTTATCAGCTATGAAATCTGCACATCCTTATGAAGAAGTTGCGTATCAACTTTACGCTTTAGAGAATGATAATCAATATGTTGGCTTAGGACGATACGGCGAATTAGAACAAGAAATGGCAGAAAAAGATTTCTTAAAATTCGTGAAAGAAAAATTTAATTTAGATGTGATTCGTCATTCTGAGTTTTTGAATAAAAAAATCAAAAAAGTAGGCGTTTTAGGTGGAAGTGGAGCAAGTGGAATTTCGGCAGCAAAAGCTTCTGGATGTGATGCTTACTTAACGGGAGATGTAAAATACCATGATTTTTTCCAAAGCGAAAACCAAATGCTCATCTGTGATATAGGACATTTCGAGT
>DITA01000148.1:0-5751 GCA_002422665.1 Flavobacteriales bacterium UBA6196
GAAGAGCATTTTTGTGATTATTTTTTAAAATAATGACGGCTCATATAGTGGACTCATTTCTTTCAAAAAAACAGTATTGAATCAATATGAAAAATAATTGGATAATCTTAGCAATGTTCGCTTTTTTGATCTCTTGTAACAAAGAAGCTGATGCTACACAGAACACTTCAATGATAAGTGATAAAAATTCTAAAGAAGTTTCTTTAAAACAAGAGGCAAAAACCTTGACCAATGATAAAGGAGAAACCATAGTAGTAACCTATTTTGCCGAAGGAATAGATTTAGCGATGACCCTTAAAAAGAATGATGAAGAAGAACACAAATTGGTAGCAAAAGGAACCAATCCAAAAGGCGAACCTATTTTTACAGACGGTTTTTATGCTTGGGAACTGTCTGATGATGGAAATTCAGGAAGACTCACAGACAAGCAAGGAAATGTAAGTGTTTTCAAATAAATAGCTTTATTACGTTGTTTAAAAAATCCTCAAATAGATTGCAATTTGAGGATTTTGGTTTTTGCCATAGAATGCGCGAACATTGGCAGTAATTGTAAAAAACAGCCTAAATTCAATAACTTAATGCAACAAAATATTAATGAAAAAGATTGACTTAACTAACTGGAAAAGAAAAGAACACTTTGATTTTTTCTCTAAAATGGCTAGCCCCATTTTCGGACTTGTTACAGAAGTTAATTGTGATGAATGTTATAAAAATTCTAAAGAAAACGGTAAATCTTTTTTTGCAAATTATCTTCATAAATCTATGATTGCAGTTAATTCTGTAGATGAACTAAAATATAGAATTATTGACAATGAAATAATAGAATTTGAAACAATTCATGCTGGAATAACTATTGCAAGAGAAGACGAAACGTTCGGCTTTGGATTTGTTAATTTTTCTTCAGATTTTGAAACATTTAATAACGAGTTAAATAATGAAATTTTAGAGGTAAAAAAATGCTCTGGATTAAGACTTAATAACGATGATATCAAAAAAGATTTAATTCGTCATTCAACCATTCCATGGAATTCATTTAGCGGATTGTTACATCCTACTAACTTCGATCAAAAAGAATCTGTTCCTAAAATAACTTTTGGAAAATTTATTATCCGTGAAGGGAAAAGAATGTTACCCGTTTCTATAGAAGCACATCATGGATTAGTTGATGGTTTCCACATTGCAAAATATTTGAGTGAATTCCAAAGGCAACTTGATAAAGAATAAGCACTACCGCATAACAACCTTAACTGTTGCACCACTCCTTTTTTTTTAGAAAATAGTTTTCAAAAACATAAAATTTTGCCCTCTTTAGAAGCAATTTTAAAGAGGTTTGTTTTTAAAATATTAAAATTTAGAGCGCTTACAATGGTGTTATTGAAGTTGTAAAGTAAGGTTTTTATAAAAGTTTTAGTATATTTGAGTGGTGCAACTTGCACTCTGAATTTGCAAAATCCCTAGAACGGAAATAAACTTCCTTCTCGGTACTTCGCAAATCCGACGAACCGTTACCTGCAATGTTACAAACTCTCTGCACGAAATAAAAACTAAGATTTGACAATAGCATAATATGTGTAAAAACAAAATCTCAATATTAAATACAATTGCAATTGGAATCATTTTACTCGTTTTTCTGAATTCTTGTATAAATTATTTACCTTGTAGAGGCCAAGATTATATTATTGAGGATATTACAAGTGAAGAATTGATTAATAAGTTTGAAAAATTTAAAGAAACCAATCCTAAATATTATGCTGATAAAGACCATATTAATAAAGATATTCCACATTATTATATAAATCTTTATATGAATGATTTAAAATTAACGTTCGGACTTGACATTCATATTGGAAAAGAACTTAAAAACCCACCAACTCATTTAAACTTTACTCATATTAAAAATATATCAGATAAATATTTAGATATAAATTCCAAAGAAATTAATAAAAATCTAAACGAAAATATAAAATTGCAATTTGAAAAAGATATTTTAGATAAATTGAATATTAAATGGAAACGAATCGAATGTCTATAAAGTAAAATATCAATTTTGAATAATAGTTAACAATAAAAAATCACTTAATTTAAATCAAAAAAAACACTGCAGGTAACATGGGTTTCGCAAGATGCGGGGTTGAAGTCATTCTTTTAGAATTTCGGGAAAAATTGTCGCAAAAAACCTTTTCGTTTTTTATTTTTTTGTAATTTAAAAAAAACGAAACGTTTTTTCTCAGGTTAGGATTCCTTTTGAAACGGATGTCGCATTCTATGGCAAAAACCAAATAAAAATATAAAAATTTTAAGATGCAAATTTGTAAGTATTGACAAAAGGAGATTCTCTGCTAATAACAGCAAAAGCTCTGCTTACAATTTTGCATTTTATATTATTTAATACCAAGAGCGTATGTTTGCCTTCATCTCGTTTTCGTTGGTAATATTCCTTTAGTTCTGCATCGTATTTTATAGCATTTAATGCTACGAGATGCAGAAGAGATTTTATTTTTTTATCAGCAAAATGATTTACTTTGGTTCTTGCTCTTACACTCGAGCCAGAACTATACTCAAAAGGAGCAATGCCGGAATAACATGCAAACTTTCTCCAATCCTTAAAAACACTAAATCCTTTAGTTGCTAATAAAAAATACAAAGCAGTAACATCTCCTATTCCTGGTATACTTTTGAGCAAAGCTTTTTGTTGTTTTAGCTTTTCATTTTGCTCTATTATTTTATTAATTTTTTCTTCAATAGATTTAAGAGCTTTCTTTAAATGAGCAAGAATTTTTCTGTTTATAGGATTCACGATCTTAAATACCGAGTTGGGAAGAAAGCCTTCTGCCTCATTAGTAGAATCAAAAGTTTTGATGGCTTCTATCACTTTTTCTCTTTCAGCAAATAAGAATTTAAGTTGAAGGATTTCGATTTGTGGAGCTGATGACAAGGTGATTTTGTCCAGATTTCTTAGACCATATAATGCAATATCTTTTGCATCAGTTTTATCAGATTTACCACGAGTAATCCCTTTTGATTTTTTAATTTCCAAAGCAGGAATTTCAGCAAAATCACATTTTCTTTCAGAAAGAAAAATATTTAAAGGCATAGAATATACCCCCGTGTTTTCAAAAGAAAACAAGACTTCATTGAGAGATACTTTTAGCTTTTTAAAATGATTCAGTAACAATTTAATCCCAGGAGAATTATTCTCCGTTTTTCCCTGTATTAGAACATTAGCTTTTGCGTCAATAATGCAAAAATCTAGAGTAGACTTAGATACATCAATTCCTGTAAAAACATTGAATTTTTTCATAACTTTGTATTTAGTGAAACAAAAAGTGTTGAATGTCTCTAAAGCCTTTATTAGATCTGAAAATCTATCATTCTATCTAAAGTCATTCAACGGTTATCAAAGAGAATGCAGAGGACTAATGCGCCATATAAGCCTATTAGCTTTGCGGATTTGATAGTTCACCTCTGCTTTTCTTTGAATAAATTTAGTTCTTTTTATAAAATACAAAGTAAAGGCGGATTTGCGAAGTACCGAGAAGGAAGTTTACTTCCGTTTTAGGGAATTTGCAGATTTATAGATGTGCAAAGTTCGCTTAGCGAAAAAACATATCTTTCAAATATACAAAAGTTTTGAAAAAATAGATGAAATATAAAAAACTGTGTTCTGTATTTTTATTAAACATGTAGGATAGACATTTCAAAACATCAAAAATACTACCATAAGCGCTCTAAATTTTAGCATTTAAAAAAAACAAACCTCTCTAAAATTGCTTCTAAAGAGGTCAAAATATATACTTTTAAAAACTATTTTCTAAAAAAAGGAGTTGTGCAACAGCTACCGATGTTAGGCGATGTATTTTTATTATTCTTTACCCCAGATAATGATATTTGCTAAGTTATCAACTTTGAATTTTTCAGAAAGTTTATTTAAATTATTTGAGTAAATCTCCAATTCTTTCAAAAGTAGATTAAACGCTACAACCGTTTTATTGTAGTTTAAACGTATTTCTTTTTGGGTTGATACTGGAATAAAAGTTTCATATTCATCTTCACAGATAATTATAATTTCATTTTCTCTTTTAGTTATTAAAGGACTTGGATGACATTCTGTTAAATAAAAATCGGTGAAATTTTCTTTTAAGATGTTTTTCCAAAGTTGAATTTCTTCAAGTAATCCACAACATTGCGGAAATAATTCAATTTTGCTATTAATCGATAATGCATAACCACCAAAAAGAGAATTAGAATCTTCGATATCAGTATCACCAATATGTAAATCGATTATATTTTCCATATCATCTAATGAAATTTCCAACAAATTGTATTGATAAATTCCAGATTGAATAGGTTCAGGAAAATTTGAATAATTTTTTTCTATTTCTTTTTTTTGATAAATATCCCATTCCTTTTGATTAGTAAAAGGAAAACCTTCAGGTTTTAATTCGCTGTTTTCGTCTTTTAAAGTAGGAGGTTCAATTAAAGGAATAAATTTAATTTCGTTCATTTACGTGATTTTGGGGAATATATCGCCTAACGGAAAAAGTATTTGCGAAGGGCGGGCTAAATTGGACTGGAAGTTCAATTTCGACCAACCGAAGCAATTGCTTTTTCGTGGAACTAAATTACAAAAAAAAGTGGAATGAAAAGCAAATTGCGACTAAAAAAGTAGAGTAGTTCTATTATAACTTTCCCCCGCCTTTTGCAAATACTATGTTATCAAAATTATTAAATCGTATGTTTCAAAATTCTTCACATTGCTTATATATCAGCTGTTTATGGTTATTTTGATTTCAATTTAGTGCAACAAAAAGCAGTTAAATCCTTGTTTTGTTGTACCAAAAGTTGTACCTTAGTATCACGTTGCACCACTTTGATATAGCCTAATATAAAAGCACTTCATCACTTTGCATCGGATGTTAAATATAGTATAACCATTCCAAAATCTTCTCATTATGGCATCAATAAAATTAATACTTAGAACCAACCAAGAAGATAAAACAGGTCACAGTCCTTTATACATTCGTGTGATTAAGGATAGAAAAACGAAATTTATCACTACTGGACTAAAGCTTAAGTTGTCTGAGTGGGATGATGCAAAGCAGAAAGTGAAAAAGAACCATTCTAACAGTGCAAGGATGAATGCTTTTTTAGCACAGAAAATTGCAGATGCTGAAGGCTTGGTAGCAGATCACGAAAGAAAGCGTAAAAATGTTTCTGCTAAGAAATTGAAAGAAGCGATTAAAGGAAAAGATGCCGAATTGTTTTTTGAATATTGTAAAAACAGATGCGCTCGTATCAAAGGCACAGTTTCTGTAGCCACGCATAGAAATTATGTACAGTATGTAGAGAAGTTCAAGAAGTTTATAAAAGATGACGAATTATACTTTGATGATATCACGGTAACGATGCTGAAAGATTACATCAATTATATGTCAAATACATTGAATAACGGAGCAACAACAATACATTATTCTATCAGAATTCTGTCTTTGATGTTTAAAGAAGCAGCAAGAGAAGATATAATTCCGGAATCATTATACCCATTTTCAAAAGTTCAAGTAAAAAGAGATAAAGGCAAACGACTATTCTTAAACAAAGAGCAGTTGGAGCAATTGAAAAATTATAAGATAGAATATGAAGGAAAAGACGAAGTTTTTCGGGATATGTTCATTTTTTCGGTATATGCAGGTGGATTACGCTTTAGCGATGTAGTAACGTTGAAATGGGAAAATTTTAATGCAAAAGAAAATC
>DITA01000026.1:0-4823 GCA_002422665.1 Flavobacteriales bacterium UBA6196
TTCCATTAGAAATCATTAGAACGATACACTCTTTTGACCCATGTATTGCTTGTGCAGTGCATTTGTATGACGAAAAAGGAAATATAATCAAAGAAATTAATGACGTTTCTGTTTGTACCGTTTAATCTAAAAATATTTTAAAATGGAAAACACAACTCAAATTCAAGAAGGAGTTCCTATTAAAACGGTCACCTTCAGACGAGCGTACATTTGGCAATTGCCCGTTCGTTTTTTCCATTGGATTAATGGTTTTGCAATTACTTTTCTCATTATTACAGGGTTTTTAATCGCAAATCCTCCTGCAATTATGACTGCAAAAGAAGCGTCAGGACAATTTTGGATGGGACTAATCAGACAAGTACATTTCATAAGTGCTTATGCAATGGTTGCTGTAATGTTTATGAGAGTTTATTGGGCTTTTGTGGGAAACAGATTTGCCAATTGGAGACAGTTTGTCCCTTTTGATAAAAAAGGAAGAGAAAAAATGTGGCACGTAATCAAGTACGATATCTTTTTATTCAACGAAAAAGAATACAAATTCACCAATATTCCTATTGGTCATAACGCGGTTGCAGCTGCTTCTTATTTGGTAATGTTCATTCTAGCAGTAGTAATGGTGTTTACCGGATTTGCATTGTATGCGCCAACTTCTACATGGTTTTTCCCTAAGTTTTTTGCTTGGGTTACCTCGTTGATTACTACAGATGAATTTTTAATCAGAAGAATTCACCATATTGTAATGTGGGCATTTATATTGTTCATTGCAGTACATTTTTACCTCGTCTTATTCCACGATTGGTTAGAAGGTCGTGGTGAATCTTCGGCAATGGTAAGTGGTTATAAATTCTGTCGTACCGAAAGATTTGAAGATTATAAAGAAGAGGAGAAACATTAATATTAAACTAAACCGAATTCCCTGAAATAATTATCATTTTCGGGGAATTTTTTGCCTCAAAAAATTTAAAATTTTGAAAAATAATACAGAAACTTTCCAATATACCGTAGACGAATTTCATTCTGACGGAAATGACATTCTCATTTTGGGAATCGGGAATTATTTGATGGGAGACGAAGGAATTGGGGTTCAATTTGTTAAAAATTTAGACACTTCTAGATTTCCAGAAGGTATCAGTTTTTTAGATGGAGGAACTGGCGGATTTTCACTTGTTCCCTACATCGAAAGTCATGAGCATGTCATCATTGTAGATGCTACGATGGACGGAAAAGAAGAAGGAACCATTACACTTCTCACTCCTAAATTTTCAGATGATTTCCCCGTTTCGTTGAGCGGTCATAATTTTGGATTAAAAGACATGGTAGATATCCTCACATTTATGGATAAAATGCCTAATATTTATCTTTTCACGGTTACCATTTCTAAAATGGAGCCCATGTATTTAGAACTTTCACCAAAAGTAGCCGCGGCTATTCCAAAAGTAACCGAAATGGCTCTAGAATTAGTTCAAAAAATTAGAAAAAATTAGAAAAAATTAGAATTCCGCTGATTTTACAAAAGTTTATTTCAAATTGATAAAAAAATCTGCTTAATCGGCGCAATCAGCGAGAAATAATTTAATGATATCATACGAAATACATATTTCCGGGCGAGTTCAAGGAGTGGGTTTTCGTCCTTTTATTTTCAATTTGGCTGAAGAATTTAGTCTAAAAGGCTACGTGTCTAATGATGAATTGGGCGTAATTATTGTTTGCCAAGGTGAAAATTCTGAGCAATTTTTTAATGAAATTCATAACAGAAAACCGAAATCTTCTGAAATCATTTTTTCTGAAATCAAAGAAATTGAAACAGCAGAAATTTTTGATAATTTCTATATCAAACCTACCGAAAAAAACATTGTGGTAGACATTCCGTTGACGCCAGATTTTGCCACTTGCGAATCTTGTGAAACTGAACTTTTTGATGAGAAAAATCCGCGTTATTTTTATCCTTTTACCACTTGTACACAGTGCGGACCGAGATATTCCATCACCAAAAAATTTCCTTTCGAAAGAGAAAATACAGCAATTGAAGTCTTCAAAATGTGTCCGAATTGTTTAGCAGAATACCAAAATTCAGACGATGTAAGATTTCATTCTCAAACCAATTCTTGTCCGAATTGTGGTATTCAAATTTGGTTAAAAGACAACCAAGGAAACAAATTTAAAGGTTCGAACAAAGAAATTTTTGAAAAATTAGCTGAGGAATTGTCTAGAGGAAAAATTGTAGCGCTCAAAAACACAGCAGGTTATCTATTAATGTGCGATGCTACCAATTCTGAAGCGGTTTCAGAGTTGAGAAAAAGAAAACGCAGACCTACGAAACCTTTTGCGGTTTTATTTTCTGGAATTTCAATAATGCAGGAATATTTAGAAGTGTCTGAACTTCAAATTCAGCATTTTAAATCTTCTGAAAGTCCTATAATTGTTACCAAAATTAAGGACAAGAAAGATTTGGCAATTGAAGAAATTTCACCGAATATGAATACGATTGGCGCGATGTTTCCCTATTCTGGTACATTGAAACTCATTGCGAAAACTTTCGGTAAACCTCTTATTGCAACCAGTGGAAATTTCCATGGTTCGCCAATTTGCTCTACTACAGAAGAAGCCGAGCAAATTTTAGATAAAATTGCAGATTATTTCTTGCACAATACATTAGAAATTCAGCATCCTCAAGACGATTCTGTGATTAAATTTTCTCCAAAGCATTACCAGAAAATTGTTTTTCGTCGTTCTAGAGGTTTTGCGCCAAACTATTTCTTTGCCGAAGAACTTTCTGAACTCAATAAAGATAAAAACAAAATTCTGTGTTTAGGAGGAGATCTTAAAAATACTTTCGCCGTTGTTCCAAACAATCACGTTTATATTTCAGAATATATCGGCGATTTAGCGAATTTTGAAACCTATGAAAGATTTGAAAATACGGTAAAATCTTATCAAAAAATTTTCAATTTCGAGCCAGAAATTATTATAAAAGATTTACATCCAAAATACGAAAATCAAAATATAATTTCAAAATTTGAAAAAAAATCTGCTCAATCTGTAAAATCAGCGAGAGTAGAAGAAATCCAGCATCACAAAGCACATTTCGCTTCCATTTTAGGAGAAAAAAAACTCTGGAAAAATGAAAAAGTTCTCGGTATAGTTTGGGATGGAATTGGTTTCGGAACTTCCACAGAAATTTGGGGCGGAGAATTTTTTCTTTTTCAAAATAAAAAAATAAAGAGAATTGCCCAACTCGAAAATTTCCCTTGGATTTTAGGTGATAAAATGTCGAAATCTCCAAAAATTTCTGCACTTTCCATTTCAGATAATAATGAAGATTTGAAATTTGCTTTTGATGAAAACGAATGGAAAATTTACACCCAATTAATTGAAATATCAGAAATGAAAACCTCTTCAATGGGAAGGTTTTTTGATGCGGTTTCTTTTGTTTTAGGATATGAAAAACCTATCTTTTTTGAAGGAGAATCTGCAATGTGGTTAGAGAAAATTTCACAGGAAGCTTTTGAAAATAATATAAAAATAATCGATTATTTAGAAGGAGAAAAAATTGAAAATATTCCTACCAAAAAATTATTTTCAAGAATTTTAAAAGAAAAAATGACAGGAAAAAATGCTGGAGAAATCGGACTGAATTTTCATTATACTTTAATTAAATCTATTGAAAAAATTGCGGAACGTTTTGCGATTAAAGAACTTACTTTTTCTGGTGGAGTTTGGCAAAATGCACTTTTGGTAGATTTGGCAATTGATGTTTTGGGCGAAAAATTTTCACTTTATTTCCACGAAAAACTTTCACCAAATGACGAGAACATCAGTTTCGGACAATTGAATTATTACTTAAACTTAAAATAATAAAATGAATACTGTCATTCTGAACGAAATGGAATGTAGTGAAGAATCTAATGGTAAAAGATTCTTCATTTCGCTTTGCTGCATTCAGAATGACATTAAAAAATCTAAAATTTAAAATAAATGGACATTTACGATTTATTAGGAAAAATAGACCACACCGAAGACGAAGACAAAGTATCTTATTCTGCAGGTGTAATTTTGGCGATGAGCCTTAGAGATATGGGTTTTGAGGAAGTAAAATATGAGGATTTCATTGATGGGATGAAAACTATTTTTGATAAAACTACTCCCAAAATCTCTCCCAAAAAAGCAATAGATATTTTCAACAATTATGTGCTTTTGTTACGTGGGGAAATGTTGCAAAAAAATGCTGAAGAAGGACAAAAATTTCTTGAAAAAAACAGAGAAAATCCTAAAATTACAGAACTAGAAAATGGTTTGCAGTACGAGATTTTAGTAGAAGGAAATGGTGCAGTTCCAAATATTACCGATGAGGTAGAGGTAGAATATGAAGGATATTTGCTAGATAAGCAGGTTTTTGATTCTACTAAAGATGTAGGTGCCCAAGTTTTCAGAATTTCAGAAATGATAGAAGGATGGAAAGAAGTGTTGACTAAAATGCAAGAAGGTTCTCGCTGGAAAGTTTACATTCCGCCACATTTAGCTTACGGCGAAAACGGAGCGCCACCAATGATTCAACCGAATGCTACTTTGGTTTTTATTATTGAGTTGAACAAGATTGTGCATTAAAATTCTTATTTTTATGATTTGAATTTGTTTGTAGCTTAAATAATTTTAGCAAAAAAATCCAGTCTTGAACTTTTGGTTCTTTTGATTCAAGCCAAAAGAACATAAATAAATAAAATATGAAATTCCTCACAGAATATAGAAATCCAGAACTCGTTAAGTTTTATTTAAACGAAATCGAAAAAAATGTTACAAGACCTTGGAATATCATGGAGATTTGT
>DITA01000113.1:0-10094 GCA_002422665.1 Flavobacteriales bacterium UBA6196
TTTTGTGAACCGAAAATTTCATAATTATTATAGCTTACTTCTAGGCTATTGTTGTTCTTAATATCTTGTAAAAATACCTTTTTCAAAGCCAATTCAGGAGAATATTCTAGTGAAGTTTTGTACTCACTGGTTTTGCCATTTACCGTGATAATTTGGTTTTTAGCAGAATTCAGCACATAACCGTTTTCATTTTGCAAAAAGGTATAATCTTTTTCATTGACAGGGATAAAGGTTTTACCGAGAAGTAAATTTTGTAAAGCACTGTAATCTATGAAATTAACTTTCAAAAGATTGTTGATATAGTCAAAATTAGAATCAATATACGTCTTATTTATCTTTTCGTAGGCTTTGATTCCAGCAGGTGTAATATTGGCTCTTGCTTGAGACATAAAAAGGAATGAGAAATTAGCCCAAATTTTTTGGTCATTTTCTATGTAAAATGTTCCATCAATAGTTGGGATAAATCTGTCTGTCTGTGCATTGACTTTGCTGGTAATTTTTAAACTTTCAAAAGCATCTTTTTTAGTAATTGTTTCGAAAAAAGCTTTATTAGAACTTACATTTTCTGCAGGAGCTGGATTTTGTTCTACGGTTTTTCTAGCTTTACAAGATAATAAAGCTAATGATGAAATAAGGATAAGTATATAATTTTTCATATTCTATGATTGTAAATGTTACTTGTGAAAGAACATTACAATTTTAACGCCAAACCACACAAAATGTTTTGTGTGGTTTAGTTAATTTATTGATTTATAGTGGATTAATCATTTCCTTTTGATAAGAAATCTAACACCGAATAATCTCCTAAGGAAATTTCTCTAGAAACGCCAAAGTACTGTGCGTTACTACCAATCATAGAGTTGCTTAAATTACCATGATTGATGACTGTTTTCTCTTGAATTAAAGAATTTTCGATATTAGAATTTTCTACACAAGTTCCGTTTCCTAAAGAAACATAAGGCCCGATTTTAGAATTTTTAATTTTTACATTTTCCCCGATAAAACATGGCGGAATGATAAGACTGTTTTCAATTTCTGCTGATTCTGGGAAATTTGCAAATTCTTCTTTTTCGTATTGAAGAATTTTACCATTGGTTTCTACGGTTGCATTTTTATTTCCACAATCCATCCAATCATCTACTTTTCCTAGAGAGAATTTAGCTCCTTTTTGACGAAGATTTTCCAGAGCGGTAGTTAACTGATATTCACCACCTACTTTTATATCATTACTCATGATATAATTAATTTCTTCCATCAGTTTTTCTGCAGATTTGAAATAATAAATTCCAATAATAGCCAAGTCTGAAACGAAAGTTTGTGGTTTTTCTACAAAATCTGTGATGAAGCCATAATCGTCTAGTTTAACTACTCCAAAAGCAGATGGATCAGCTACTTTTTTAACCCAAATTACCCCATCAGAATTGGTGTCTAATTTAAAATCGGCACGGAAAAGGGTATCTGCAAATGCTACGACTACGTCTCCTTGCATAGATTGTTCTGCGCATTTTATAGCGTGAGCTGTTCCTAAAGGTTCGTCTTGCGTATAAACGCTTCCTTTTGCTCCTAGTTTTTCTGCAATTTCTATTAAAGATTGTTCAACTTCTTGCCCGAAATCTCCTATGATAAATGCTATTTCATCTATTTTTTCGCCAGCTACTTTTGCTATATCTTCTACTAATCTTTGAACAATTGGTTTTCCTGCAATAGGAATTAATGGTTTAGGAACGGTAAGTGTATGTGGTCTTAATCTAGAACCACGTCCTGCCATTGGAACTATAATTTTCATAGTTTAATTTGGTTTAAATTTATTTGTGCTTTTAATTATTATTTTTTTGCGACTCCTGAACTGCCAAAACCACCTTCTCCGCGTTCTGTTTCTTCTAAAGTGTCTACTTCTTCCCAAATTGCGGTTTCGTGTTTAGCAATTACCATTTGAGCGATTCTATCGCCATCATTGATGGTAAATTCTTCGGCCGATAAATTTACTAAAATTACTCCAATTTCTCCACGATAATCAGCGTCTATTGTTCCTGGAGTATTCAGAACTGTAATTCCGTTTTTTAGGGCAAGACCACTTCTAGGTCTTACTTGTGCTTCGTAACCTTCTGGTAATGAAATGAATAATCCTGTGCTGATTAATCTTCTCTCTAAAGATTTCAGCGTGATGGGTTCAGAAATATTAGCATATAAATCCATTCCTGCAGAAAGTGCAGTTTGGTATTTTGGTAAAGCGTGTTTTGATTTGTTGATTACTTTTATGGTCATCTTTTTAAAATTCTTTTGATAATTGCTTGTTCCTTAAAGGCTACAAAACCGATGAATAATGCTAAAAATAAGTTTCCTACAATATAATTGGTTCTAAAATAGTAAAACGAAATCATAGAAAGTGAAACCGAAATGACGAGATAAAGGATTACTTTTCCCGTGTTATAAGGAATAGGATATTTTATTCTTCCCCAAATGTAAGAAATTACCATCATAGTCGTAAACGTTACTAATGCAGCAGTTGCACTTGCCCAATATCCATATTCTGGAATAAAAAGTACGTTAATGAGCACTGTAATTGCTGCTCCGATGATAGAAATATATAAACCGACTCTGGTTTGGTCTGAAAGTTTGTACCAAATAGAAAGGTTAAGGTAAATCCCTAAAAATAAAGCTCCTAACATCACCATCGGAATGATTTCTATGCCTTCATAATAAAGCGGATTTCTCAAATATTTTTCAGAAATCCATTGAAGGTTTACCATCAATCCCATGTAAATTAAACAATTACAAATCACGAAAACGTCCATTAAAACTGCATAGGTTTTATGATTGTTTTTATCTTTGAAACTGCTGAAAAAATAAGGCTCAATGCCTAATTGATAAGCCTGTCTGAAAACTGTAATGAAGGTGGCTATTTTGTAAACAGCACCATAAACTCCAATCTGATGACGTGCTTCTTTATCTGGAAGTAAGTATTTAAGGAACTGCCTATCAAGAGTTTGGTTTACAATTCCAGCCAAACCTGCAATCATTACTGGCCAAGAATAATTCATAATTCTTTTCCAAAGTTGAAAATCAAATTTTTTGATGCTGAAATTCACAAACTCTTTGCCAACAATCGCTAAAGTCACAATACTCTGAACCAAATTGGCAATAAAAACGTAACCTACCCCAATTTCTGGATTGTATTTTAACCCAAGAATTCCGTCTGGAAATTTAGGCAACCATTTGATGAAAAATACCACTAAAAAAAAGTAAACCAATGAACCGATTACTTTAGAAAGCATATATTGAATAGGTCTTCCTTCTAATCTTAAAACTGCTGAAGGAATAGTAGAAAACGCATCAAAAGATAAAATAAATAAGAAAATGACCAAAAAATTCACTTGGTCTGGCGTTTCAAAAGCGTTCGCTAATTCTTGTCTGAAAACATAACCTAAAATCAAATAAATGAACCCTACAGAAAGAATGCTAAGTGCAGTAGTAGAGATTAAGGTTTTTTTGTCAATATCATCTTCTTGCGCAAAACGAAAAAACGAAGTTTCCATTCCGTGCGTTAAAAAAACCGTAATAACCCCAGCAATAGAGTACCAATCTACAAATGGTGAAGATGCAGCTGGCCCAAATGCTCGTGTAACGATAGGAGCGATAAGAAAAGGAAAAATCCTTACTAATACTGAACTTAAGCCATAAATGGCGGTTTGTCCGAATAGTTTTTTATACAATTTTTTAGCGTTTTTAGAATGCAAAAGTAAAGATAAGATTTGAGATTTAATATTTTGGATTTTACAATTTTTAGAAATCAATTTATTGAAGTGTTAATTGGGTATTAAAAACCTAAATTTCTTTGGCTTTCCTCAAAAGTTAAATTAAATTTGTAAAAATCTAAAAGTAAAATGAAAACCTTAATCAAAAACGCTCAAATTGTAAATGAAGGAAAGATTTTTAAATCTGATGTATTGATTGAAAATGATTTGATTGCAAAAATTTCCTCAACTATTTCCGAAGAAAATGCAGATAAAATTATTGACGCCAAAAATTCTTTTCTTATTCCGGGTGTGATAGACGATCAAGTGCATTTTCGTGAGCCTGGTTTAACGCATAAAGGCGATATAGAAAGCGAATCAAAAGCAGCAATTGCAGGTGGAGTTACCAGTTTTATAGAACAACCGAACACCGTTCCGAATGCGGTAACGCAAGAGCTTTTAGAAGAAAAATACAAAATCGCTTCCGAAAAATCATACGCCAATTATTCTTTTTCGATGGGCGGAACCAATGATAATTTAGAAGAAGTTCTTAAAACAAATCCTAAAAATGTTGCTGCCATCAAACTTTTTCTCGGTTCTTCCACTGGAAATATGTTGGTAGATAATCCTGAAATTTTAGAAGAAATTTTCAGCAAAGTTAAAATGCCAATTTGCGTTCACTGTGAAGACGAAACTACAATTCGCAAAAACACAGAAATTTACAAAGAAAAATACGGTGAAGATATTCCTGTGAAGTTTCATCATCTCATTAGAAGCGAAGAAGCGTGTTACTTGTCGAGTTCAAAAGCGGTAGAATTAGCAAAGAAAACGGGAGCTAGATTGCATATCTATCATCTTTCCACAGCCAAAGAAACAGAACTTTTTAGAAATGATATTCCTCTGAAAGAAAAGAAAATCACAGCGGAAGTTTGCGTTCACCACCTTCATTTCACCAATGAAGATTATGAAACCAAAGGTTCTCTCATCAAATGGAATCCTGCAGTAAAAACCGAAACGGATAAAAATGGACTTTGGGAAGCGCTTTTAGATGATAGAATAGATGTGATTGCAACCGATCACGCTCCTCATACTTTAGAAGAAAAATCTAACAAATATTTGAGCTGTCCTTCAGGTGCGCCTTTGGTTCAATATTCTTTACCAGTAATGTTTGAATATTTCAAAAAAGGAAAGATTACTTTAGAAAAAGTAGTTGAAAAAATGTCTCATAATCCTGCCATTTTATTTGAAATTGAAAAAAGAGGTTATGTAAAAGAAGGTTACAAAGCAGATTTGGTTCTCATTAATCCAAATGCAGAAATTACGGTTTCAAAAGAAAAAATTCTTTCAAAATGTGGTTGGAGTCCGCTAGAAAACGAGACTTTTTATTCAGAAATTACACATACTTTCGTTAATGGTTTTCTCGCTTTCGAAAATGGCAAAGTTTCTCCTGAAAAACACGGGGAAAGATTGCTTTTTGAACGCTAAAATCATTTCTTTTTAAAAAATAAGAATGTTTAAGAAACATTTTTACAATTTTTGCGTCTAATAGAGAAAAATAAATTCAATATGATTAGAAAGCTTACTTTGGCATTTGCTGCAGTCTTAGTTTCTGTAGTTGCTTTTGCCCAAAACCAGTTTCAGTGGAAAGAAGCTTCGAGTGGCGGTTACACCTATAAATATGTAACCAATGACCCTGCGAAAGCTCGTTTTTACACTTTGAAGAATGGTTTAACAGTTATTTTAAGTCCTACGAATAAGGATCCTAGAATCCAAGCGTATGTTGCCATCAAAGCAGGAAGTAAAACAGACCCTGCAACCAATACTGGTTTGGCGCATTATTTAGAGCACATGTTATTCAAAGGAACTGATAAATACGGTTCATTAGATTGGTCTAAAGAAAAAGTAGAATTAGAAAAAATAGACGCATTATACGAACAGTATAACTCTACTAAAGACGAAGTTCAAAGAAAAGCCATTTATAAAAAAATAGATTCTGTTTCTGGAGTTGCTGCAAAATATGCTATTGCAAACGAGTACGACAAAATGATGTCTGCAATGGGCGCTCAAGGAACCAATGCTTTTACAAGTTTTGAACAAACCGTTTATACAGATGATGTTCCTAGTGCTTCTTTAGATAAATATTTAGCAGTACAAGCAGAAAGATTCAGAAATCCAGTTTTGAGAATTTTCCACACTGAATTAGAAGCGGTTTACGAAGAAAAAAATAGAACGCTAGATAATGACGGAAGAAAAGTTTCTGAAACTTTATTTTCTAATCTTTTCCAAAAGCATAACTACGGATTACAAACAACTATTGGTACAGTAGAACACCTTAAAAATCCTTCGTTAATAGAAATTAGAAAGTATTTTAATAAATATTACGTTCCTAATAATATGGGAATCATCCTTTCTGGTGACTTCAATCCAGATGAGGTGATTGCAAAAGTGGACAAAGCGTTTTCTTACATGCAACCAAAACCATTTGATAAATACACTTTCCAACCAGAAGATGCAATTACAGCTCCAATTGTAAAAGAAATTGTAGGTCCAGATGCTGAAAATTTAACCATCGGTTACAGATTACCAGGAAATAAAGATAAAGATGCTTTATTGGCAGATTTAGTTGGGCAAATTTTAACCAACGGAAGAGCAGGTTTGTTAGATTTGAACTTGGTTAAAAAACAAAAATTATTGAGAGCTTCAGCTTTCACTTATTCATTGATTGATTACGGAATTTTATATCTTTCGGCTGCGCCAACTTCTGGTCAAAGTTTAGAAGATGTAAAAGCTTTGGTATTAAACGAAATCGAAAACCTTAAAAAAGGAAATTTTGATGACCAACTTATCACTTCTATCATCAATAACATCAAGAAAAACAAAATCTACGAAACCGAAAAATACGGTGATAGAGCTAGTGTTTTGATGGATGCATTCACTTCTGAATTAGATTGGAGAGACCAAGTTGCGTATGTAAATGATTTGTCTAAAATTAAAAAAGAAGACATCGTAGCTTTTGCCAATAAATATTTTGGTGACAATTATGTAGCTGTTTTGAAAAGAAAAGGAGAATCTCCTGCGACTGTAAAAATTGAAAAACCATCAATTACACCAGTAGAAACCAATCCAGATAAGCAATCGGCATTTGTGAAAACAATAAATGAAATGCCTGCAACTGCTGCGAAACCAGTTTTCTTAGATTACAAAAAAGATATTCAGAAATCTAAATTAGGAAAAGCAGAAGTGCTTTACGTTCCGAACAAAGACAATGATATTTTCAGATTAAGCTACCGTTACAAAATCGGTTCTTTGAATGATAAAAAACAAGGTTTAGCTTCTCAATACATTCAGTTTTTAGGAACTGATAAAATGACTGCCGAAGAAATTTCTAAAGCATTCTACAAAATTGCATGTAGTTTCAATGTTTCTACAGGAGAAGAATACACTACGGTAAACATTGAAGGTTTGCAAGAAAACTTCGAAAATGCAGTGAAATTGTACGAAGAAGTGGTAAATAATGTAAAAGCAGATGACAAAGCTTTGGCAGCACTTAAAGCAAGACTAAATAAAGCCAGAAAAGATGCAAAAGCAAATAAAGGAGCTATTTTACAAGGTTTAACAAGTTATGCGCTTTATGGTTCAGAAAATAAATTCAACAATGTTTTGACCAATGAAGAACTGAATGCTGTAACTGCTCAAGAATTAGTAGACAGAATTAAAAACCTAAATAATTATGAGCAAACGGTAATTTATTACGGACCAACTCCTGTTTATAACGTTGTTTCTCAGTTGAAAACATTGCACCAAGTTCCTGCAAATTTTGCGGTAGCAGCTCCAGCAAAAACTTTCAAACAAGAAGTTCCTGCTAAAAACCAAGTGCTTTTTGCAGATTATGATATGGTTCAGGCAGAAACCAGATGGATTAGAAATACAGAAACTTACAACCCAGAAAAAACCACAATGGTTAATGTGTTCAATAACTATTTCGGTGGAGGTATGGGAAGTTTAGTATTCCAAACGATTAGAGAAAGTAAAGCTTTGGCTTACAGTACTTACGGATATTATGTGCAACCACAGAAAAAAGACCAAGATTACTATTTATTAGGTTATGTAGGTTCTCAAGCAGATAAATTTAACGATGCTACGGTTGCTATGAATGAATTGCTAACCAAAATGCCAGAATTGCCTAAAAATTTAGAATTGGCTAAAAATCAAGTGAAAAAAGATATTCAAACAGAGAGAATTACTCAAGATGGTATCATTTACAATTATTTGAATGCTAAAAATTTAGGTCTTACTGATGACATTAGAAAGAAAATGTACGAAACGGTAGATAAAATTACGATGGCAGATGTTAAGAAATTCCACCAGAATTATTTCTCAGGAAAACCTTACACGTATGCAATTGTAGCTTCAGAAAAAAGAGTTTCTATGGACGATATGAAAAAACTTGGAGAAGTGAAAAAACTTTCTTTAGAAGAAATTTTCGGATACTAGAAATTTTTCAAAATATTTTAAGAAAAGACCGCAATTTTGCGGTCTTTTTTTGTGAATCATCTTCTTTACATAACAGATTTTTTTCTCGGAATTCTATAAATGCTTACTTTTAAGCATTAATTTTAAACAAGACTTGTCATGAATATGTATACACAACCTATGCTTCAAGAGAACGCATTAAAAGATAAAGTAGCCATCGTTACTGGTGGTGGAAGTGGTTTGGGAAAAGCCATGACTAAATATTTTCTTCAATTAGGAGCTAAAGTAGTAATTACTTCTAGAAATTTAGAAAAATTACAAGGAACTGCCGCAGAATTAGAAGCAGAAACTGGTGGAAAAGTACTTTGTGTTTCTTGTGATGTAAGAAATTGGGACGAAGTAGAAGCCATGAAAGAAGCTGCGATAAAAGAATTTGGTAGAATAGATATTTTGCTCAATAATGCTGCAGGAAATTTTATTTCACCCACCGAAAGATTGACGCATTCTGCTTTTGATTCTATCTTGGATATTGTTTTGAAAGGAACCAAAAACTGTACACTTTCTGTAGGAAAATATTGGATAGACAATAAAATTCCGGGAACTGTGCTTAATATTGTTACCACTTATTCGTGGACGGGTTCTGCTTATGTAGTTCCTTCAGCTTGTGCAAAAGCAGGAGTTTTAGCGATGACAAGAAGTTTAGCTGTAGAGTGGGCGAAATATAATATTCGTTTTAATGCAATTGCGCCGGGACCATTTCCTACAAAAGGAGCATGGGAAAGATTATTGCCGGGAGATTTAGCCGAAAAATTTGACATGAGAAAAAAAGTACCATTGAGAAGAGTAGGAGAACATCAAGAATTGGCAAACTTAGCGGCGTATTTGGTTTCTGATTATTCAGCGTACATTAACGGAGAAGTAGTAACCATCGATGGTGGAGAATGGTTGCAAGGTGCTGGAGAATTTAATATGCTAGAACAAATTCCACAAGAAATGTGGGATATGCTGGAAATGATGATAAAAGCAAAAAAGAAATCATAAAAATCAACTTTTTAATCCCGAAATTATTTCGGGATTTTTAATTTTAAATCCCTAATTTTATCCTTCCAAAAAATTGAGGTTTTGTGAAAAAAAAATACTTTAAATTCCTTTTATTTCTAATTCTTTGTTTTTCAGTAAGGGTAATTTCTCAAACATGTGGAGGTTCTTTCGGAGCACCAATTTTTGTAGAAGATTTTGGGAGGGTAAATAATTCTTATCAGACGGTTTCTTCAGCGTTGGTTTCTCCAGCATTTACCAATTATATTTATTCATCAGTAATGCCACCCAATGATGGTTATTATACCATTTCTAATACTACGGAATATTTACCTTGGGGCTGGCAAAAATCATTAGATCATACTAATGATCCGTCTGGAACTTATGGAAATATGTTGGTAGTAAATGCAGATTACACGCCTGGTGAATTTTACAGAAGAAGAGTTTCTAATTTATGTTCCAATCAAATTTATAGATTTTCTGCATGGATTTTAAACATCCATAGAGCGGGAAGTAACATGATAAAGCCTAATGTTACTTTTCAAATCAGAAGTACTTCTGGAGTTATTTTAGGCTCTGTTTCTACGGGAGATTTGCCTCAAGAAGTAGGCGAAGTTTGGAAGAATTACTATTTAGATTTTAAATCAGACCCTTCTTCCTCTGATGTAGATGTAGTTTTAATTAATAATGCTCCTGGAGGAAACGGAAATGACTTGGCAATAGATGATATTAGTTTTTCTCCCTGTGGTCCATCTACATCTATCACTGCTACTTTAGGAAATCTTTTCACCACTGGAATTTGTGACAATTCACAGAGTTTTATTCTAACTGCGCAAATGAGTTCTAATA
>DITA01000080.1:0-4069 GCA_002422665.1 Flavobacteriales bacterium UBA6196
GTATAGCTATTTCAGGACAAGACATTGAGTATTAAGAATACTTTTGTATATTTGGTGGTGTGCAAAATCCCAAGAACGGAAGTAAACTTCATTCTCTGGACTTCGCAAATCCGCCGAACCGTTACCTGCAATGCTTCAAACCAATGCTGTCTAAAAATGAAAAAAATTGAAATTTTATTATTATTTCTATTTGCAGTTTCCTGTAATCAAAATAAAATTATTGAAAAGAATATTCTATTGAAAAGTCCAAATGGTGTTATTGACTTTAAAAATAATTTTTTTACACATTATAATCTATTTGAAAACGATACTAAAACCAAATTTTACTTAACTGACAAAGATTGGAATTATCTTCAAAAAAGTTTTAAAGAAAATAAGATTTATGAACTAAAAGGAAAAAAACTTGGTTTTTACACAAATTCAATTGATTTTAAATATGATGCTAAAATTGAAACAAATAATGGAACTTTAAATCTAAAAATTGATGGAATACTTGCTGATAAAAATCAAAAAGGATTTCTAAATGAGGAATCCAAAAATTATGACAAATTTGTAACAGAAGCCTATTCTATTGCATATTGGAGAAGTGAAAATTCAAAATTTACTAAAAAACAAGTTGATTCAATGGTAGAAAAATATTATTCTGAAAATTATTAAAAGCACTGCAGGTAACATAGGTAACTGTTGCACAACTCCTTTTTTTGAAAATAGTTTTTAAAAACATAATATTTCAACCTCGTTTAAGTACTTTTAAGCGAGGTTTGTTTTTAAAATATTAAAATTTAGAGCGCTTATAATGGTGTTTTTTCATGTTGTAAAATATGGTATTTATAAAAGTTTTAGTATATTTGAGTATATGCAACATACACTATGAATTTGCAAAATCTCACGAACGGAAGTAAACTTCCTTCTCGGTACTTCGCAAATCCGCCGAACCGTTAGCTGTAATGTTCCCAAAAATCCCGATATTTAACGTTTCCATAACAAAATTTATAAAAACATTAAGGTGTAAAATTAAGATTGTATACGATAAATAACATTACTTTACGCAATCAAAAAAATCATTTATATGAAAAGAAAAATTATTCTTTTGTTTCTTTTTTACAGTTCTATTTTCTTGGCTCAAAAAACACAAATTGTGGACGCTGAAACTTCTCAACCGATTCCTAATGCACGGATTATCTCGGAAGGAAATATTTATTATACAAATGATGAAGGATATAGCCTGCTAAAAAATTCCAAGAATTTGGAAATCTCTGCTTCAGGATATGAAACATTAAAAGGAAATGATTTTAAACCAATTTTAAAATTAAAACCGATTTACAAAGAAATTGACGAAGTAAAAATTGTTTCAATTGATTTTCAAAAGATTCTAAAAGACGTTGCAAACAATTATTCCGATATCTATTATAATAAACCCATCATTTATAATGTAACGATTAAGCAAAAATCGCACGAAAATAATGATTTAAAACTTTTAATGATTGCCGATGGAAAGTTCTGGAGTAGAGATGGAGAATATAATGCAAAAGATGCTTTTAATGATAAATTTGATAGGTTTGTTCAAATACAAATTGATGACTTACGCTTCTTAAAATCAAAACCTTCCAAAAATAAAGTAAGAGAAAAAAAACCGGAAATTTCACACGATAATATTGGTGATATGTTTTTGAGTTATGAATTATGGAGAACTTACGGACTTTCTAAAATCAAGAATGCCAAAAAAAGCGGAAGATTGGTGTATGAAAATGGTGATGAACAAGAAATATCTTATTCAATAAAATCTGATTCGTCCCTAATATACACAGGGAAATTTATTTATAACAAAAAAGATAGAGCAATTACCCATTTTGAATTGGATTTTATTCAAAACAAATTCGAACCGAGAAAACTGAAAGATGAAAATGGAAATATATTTTTCAGACAATTAGGTGACGGAATTATTATGTTTGATTATTACAAAAAGGATGGGAAATATTTCCCTTCCAAAATATCTTTCAAAACTCAAGGTTTCAAGACAATAACCGATACCGAAACTTTTGAATACAGTTCAGAAAGAGAAATTATTTTTAAAAACTTTCAAGAAACAGACAAAAAAGGTTTGGAAAATCCTGTGAAAATAAACCAAGCATATTGGAATAATTTAAAAATAAGTGATGACAAAGGGGAAATTATTTTGACAAAAGAAGAACAAGAATTTATTAATGAAAAATAATATGAAAACTAATTTTATTGCTTTGGTTTTAATTATTGTGTTCAATAATTATTCAATAGCACAAACACACCGCTTTATTTATGATGTAGTTTACAAAAAAGACTCTACTTCCAACATAACAACGAAAGAGAATTATATTCTTGACATCGGAACAAAGGAAACAAAATATTATACGTATGATTTTTTTGTGGCAGATTCTCTAATTACCAATAATATTCCTTTTCCGAAAGAGATGAAACTCAATACTTCGGATATTATCGTTCATAAAAATAACAACAATGAGTTTTTTCAATATGATTTATTAGAAAATACGGTTTTGCAACTTCAAACAAATGATACTCAAAAATGGAATTTATCTCAAGAAAAGAAAAATGTTAAAAATTTAAGTTTGCAAAAAGCAATAACAACCTGGGGCGGAAGAAATTGGACAGCTTGGTTTGCTGAAGAAATTCCGTTTCAAGAGGGACCATATAAATTTCACGGTTTACCAGGACTGATTGTTGAAATTTATGATGACAAGAAGAATTATCATTTTGAATTAGTGAGATCAGAAAAAATAAAAGAAGAAGAAAACCAATTTATCGAAATGTCTGAAAAAATGGGTATTCCTATAACTTGGGAAAAATATAAAACAGCAAAAATCAAATATTATGAATCACCAGTAAATTTTATTAAAAATAGTGCAGAAAACTCGGAGCAATTATATTTGAATGATGGAACTATTGTAAATTCTAAAAACAGTAAAGAAATTGATGAACAGCTAAAGAATTCTATCCGTAAATATAATAATCCGATAGAATTAGATAAAGTAATTGCTTATCCAAAATAACACTACAGCTAACATTGGTGCTTGTTGCACAACTCCTTTTTTTAGAAAATAGTTTTCAAAAACATATATTTTGACCTCTTTAGAAGCAATTTTAGAGAGGTTTATTTTCTATCTGATGAATCAGCACGTTTTTAGTCCACCCAAATTTTTTTGTAGCCAAAATGTAGAATTCTCTTTCTTTTGGGTTTTTGCATTTTTTTAAAATTGAAATATGCTTACTCCAACTAATTTCTCGTACCAATGGTGCGATATTTTCAACAGATTGATATTCAGAATAAAACTGCGCCATCAACCAAAGATTAGTTGTAGAAAAACCGCCAACTCCTGGAAATTCATTTTGTAATTCTTTAGAAAGTGTAGGAACGATAGATTTGCCCCAACTTTCGGATTGTTTTTCTGCAATAGACTTACCAATTTCCCAATACAAATTGATTAAAGCCACGTTTACGGCTTTCATGGCTTCGTATTGCGCGTTTCTTACCTTGGTTTTAATTTCAGAAATAAAGGTAATTTGTGAGTTTTCTAGCATGGTGGTCGTTTTTAAAATATGGTATTGCTAATTTATGAAATTTTAAATCTAAATTTTACTTAGATTTACCACTAAAAGTTATCCAATTAATATTAACGTTTTGATTTAAATAAAAGTATGAAAAAAATAGCTTTAGTTCTAATAGCGTTCGCTTTGGTTTCTTGTCAGAAAAAAAATGAAACTCCTGAAACCCTTTCTCCTGAATTGGCTTCTTATGAGCAAAAAAGTGCTTCTGATTCATCAAATGTGACAAATGCACAGAATTCTGCGCCTATCATAATGAACAACTCTGCGCCTGTTGCTCCAGAAAGTAATACAGTTTCAGTCAATCAACCACAACCAACTGCACCGGGAATGAATCCACCACACGGACAACCGAATCACAGATGTGATATTCCAGTTGGCGCTCCACTAAATTCTAAAAAAGCAGAACCTACAACGGTAAAAACTACTGATAATCAAACGAGTACGACTGCTCCTATTGCTACACCAGAAA
>DITA01000150.1:0-14836 GCA_002422665.1 Flavobacteriales bacterium UBA6196
TGTTTGATGACGGTTTGGGATTCCGTTATGAGTTTCCACAACAGAAAAATCTGGTTTATTTTACCATTAAAGAAGAAAAAACCCAGTTTGCAATGACAGGAGACCATACTGCCTATTGGATTCCAGGAGATTATGATACTCAGGAATACAATTATACAACATCCAAACTCTCCGAAATCCGAGGACTAATGGATAAAGCTTATCAAAAGGGGAATGCTTCTCAAACCTCATTTTCGCCAACTGGTGTTCAGACTTCATTGATGATAAAAACTGTGGATGGCATATACATCAATATCCACGAGGCGGCTTTGATTGATTATTCTTGTATGCATTTGAATCTAGATGATAAAAATATGGTTTTCGAATCCTGGTTGACACCTGATTCTCACGGCGACAAAGGTAAAATGCAAGCGCCACGACACACACCTTGGAGGACGATTATCGTGAGCGATGATGCCCGTAAGATCTTAGCATCTAGAATGACTTATAACCTGAATGACCCTAGCAAAATCACCGATACATCGTGGATTAAGCCAACCAAATATGTTGGAGTTTGGTGGGAAATGATTTCCGGGAAAAGCAGTTGGGCTTATACCGATGAGTTTCCGTCTGTACAATTAGGAATCACCGATTATGCCAAAGCTAAACCAAATGGAAAACACGGTGCTAATAACTCAAATGTAAGACGATATATTGATTTCGCTGCGAATAACGGATTCGATGCCGTTTTGGTAGAGGGCTGGAATACTGGCTGGGAAGATTGGTTTGGGAACGACAAAGATTATGTTTTTGATTTCTTAACACCTTATCCAGACTTTGATATTGCTGCACTTAATACTTATGCCCATTCAAAAGGGGTAAAACTCATTATGCATCACGAGACTTCTGGAGCCGTAAGAAATTACGAAAGACACTTGGATGAAGCCTATAAGTTAATGAACAAATACGGCTATGATGCCGTAAAAAGTGGTTATGTAGGAAACATTCTACCTTTAGGCGAAACACACTACAGCCAGTGGACGAACAACCACTTTCAGTATGCGATAGAAAAAGCGGCAGATTATAAAATTATGGTCAATGCTCACGAAGCTGTTCGCCCAACAGGTATTGCGAGAACGTATCCAAATCTTATCGGGAACGAAGCTGCAAGAGGAACAGAATATCAGGCTTTTGGTGGTGACAGAAACAACCCGAACCACGTAACAATCTTGCCTTTTACCAGATTAATTGGTGGACCTATGGACTACACACCCGGGATTTTCCAAATGGATGTTACCAATGGTTCCCACGTTAATGCGACTATCGCCAACCAATTGGCATTATATGTAACGATGTACAGCCCATTACAAATGGCGGCTGACTTCCCTGAGAATTACGAGAAATTTTTGGACGCTTTTCAGTTCATCAAAGATGTGGCGGTAGACTGGGATGACAGCAAATACCTTGAGGCTGAACCAGGACAATACATTACTGTCGCCAGAAAGGCAAAAGGTACAGACAAATGGTTTGTAGGGAATGTAGCGGGGTACAAGCCTTTCACTTCCAAAATTTCATTTGATTTCTTGGATAAAGGCAAACAATACATTGCAACCATTTATTCTGATGCAAAAGATGCGGATTATATTAAAAATCCTCAAGCTTACAGTATTCGTAAAGTGATAGTGACAAATAAATCAAAATTAGAACAAATATCAGTTGCTGGAGGTGGTTATGCCATTAGTATAATACCTGTATTGAATAAGAATGAAACTAAAGGATTATTTAAATTATAATCTAAGAATTTAGTTTTCAATGATTAATTTGATTTAGTAACATTTATAGATATTTGGTATACAAATTTTTTATTATGTTTGAGTGCCAATATAAAATTTTATATACAACGATAGAGAAAGTGCAAAAAAAAAACACTCGTTTCAGAGTGGTGGGACTTACTCTATCGTTGTATCTTAAAAAGATGAAACATTAGAATTACAAATTTAGTTTATTTAATTTAATTAGATAAAGCCTTTACTTTCTACTGCAATAGCTAACTGAAAAAGTGATTTTACACTATATAATTTTTTCAATCTTTTAATTGTACGACTTCAAATAAATTTCAAGCCCGATGGTGCAGATTTTTAATCCGTTCACTTAAACACATTAAAACGTTCATTTCTTAATAACAACATCAAGGTTCCAAAACCACCGCTGTCCGCAGCAAGTTACATAATGAGCATGAGGCATTAGTTTCTTTTCAATTTGTTTTTTTCTTTTCAATTTCTTTCAGTCCATCCATATAAAATTTCACGGCATAACCAATTCCGAATGAAGGTTATTAATATTGCTTTAGGCATTCTTTAAGTTCATACTCTATTTGTTTTACTAAAACTTCAGGATATTCTACTTTTACCGCCTGTCCGTGCCAAAGGATTTCCTGAAAAAAATCGTAAGTCGGAACCAGTAAATATTTAAAATATGTCCTGTCATTTTCTTCCTTTACAAACGTCTGTGAATGATGAAGGGGTAAAGACTTTGCATAATTGCCCTGTTCCCAAGTAAAAGACAGTACAATTTCCATTGGTTGTTGTCCTTCGGTTGACATAATGCCAAAAGAGTTCTCAAATGTTTTCCGCAGATCAAATTTTTGTCTTACAAATGAAGAACTCTTAATATCTAAATTCTGAATACGGTCTAAAGCAAATGTTTTTACCAGAAAATCACTTTTTTTATGTTCGTTTGCAAGCAGATACCAACGGTGCTGAAACTCTTTCAATGCATAAGGTTCTACAATCCGTTCAGAAGTTTCATCTGTCCAGAATTTGTGGTAAGTAAATCCTAATATTTTTCGGTTCTGTATAGCGTGAATAATGCCATTGAGATGGTTTAAACCCCGTGCTTTTCGGGGTTCGAAAATCATAATGTCCGAGTTGCTTTTGGTCTGTCGGTAAGCTTCTATCAAAAGCAAATTATCTAAAACAGATTCTTCGGCGTTGGTCAGTTCCTCTTCAGAAATATAATAAATATCTCGCGAACGGCTGTAGGAAATTTCAATCCCGGTGACTTTCAGAATGGCTTTTTTATCGCGTTGAAAAGTCCGCTCTGTAAATTTTAGTTCGCCCAAATCTTTCTCTTCAAATTTCTTTTCCAGATAGGATTTAATGTCTTGATAACTTGCGCCCTTTTCCTTTTTGCTTCGCAAAATATCCTGAATATATTGCAGGCGGAGCATTTGTTCTTCTTTGGCCATATTATATCTTTATTTAAAAGGTGTTTTATCTGTAAAAAACTGCAGTCTGACTTCCAGTTCAAGCCAAACATCATCAATATGCATAAAGTCGTCAAAATCTAGTTTCGAATGGAACACAAGGCAGTGCATCAGATAACCGAAATGCAGGTCTTTAAAAGGGTGATTTTTACTTCCCTTAAATTCATTTCCATTCAAATAAAATAGGTCACTGGTTAACCCAGAAAGCATATAACTGATTTCTTTTTCGGTAATGATCTCATCTCCGAGCTCTATGTTTTCGGATTTACAGTAATCTTCATCGTAACTGAAAACAGAAACCCGGGGTACAATCTCAAAATCATCAATTAAACCTTCATTTTTTTGTTTTTGCAATAATGGCTCAAGTTGTAAAAGATAATCTTTTGCACGAACTTCTACTTTTCGGACTTTATCATTTAAATTAGAGAATTTATTAAGTTCTTCGGCAGTAATTTCGAGCATTGCTATATCGTTTATTTTAGCAAATATAAAGTAGTAAAACGACAAAAAATGTCTTTTTACTGATTATTTGATGTTGTTTGAAGCAAACAAAATAAATAAAATGAAAATAAAAGAGTGAAAAACAGTAGCATTATAGTTCCAGAAAATCTTAAAAACTTCTTTCTAATTATAATTTTTTCTGTCTCATTATCTTCAGTTACCTCCTCAAAATAATGGTTTCTAATTTTTTTCAGTAGTTCCATAAATTAATTTTAAACTACAAAACTATAAGAGGTATCAGCCAAAAGAAGTCATTTATAAATCTTTTTTCAGCGACTTGATTTGTCTTTTTAATAGGTTATCTTTGTAGAAAAGTAAATATTATGGATAACAAAGAAGAATTTTTTAGGAGAAGAGAAAAGTGGTTGAAGGAGGTTGCAATTGTCTGTCATAATTGGGCGTCGCAAGATACTAACAATCCTGATTTTTATGTTTTTCAATCAAGGTCTGATATTTTTGAACCAGAACTACTATTAATAGGGGCAAATCCTGGAAATAATAAAAAATATATTAACTCTGAAAGTTTTAAGGAAAAAGGGTTTAGAGATGATGGAGACTTAGGGTATGATAGTAATCAATATATTGAAAATGAATTTGCGAAAGATTGGCATATTAATAAGCCTATTTTAAAAATGTTTGAGCATCCGGAAATGCGTAAAAAATTAGAAAATTCTGTGATAATGAATGTTGTCTATTTTAATACTTCAAATATCTCTGAACTGAAGAAATTAAATAATGGTAAAGAAATGATTGCTTTTTGTGTTAATAAAACTGAAGAGTTTATTGATTTGGTAAAACCAAAAAATATTCTGTTTATGGGATTAGACGCACCTAAGTGGTTAAAGATAAAATTTGATCCTATTAAAGATAGTGTTTTAAGAAAAGATGAAAAGAATTTTTTGATCTTAAAAAAAATGTATAAAAATATCCCGAGTTATATCATTTATCATCCAAGTAATAAAAGAGGCGGTTTTAATTCTGGTGAAAGCTTATTAAAGAAGAGAAATTATTTCCTGGAAAATTTATAAAATGAAAAAAATCAATCCTTGGGAAGCCAATGATTTGGCAGGAGATTACGAAGAAAGAGGGTTTCATCCTACAAAATGGGAAGAAGTTACCGAATTTGATGAAGAAGGTTATGGTTGGGTTTGCACTGATAATGGGTGGGGTTTTGTTAATCAGGAAGGTTATCTTGTCATTCCGGATGATTATGAAATGATTCAGTATCCATTTTTCGAAAACGGCTATTGTATTGCAAAAAAGGAAGGAAAACTTGGAATTTTTGACCGTAAAAATGATGAGGTTTTTCCATTTATCTACGATCAACTCTTTGGGGATTTATCAGCCAAGAATCCAAAAGTAGTCGTTTCACTTAAGGGAAAGTGGGAAATGATGGACATTAACAGAAATACGATTTTACCATTGGAATACGATGATATTTTTAGTTTCAATGATAAATATATTATTGCCTCAAAAAATAACAAATACGGTCTTATCGACTATCAAGAAAACATCATAATAGATTTCAAATGGGACCATTTGGAGTTTGTAGGAGAAAATTACTGCGCGGGAAAAACAGTGGATGTTTTCTTCGATAAAGTACAATTGGAGTATGAGGGTATTTATTATTCAGATTATTTTAAACATTTTACAAAAGATTACCAAAAGATTATTTTCGGCATTATTGATATTGAGGGTAATGAACTCTTTCCGTTTATTTCAGATATGGTAATCCGCGAGTTTAACCCGCAAAACGGCAGAGCAAAAATTGCATTGAATTATTGGGAATATCCAGAAACGGATTCCGATGAACTTTGTTTTATTGCAGACCTCAATGGTAATAAGATTCCATTTTCACCAACGTTAACCCAAGAAGAGAGAAACAGTAATTTTCATTCAAGATGTCAGCAACTGATTTGGGAAAATTAATTCTTTCGAAACTAAATCTGCATCCAGTTTTGTCCTGCATCTACCGATCTGAACCTGCCTTTTGTCGTAGTTGCAAATATCGTCTCACCACGCCTAAAGATATCAATAAATTCCCCAACTTCATTAGAGCCGGGAAATCTTATTTCCCACGAAATCCCTGCATTATCAGAAATTTCAAGGATAAATGGAGTACTTTTAGAAATTTGAATCAGTCTTAAACCAATGGAAACGATTAAGGGCATTTCAATTTTTTTGAAAATTATTCCTCAAATCTATCCTATGAAGGCGACAAAAGAAGTCTTTCTAATTGTGTTTGTTGAAATTTTTAAGCAGAAATTCAATATTTTCCTTACCAACAGGATTCTGGCTGTGAACTTGGAAATTAATTTTATGAATTTGGTTATCCAGGCAGTATTCCACCAAAAACTTGGCACAGTCGAGACCGGTTTTCCCTTCACCCAAATCGTGGTCAAAACTGATGAAGTCAGGAAGCCCATTTTGTGAGATGTAATTTACAAATTCTTCAAAATCATAAGCGCGTTCAAAACCTTCCGGAGTTGGTCTTACATCATCTAAATATAGTCTTTTAGGGTAAGGGTTTTTTGAAAAATCAAAGAAAAAAGGTTGATTGACAAGTTGATAATGTTCATTAAGCACACTGCCATTAATGAAAGTTGTTTTACCGGTATTTAAAATTCCATATCCTTCGTGAATATGACCAAACAAATGATATTTTGGTTTAATCTTTTTGACTTTTTTCAGCAGATTTTCACAACCAACATTCAGTTGGTCTGTAGTTCGGTCTAAAATACCAAGAGGTGGACCGTGTGTTACCAAAATATCGGTATCATTTGGAATTTCATTCCAAATTTGTTGAATATCTTTTCCTCTGTCAAGATTAAACGCCCAGTTAAAAAAAGTTGGAGTGAATGGTGAACCCCAAATTTTTAAACCTTCTATTTCAATAGTAGAATTAAATAAATAGAATGTATTTCCATTTAAAAATCTTGCGATGCTTTTTGTGGTTTCATTTTGAAAGAAAAAATCGTGATTCCCCGCTATGAAAACTTTGTATTTGTAATCTAAAGCGCTGAACCATCTCATAAAATCTTCCACTTCGTGGTCTCTTCCTATTTTAGAAACATCACCGGCGTGAATCACCATATCTGCTTCCGGCAAATTTTTCAGTTTGCGGTGTTGGGAATGGGTATCGGAAAGGAAGAGGATTTTCATTTTCTTAAGTTAATTTCAAAATTATAAAAAATTCGGTTTAATCATTTTGTGTTTTGCTTTGTAAATTCATCATAGCAGATAATTTTTTTGGCATCCCCGATGGCGCGAATTTTTAATCCGTGACTCCAAAACAGAACCCTGTCATTCTGAACGAAGCGTAGCAAAGTGAAGAATCTCTTTATAATAGAATAGGTTCTTTTCTACATACATAAACTGAAAAACCTGTGTACTTGCCAGAACATCTCTGATGTTCCTCAGTGTGCTCAAAAACGCAATCATTTGAACTTTGTGATAGAAATACTCTCACCTCGTAACTCGTATCTCGTATCTCATCCCGATGGCGCGATTTTCTAATCCGTGACTACAAACCAGAACTCTTTCATTCTGAACGAAGCGCAGCGTAGTGAAGAATCTCTTCATAATGGAAAAGATTATTTTTTAATGCATAAACAAAAAAATCAGTGAACTTCCCAGAACACTCTCAGATGTTCCTTCGTGTGCTCAAAAACACAATCATTCCAACTCATCTCTGTGAACTCTGTTATAATACCCATACCCATACCCATAGCTCATAATTCATAACTCATAACTCATCACCTCATCCCTCATCCCTCATAACTATATAACTTCATTACTTCGTCATTCATCCTCAAATTCTCAAATAAACCCCGCATCTCGCACCCCGAACCTCGTATCTCGTATCATCAATTCATAACCCATAACTCATAACTTCATCCCCTCCTCATCAAAAAAAATTGATAAAATCTATCTATTTTAGTTCGTTTAGTTCCGAACTAATTGGTAAATTAGCGCCTCAATTCATTTCTAAATGAAAAATAGCCTACAAATAGAACCTCAAGTATATCAAGAATTAGTAGATTTCTATGGTCAACTCTTTGATATGCCACCACTTTCTGCAAAAATTTACGCTTACCTTGCTTTCGACTTCGAAAAAAAAGGTTTATGCTTTGATGAATTGGTAGAAACTTTCTGTGCGAGCAAAAGTTCAATCTCTGCTAGCATTAATTTTTTGCTCAATGCAGAACTCATCAAATCACTCAATAAAATCGATGAAAGAAAGCGGTATTTCCTCATTAATGAAGGATTTATCAATATCAGATTCGAAGAAATTGTAACGCGAATGAAACGAGAGATAAAAATTTTAGACCAATTAAGTGAGTTTAGAAGAACTCGAGTAGACAATGCCGAGTATGACAAACGTTATATATTGTATAAATCACTGTTAGAAAAAAACATTGCCAATATTCAGGAAACATTAGACAAATTATAAATTATGAAAAAATTGAATCATATGAAAAATATTTTTTTGCTCCTCATCTTATCACTACTGTCAGTCATTTCTTGTAAAAAGCAAGAAGAGAAAAAAGACGGTCCAAAACCTTATCCCGTAATCAGTGTAGAAACTAGAAACGTAACAGGATATGATGTCTATCCTGCTGCGATAAAAGGAGTAGTAAATAATGATGTTCGTGCAAAAATTCAAGGATATATTACTCAGGTTTTAGTAGATGAAGGTCAATATGTAACCGCTGGTCAACCGCTGTTCAGACTAGAAACCAACATGCTAAGCGAAAATGCAGATGCTGCAAAATCTGGAATTACTGCGGCACAAGCCAATGTCTCTGCGGCGAGAGCAGCTGTAAATGCTGCGCAAGTAGAAGTAAATAAATTAAAACCTCTCGTTGAAAAAAATATCATCAGCAACGTACAATTGCAGACGGCTTTAGCAAATTTAGCAAGAGCACAAGCGCAATTGTCACAAGCAATGGCTTCTCAGCAACAGGCATCTGCCAATTATAAATCAGTACAGGCGAATATCAATTATTCTATCATCAGAGCGCCTATTTCAGGAATTGTTGGGAAACTGCCACTGAGAGTTGGAAGTTTAGTTGGCCCTTCTGATGCTACACCTCTCACTACCATTTCAGATACCCGTTCTGTATATGCATATTTCTCAATGAATGAAAAAGAATATTTAGATTTCTTAGAAAAATCTTACGGAGCTACTGTTCCTGAGAAAATCAAAAATCTACCCAACGTAGAACTAGAATTAGCCAACGGAAGTCTGTATCCAGAAAAAGGAAAAATAGAAGTGGTAACAGGCCAGATTGACCCAGCTACAGGAACCATTCAGTTCAGAGTAGGTTTCCCTAATCCTTCTAAATTACTCACCAACGGAAACAGTGGAGCCATCAGATTTCCTAAATTCTACGACAATACTTTAGTGGTTCCAGAAAGTGCTACCTATGAACAGCAAGGCATGGTTTACCTATTCAAAGTAGAAAAAGATACCGCTAAAAACACAGTCATTGAAGTGCAAGACAGAATTAATAACATGGTCATCATTAAATCTGGTGTAAACAAAGGTGACAAAGTAGTAGCTGCAGGAATTGGCGGACTAAAACCAGGAACAGCAATTATTCCAAAACCTGCAAAATTTGATAGCATTGTACAATCTATAAAACCGCTTTTCTAATGATAAAGAATTTCATCAACAGACCGGTTTTATCAACCGTAATTTCTATTCTCATCGTTATTTTAGGGGTGCTGGGATTGGTCGCTTTACCCGTGACACAATATCCAGATATTGCACCGCCTACGGTAAGTGTATCGGCAAATTATACAGGAGCCAATGCAGAAACGGTGATGAAAAGTGTAGTAGTGCCGTTAGAAGAACAAATCAACGGGGTGGAAGGAATGAGCTATATCACTTCTTCTGCGGGAAATGATGGTTCGGCGAACATTCAGATATTTTTTAAACAAGGAGTAAACCCAGATATTGCTGCGGTAAACGTGCAGAACAGAGTAGCCAGAGCTACACCGCTTTTGCCAAGCGAAGTAACGCGTTCTGGAGTGGTAACACAAAAACAACAGACCAGTGCGCTGATGTACCTCTCTTTTTACTCAGAAAATAAAAAAATAGATGATGTTTATCTTCAAAATTATTTGAATATCAATGTCATTCCCAATATCAAAAGGATTAATGGAGTAGGTGATGCCAACGTAATGGGTGGGAAAAATTATTCCATGAGAATTTGGCTAGACCCAAATAAACTAGCTGCTTATGGACTGAATCCTACAGATGTTACCGCAGCGATAAACGAACAGAGTAGAGAAGCGGCAGCAGGTTCTATCGGACAAAACAGTGGAAGTTCTTTTGAATACATCATCAAATACGTTGGGAAATACAACAGCAAAGAACAGTATGATAACATCATCATTAAATCTTTAGGAAACGGACAAAACCTAATGCTGAAAGATGTGGCTAAAGTAGAATTGGCAGCGCAATCTTATACAGGAAGAGGGGAAAACGGAAATTCTCCAGCCATCAGTATGGGGATTTTCCAAACGCCGGGTTCTAATGCACAAGATATCATCAACGATATCAAAGCTTATCTAAAAACAGCCGAAAGCGACTTCCCAGAAGGGATTCACTATACCGTAAACTTTGACACCAATGAATTTCTGGATGCCTCTATCGAAAAAGTAGTCCATACCTTAATTGAAGCGTTTATTTTGGTATTCATCGTAGTATTTATTTTCTTGCAAGATTTCCGTTCTACATTGATTCCGGCAATTGCAGTTCCCGTATCGATTATTGGAGCGTTTTTCTTTTTGAATCTTCTGGGATATTCATTGAATTTATTGACGCTTTTTGCCTTGGTGTTAGCGATTGGGATTGTGGTTGATGATGCCATCGTAGTAGTAGAAGCAGTACACGCCAAAATGGAACACGGCATCAGCGATGCCAAAAAAGCAACCATAGAAGCCATGCACGAAATTACAGGAGCAATTATCTCGATTACTTTGGTAATGGCTGCTGTTTTCATTCCCGTGACTTTTATTGAAGGACCTACCGGTGTATTCTATAAACAGTTTGGGATTACCTTAATCGTTGCAATTTTAATCTCAGCAATTAATGCATTAACATTGAGTCCAGTGTTGTGTTCATTATTTTTAAAACCTCAACATCACGATAAAGAATACGAAGAAAAAACCACCATGGGAAAATTCTTCCACAGATTTAATGCAGGTTTCAAAGCATCTACAGACCGTTATGGAAGAGCTTTTGTATATCTCATCAGACACAAGAAAGTGACCGTTATTATTTTTGCCATTACCATGGGAATTTTATGGTGGGCAAATGCTTCCATGAAAAAAGGTTTCGTTCCGAATGAAGACCGCGGAATCATCTTTACAGATGTTCAACTACCTGCAGGAGCTTCTATGGAAAGAACGTATAACGCTTTGAAGGCAATTCAACAAAAAGCCTTACAAATTCCGGGAGTGAAAAACGTAACCATTTCTACGGGAAGAGGTTTCTTATCAGGAAACGGAAGCAATAATGGTTTGGCATTCATCAGACTAAAACCTTTTGAAGAAAGAACCAATGACGACGAAAAAATAGAAAACATTACCAAAAAACTCTTCGGAATGGCAGCTACGGTTCCAGATGCGAAAGTAGTGTTTTTCCAACCGCCTTCTGTTCCAGGTTTTGGAAGTAGTGCAGGTTTTGAAGCGGTTTTACTGGATAAATCGGGTGGTGATTATGCAGATTTAGACAAAGTAACGCAAGAATTCATCGGGAAACTCATAGAAAGACCCGAAATTGAATTTGCGCAGACTTCTTTTAATACCAAGTATCCTCAGTATCAAATGTCGATTAATGTTCCAGTAGCAGAGCAATCTGGCGTTTCGGTGACAGATATTTTGAATACCATGCAAGGCTACATCGGTGGAATTTATGCAGCAGATTTTACCAAATATGGAAAACAGTTTAGAGTGATGGTGCAAGCCTTACCAGATGCGAGAAAATCTCCTGAAAGTTTAAATGCCTTATACGTAAAAACCAAATCTGGAGTAATGGCACCGATTTCTCAGTTTGTAACCTTAGAAAAAACCTATGGTCCACAATCCGTAAGCCGTTACAACTTATTCACTTCCGTGAAAATTACAGGTTCTAATGCACCGGGTTACAGTACCGGAGACGCAATTAGAGCAGTACAGGAAGTAGCAGATGGTGCACTCAACCAAAACTACGAGGTAGAATTTACAGGTTTGTCAAGAGAAGAATTAGCTTCTGGTTCTCAAACGCTGTTGATATTCCTCTTGAGTTTAGTATTTGTATATTTCATTTTAGCCGCACAATATGAAAGTTATATCTTACCGTTAATTGTGATTATTTCCCTTCCATTAGGAGTAATGGGAGCGTTTTTAGGTCAAAAATTAGCAGGCTTAGAAAACAACATTTACTTCCAGATTGCCCTAATCATGTTGGTAGGTTTATTGGCGAAAAATGCCATTCTAATTGTAGAATTTGCAGTGCAAAGACGTCATCACGGTGAAACCTTGGTCATGTCTGCTATCAATGCAGCAAAAGCGAGATTAAGACCGATTTTAATGACTTCTTTTGCGTTTATTTTTGGTTTATTGCCTCTTATTTTCGCAACAGGAATTGGTGCGGTAGGAAACCGTTCGATTGCAACGGGTGCTGCAGTAGGTTTATTGATAGGTACATTTTTAGGATTGGTGGTAATTCCTGTATTATTCGTGATTTTCCAATATTTACAAGAAAAAATCACGCCGCCTAAAAAATTGGAAATAAATCTGTCTGAATAATTTAAAAACGAAGTTTATGAAAATAACAATCCATAAAATCATTCTTATATTTTTCGTAAGTTTTTTGGTGGTGTCTTGTCACACCAGACAGAATTACCAAAGAGCTAACGATGTGGTAGACGAAAAACTTTTCAGAACTGATGCCTTGCCAAAAGACAGTCTAAGCATGGCAAATCTCTCTTGGAAAGAAATTTTTACCGATGCTGTTTTGCAAAAACACATCGCCAAAGCTTTAGAGAATAATTTAGACATCAGAATCGCTTTGCAAAATATTGCAAGCGCAGAAGCGTATTTGAAACAGTCAAAAGCAGCGTATCAACCTACCATTTCCGTGGGACCTGATTATTCTTTTAATACTTCTTCGCTGAATACACAGTTCGGACAAATTGTAGGAGAAAGAAGATACATCAATCAATTTGATATTACGGCAAATCTTGGTTGGGAACTCGACCTTTGGGGAAAACTAAAAGGGCAAGAAAAAGCGCAATATGCAGCATATCTGAGTTCTGTTGCAGCGCATCAAAATGTAAAAAGCAATTTGGTGGCTTCTATTGCGACAGCGTATTATCAACTCTTAGCTTTTGATGAACAGAAGAAAATTTTCAGCAATACCATAGAAATTCGCAAAAAGAATTTAGAAACCACCAAAGCTTTAAAAGAAGCAGGAATTGTTTCGGAAGTGGCGGTTCAACAAAGTGAAGCATTGGTGTATAATGCCGAAGCTTCTTTGGTGAATTTAGACGTTCAAATTCAGATGTTAGAGAACACCATTTCTTTGTTAATGGGAGAGCCTTCTCACGAAATCGAAAGAACATCACTCAGTACCCAGAATTTTGCGCTCAATACAGATGTAGGTTATCCTAGTGCGCTTTTGGCGAATCGTCCAGATGTAAAACAGGCAGAATTTAACCTCATCAATGCTTTTGAACTCACCAATGCTGCAAAAGCACAGTTTTATCCTAGTCTTAGAATCACAGGAAGTACAGGAGTACAATCGGTAGATATTGACAAATTATTCAGTGGAAATTCTGTTTTTGCCAATGTTTTGGTAGCATTGGCTCAACCGATTTTGAATAAAAGACAAATCAGAACCAATTACGAAGTAAGTTTGGCCAATCAGGAAAGAGCTTATCTAAATTTTAGAAAAACAATTCTGAATGCGGGAAATGAAGTTTCAGATGCGTTGAAAATGTACAATGCGCAAGACCAATTCATCGCTTTTAAGAAAAAAGAATTATCAGCGTATGATAAATCCGTAGAGTTTTCTCAGGAATTGGTGAATTACGGAATGGCAAATTATTTAGAAGTGCTGAATGCCAACGTGAATAAATTGAATGCCGAAATCAATATTGCCAATGCTCAATATACCAAATTACAAGCAGGAGTAGAATTATACCGTGCGTTAGGTGGCGGTTGGAGATAAGAAATTGTTTTAAAATTTTTGTTAAAAAGGCGTTCAATTTGTAGAATTGAGCGCTTTTTTATCTTAAAATAAGACTGTTATGGTCTTTTTAAAATTCTTTAGTAAAGGTCATTTAAAATTTTGTAAATTGCAGAAGGTAAAATATTTTTGCGATGAGTTTTATTATAGATCAAGAATTTAGTTTTAACACAAATGCTGAGTTAAAAAAATACAAAAAAGATGAGCTTATCCAAAGCGAAGGAAATTATTCGCAATGTTTTTACTATTTGGTAAAAGGAGAACTTTCTGTCTTTCACTTTACCGAAGAAGGAAAAGAATTTTTGCAACACAAAGTGTTTGACCAAAGTTTTTTCGGGGAGCCAGCTGTTCTCTTAGAGAGACCTTTTCCGGGAAATGTAGTGGTGACTTCAGAATGTGCAGAAGTTTACAAAATCAACAAAGATAATTTCCTCAATTATCTCAAACAAAAACCAGACTTACTCATAGAATTTACCAAGTCTATTGCCGAAAAATCCATTAGCAAAAGCAATTCTATTAAAAATATTGTGTTCCTAAATCCTGAGAACAGAATTTTCAGCCAACTCTGCGATTATAAAAAGCAAAAAAGCTGTGGCGAAGAAAAAATTCTGATTGACATCACCCGAAAAGAACTTTCGAATATGACAGGTCTCAGAACCGAAACCATCATCAGAACCGTTAAAAAAATGGAAAGAGATGGCAAGTTAGAAATCAGAAATGGTAAAATTTATTTCTAGACACTGTGATTACAGTCATAGAATAAGTGGTTGAAAAGCTCTAATTTTAGAGCATGAAAAATCAAGCATTCTTACTTAAGTTTTCAGTTTTCAGTTTTTTAATCGTTGCGA
>DITA01000004.1:0-20140 GCA_002422665.1 Flavobacteriales bacterium UBA6196
ATGGAGAGTTTTTCAGTGGCCTCCATTTTAGGAGGTCTTTTTTTAGGCTACTTTTTTAAAAGATATAGATTTTCCTATCCACTCTACTTTCCAGAATCCGCGAACTTTTAAGATTCCATTTTGAAGCAACTTGGCACAAGAACTCCAATATCTACCGCTAGAAGCGTCATAAATTTTCCCATTAACCCATTCTTTTTTTTGAGCATCATAGCGCAATCCATCTAAAATTTCCATGCCTAGAATTTTTCTATTTCTCAATGCAGGATTGGGATTGTTCGTGTCCAAAGATAAATGCATGGGCGTTTTGCTTTCGCTTAAAAGATGATTAAACCAAAGAACTTTGGCCTTAAATTGATTATTGACTTTATATACTTCTACTTTTACACTATTATCTGTGCTCATCCAAGTTCCCAAAAGATCATCAGGATTGGTAGCACTTAATTTTCCGAAAATAAGAAATAATAAAATAAAAAATATTCTGTTCATGGCTTTACATTTTAAAAGGGTTAATAGATTGTTTTTAATTTTTGTAAAGATGTAAAAGCCAGAGATAAAATGTTTTACAGAATTTTGAAGAGGATTTTCAAAATTTTTAGACAAAAAAAACCTCAATTTCTTGAGGTTTTAATCATATTTAAAATGAAATGAATTTATTCTTTACTGATAAAAATACTTTCTAAAACAGAAGTGATAATAGATAAAGCCACACTGAAAATAAGTGCCCACCAAAATCCATCAATCTGAATGCCATCTGTAAAACGGTCTGCCAATAGCATAATGATGGCATTAATAACCAACGCAAATAATCCTAAAGTTAAAAGCGTAATCGGAAAAGAAAATAAATGCAAAATAGGTTTTACAAATAAATTCAAAAGACCTAATACAATAGCAAAAATAATCGCTGCTGAGAAAGTAGTAACGTGTACTCCACTCAGAACATTGGGCAATAAATAAGCCACAACAGCGGTAATAATAAGTTTAATAATAGTGTTCATAATTGGGTATTTATAAGAGTAAATTTAGTTATTTTTTTGAAATTTTACGATTTATTTTTACTTCTTTAATTTCAGAAATGAGCCATTCTTCTAATAAAATAATGAAGTGATTTCTCACCAAAACCATTTTGCAGATATAAATCATCGCTCCGAAAACCAATGCGAGAATAAGTGATAGCCATCCCAAACTCGTGGAAATGTTCCAGCGCTGTTCATTAGTAAGCACAAGATGTAATTTTTGGGCGACTGTATCTAAAAATATTTTATAATGAAGCAAACTTTCGAGCAAAAGTCCAATTCCCAAGAGTAAAAAGACAAGTGCAAATAACCAAGATATTCCCCAAACAATGAAGATAAAATAAGTATTTCCAGAAACAGAAGGTTGCTGGTCTAAAATGCTTTGTAGTTGTTTGATTTTCATCTTTAATTTCTGTTTTTAATCAATAAATTTCCTGTGAGCACTCTACCATCTGATAGTTTGATGACATAGAAATAATTATCGGTCGGTAAAGGTCTTCCTGCTAATTTTCCATTCCATTCAAATGAAGAGGCAATCACTGTTTGAAGCACAATTTCACCATGACGATTAAATACTTGTACAGTAGAACCTTTATAAACTTCTATACCATCTATTTTCCATGTATCATTCACATGGTCACCATTAGGAGTAATAACGTGAGGAATATCAAAAATAGTAAAAGAACCTTGAGTAATGCTGCAAATTTTACCTTTAATTCTTACATATACAGAGTGTACTCCATTATTTAAATTAGAAAATAGGTTGTTATTTTGCCAATGAATTCCATCTAAAGAATATTCATAAGCGTTATTAGATTCCATGACGATAATAGCGCTAGCATTCGTAATATTGATAGTGGCAATCTTTGGAATCATAGGGGAAACAATTTGAGTAGAAATTCTAAAACTACAACCCGCAGCATTGGTAACAGTTACGGAATAATTTCCAGTATTTGTAGGCTTAATCCATTGTTGGTCACTGTAAAATTTACCATTATAGGTCCATTCGTATTGTGAATATCCACTTCCTGCATCTAGTGTGATGTCATTAGCAGAACAAATTTCAATTTCTTTTGGTAATTCCACCGTTGGAACTTCATTCAAAATGAATGAAAGTTTCACCATTTTATCACAGCCTTTAGAAGTAGAAATATTAACATAGATATCTGTATTTCCTAAAGCGATGGAATACGTAGAAATCGTATTGATGACTTGCATTTTGGCATCATAATATTTGAATTGATATCCAGAAGTATTCGCAAGAAGTTTAGATTCATATTGGGTAAGATTGATGACTTCTTTTCTGTCATTTCCTAAGTCACAGAGTTTTTCCAGATAATCATTGGCCACAATAGTAGACGCAACTAAATTCACCGTAACAGGAGTTCTGCTCACACTTTCACAATTATTGAGCGTTTGAGTAGCATAATAAGTTTTAGCATCTTCTAAAACGGTAGAACTAGACAGTAGATTTCCACCAGAAACGGCGTCATACCATTTTATTTGATTTCCTGTAATAGTAATTTTACTCAGGTTAGCATTTTCACTAATACAGAAAGTTTGATGGGCATCAGAAGTTGGCGCAGGAGTTTGAAAAATAATTACTGAAACTGGAATTCTCTCTCCTTCGCAATCCCCTATTTTTTGTGAAACGTAATACGTATTGGCGTTAGTCAAAAGAGTATTCGCATTTAAAACATTTCCTCCAGTCAAAGAATCGTACCAAGTAAGATGATTTCCGGTGGCTAAAAGATTAGAAATTTTAGCATTCTCTTGAATACAAAATTCTTGTTTTGATGGTGCTGTTGGTTTTGGCGTTGGATTTACAAAGGTATCAATGGTCACTTCGGTCACTTCTGAAATACAACCTTTACTGTTTTGAATTAAAACTTTGTATTGATTAGGACTCAGATTTTTAAAAATATTTGAAGTCTGCCAAGTGAGACCGTTGTCAATACTGAATTTTGCGCCAGAATTGGTTACTGTAATACTTGCACTAGCATTTAAACAATCAATTTGTTGCACAGTAACAGTTGGCAATGGTGGATAATCCGTAGGTTTATTAATAGTGACACTCACCGAATTAGATTCGCAACCTATGGCATTTTTCACTTTAATAAAATAAGTTCCAGATGCTAAATTTCCTGATGTAGAATTAGATGAATAGGTCTTTCCATCATCAAAACTGTATTCAGCAGCAGAATCGGTAATGGTAATGTTTCCAAATGCATTCGTACATGACAAAGGTTGACTTACCGTATATTTTGGGGGCTTCGGTGCATCTGAAGGAGCATTAATAACTGCTAAAACTTTTTCAGATGGACAATCTGCACCAATTTTTATTCTTAAATAATAACTACCACTAGGCAATGACATGGAAGAAGAATTTACCCAAGTTTTTCCATCATCAAAACTATATTCATTAGCTGTAGTGGTAATTTTAATAGAACCCATATTAGAGCTACATCCTGTAGGATGAGTTACGATGAATTTTGGGGTTTCTGTTATATTGGGTTTAGCAATAACCGTTACAGAAGAAATGAAAGAAATACATCCTGCAGCATCTTTAATCATCAAATCATAAGTTCCAGGACCAAGATTTTTAGCCTCATTAGAAGAAGTGAAAGTAACGCCTTTGTCAAAGCTATAGAGCGCTGCTGGTGTAGTAATGGTAATGCTTCCAAGAGGATTACTACAGTCTGGTTGAGTCACTGTATATTGTGGAGCTGGCAAATCTGAAGGTTTCTGAATGACTACTTTTTCGGCTTCAGAAGTACATCCGTTTTTACTTCTGTATTTAATGTAATAAGTTCCGGGAAGTAAATCTGTTTTAGTATTTCCATAGATATAACTCAAGCCATTGTCAAAACTATAACTGTCACCATCAGAAGTAATGGCGATACTTCCCGTAGAAACACTACAGGTAGGCTGTGTTGCAGTATATGTAGGTGCAGCAATAAGAACTCCAGAATCTAAATTGACTACAGTGGTGAGAGATTCACAACTGTAAGAATTTGATTTTATTTTGATGATATAAGTTCCTGCACCTAAATTGGTTTTGGTATTGACGGAAGACCAACTAGCACCATCGTTAAAACTATAGCTGGAAGCAGTGGTATTAATGGTAATACTTCCATCTGTAACGCCACAAGCCGAAGGCTGTTTCACTGTAACTAAAGGTGCTGCAGGAATAGAAGGTGGAGAGATTACATAAGCATAAGAAGCATTTGAAATACAACCTTGTGCATTTTTTGTTAAAATATAATAAGAGCCACCAGATAAATTGGCTTTGCTATTATCAGTAGTCCATGTTTTTCCATTATCATAACTGTATTGGTCTGCAGGTGTATTAATATAAATGGTTCCGTAAGGGCTACTACAAGTAGGTTGTACCACACTTACTCTAGGAGATTGTGTAAAATACTCTTTAATATAAACATAATAAGGATAAGACACACATCCTAAATCATTCTTGATAACAATAGAATAACTTCCAGGAGAAGGTGCCGTAAGTATAGGATTCGTTGTAAAAGTTTTTCCTCCATCAAAACTATATTGGGAAGCTGAAGTTCCGATGCTTATGCTTCCACTTTTTCCACAGCTAGGCTGAACTACTTTTACTATAGGTTTTGGTAAAAAATATTCTATGATATTTACATACAATCCATAAGCATAGGAAGTACATCCTTTAGCATTTTTGATGACGAGGTAATAGTTTCCATTTTTAAGTCCGGTTAATTTTGGGTTAGTAGTCCATGTGCTTCCTCCATCAAAACTATATTGGTCTGCAACAGTAGCAATGGTAATAGACCCTGTATTTCCACAAGTAGGTTGCACTACAGAATAATCTGGTCTATCTAAATAAAACTCATTGAGGTAAACACTTGAATAATATGAGGTACAACCTAAACTATTTTTTATTCTTGGGTTATAATATCCTGCTTTTAAATTGGTAAAAGTATTAGAGGTACTCCAAGTATTACCACCATCTATGCTGTAAAAATCAGAAACAGTCGTAAAGGTAATACTACCTCCTACTCCACAAGTTGGTTGCGTAGAGGTAAATTTAGGTTCTGGTAAATGAAATTCTTTTAGATATACAGTATTGTGATTAGAAATACAGCCGTTTTTATCTTTTGTTTGAACGTAATAATAACCATCAGGTAAATTAGTAAAACTATTGGTTGTGACCCAAGTAGACCCTCCATTGATACTATAAAAATCTGAAACGGTATCTATTATAATGCTACCATTAGTCCCACAAGAAGGTTGGGTAACGTTAACTTTTGGCATGTATGAATTTTCAGAATCTAAATAAACAAATTGTGTTTCTGATAAACATCCATTTTTATTTTTAATTACAAGATAATAATAACCTTCTTTAAGTGGACTAAATACGGGATTAGTACTCCAGGTATAGCCACCATCAATACTATAAGAATCTGCAACGGTATTAAATTTTATACTTCCTATATTGCCACAACTTGGATTAATGACTTCATAATCAGGATTAGGCAATCTGGGATTCATAATTTGTACATAAACATCGTTTGAAATACAACCGTCTGCAGATTTTATTCTCAGTGAGTACGAACTATAACTATTTAAATTATTAAGGGTGTTGCTGGTACCCCACGTATTACCACCATCAAAGCTATATTCTTTGGCCACAGTATTGATAGTGATACTTCCTTTGGTATCACAGGTAGGCTGAACTACGGTATAATCAGTTAAAGGAATGTTAGGATTATTAAGATAAATATAATTGGTCTGGGAGACACACCCTAAATTATTTTTAACGAGTACTTGATAAGAACCAGGAGGTAGACTTTTCTGATTAACAGTAGTCCATGTGGCTCCTCCATCAAAACTATAAAAATCATTTAAAGTATTTACGGTGATAGTTCCATTAGTAGTACAAGTAGGCTGAACTAAAGTAATATAAGGACTGTCTAAGTATGGGGTATTAATGTAAACCCAATTTTTTTGAGATAAACATCCATTCTCATCTTTTACCTGAATTTGATAACTGCCCGGTTTTAAATCATCTTTTTGGTTAGTCGTCAACCAAGTAACTCCACCATCAAAACTGAATTCTTTTCCTGGAGTATTGATGATAATGCTACCATCTATACCACAGACAGGATGTATAATTTCATAATCAGGATACATCTCAGAATAATCATTCAAATAAACATATTGATAGTCTGATAAGCATCCTAAATTATTTTTAAAAGCAATAGAATAGGTTCCCGGCGAAAGATTGCTAAGAGTATTGCTGGTAACCCATGTTGTTCCTCCGTCAAACGTATATAAATCTCCTTGATTTTCTATAGTAATAGAACCTTTGGTATTACAAGCTGGTCTTACAAAAGTGTACTGTGGATATCCTAGAGATACACCATAGATATAAACATTATTAATATAAGACAGACAACCATTAATATCTTTGGTCATAATTTTATAAATACCTGGATCTAAACCATTTTGTGTATTACTCGTTCCCCAAGTTGCGCCACCATCAAAACTATAATAAGCAGCGGGTGTAGTAATGGTAATACTTCCTTTATCTCCGCAAAAAAGAGGTTCTTTATAAGTGTAATTAGGATATGTAGAAGCAGGTAAGACGATGGTCACAAGTTGAGCGTAAGAAATACAACCATTTACCGTTTTTATTTTCACTTTATAGGTTCCTGGATATACATTAGATAATGTATTGTTCTTAACCCAAGTAACTCCATTGTCAAAACTATATTCAGAGGCAGGCGAAGTCACTTTAATTTCACCAGTAGAACTATTACAGCTTGGTTGTTTCACTTCTAACGTAGGCAAAACTGCGGTTTGAGACGCCTCTATCACTACGCTTCCCGTATTGACACATCCATAAGAATCGGTTACGGTAACATTATAAGTACCAATAGCGTTTACTGTAATGCTTTGAGTCTTTTCGCCAGTATTCCATAGATATGAACTTCCTGCAGATGCCGTAAGAACAGTGCTTCCTGAACAAACATTAAGTATCCCAGAAATATTTACAGTAGGGTTTTTAACCTCTACATTGGCATGAATGATTTTAAAACAACTCTCACTCTTACTAACTCTTACATAGATAGTAGCTGAAGGAGAATTAAAACTGGTGTAATTGGTTATACTGTTAATGTTTGAAAAAGCATCATTGTAATTTTTAAAGTAGCTAAAACTCAGTCCCGAAGTTGATGAAACCAAATTACTCTCTAAATCCGATAAATTAAATACTTCTGTGCCATCACCATTGGTATCACATTTATAGATTTTTGCTGTTTGAAGATCAATTGTACAGTCTGAACTACAGTTCATGAACGAAATATCCCAACCAGGATTAGCATCTGGATCACTGGCAGAGCCAAAGTTAGTACCACTACAAGTTGTTCCAGAAATATCATATTCTACTACTGCACCTACATTATAATTAGCACTGGTAACATTAGGGAAATCAGAGGCATTGAGATTATAACAAAACTTCTTATTCACTTGGTCATGTGTACTAGGAACAGAGGAGCTATAGATGATTTTATTGGTAGAATCGTATAAATTTAAGGTGATTTTTTTAACCGTAGCGCTTATCCCTCCAGAATTAGGAATGGTATAAGTTCCACAAACACTTACAGGAGTAGTAGGACAGATTTTATTAAGTGGGTCTAGTTCTACAGTACCTTGTACATTTTCATTAGAATGCAAAAAACAAATATCATCGATATAAGCATATCCAAAATGTCCCATCAAACCACATCTTGAAGCGATAAACTCAACGGTGAATTCTTCATTATTCGGAATCGCGGAAATATCAAGCATACCAGACTGCCAGTTGGCGGTATATAAAGTTACATAGCTACTTCCACCATCAGGAATTTTGGTGTAAATACAGTTCTTCTCGTCACCAGTTAAACAAAATTCACTTACTACTTCCCTATTTTTATTGAGAACTCTGGCTTTAAAGAAAGGCTGATTATCTTTGTGACCACTATCATAAACCGTTTGTAAAACAACTTTAAAATTAAATTTTAAGAAATTTTCATTATTCGTTTTATATCTTTTTCCTTGTACAGAAGAACTCATGCTGTACGAATCGGAGTAATTCACTTTTAGCGCATATTGGTCAAATGCTTTAATATCACCTATATATTTGTCGATATAATTAGCAGGAACCGTAGTCGCCATAATATTAGTGTTGTTAGGATCAAAAATATTGATGTTTTGATCAGCAACATTGGTAATGGCTTTACATTCTGTAGGTCCTGATTGATCACCTGTAGTATATAAAAAATGTTTAAGATGAGTATTTCCTGCGGTAGTTTCATGCTGCTCAAATCCTCCGTTAGAACACATTTCTACTGGAGTTTGTGCTGCGCTAGTTTTAGAGATTTTTTTTTGCGCTTGAGCCATTGCACTTTTCCTTTTGGCAATAATACTTTCGATGAGTCGAGGATTTGTAATGATTTTACCATTCGCATCATCATATATTTTAGGAACAGAAATTTCTGGGGAATTTTGAGCAAAAGTTTCTTTTGAAACAAACAAAGAAAAAAAGAGGACTAAGGAATAAAAATACTTCATAAGGAAACACTTATTTCAAGTGATAAAAAATAAAAATGGTTATTAGATGTAAAAATGGAAGAAAATTCCATTGCAATAATGATAGAAATAAAAATTTATGCGAGCTTTTTATGGAGCCATTTCATGATAATTTGTTGATTAGTTTTTAAAATAATTGATAATTGGTATGAAAAACACAAATGAGAAATTACCCTCAAAAATAGCTGAATTTCAAGTCCTAAATATACATTTTTTTACCAGTATTTTATTAATCTTTCGATGAGTATATACTGATTAACCTCATATCTACAGGTTACGAATAGAAAAGGTGAAAATTATCGGTACTTAAATAAGATAGGTGTATTTTTTGGAACGTCAAACTCATAGAGTTCTTGGGTTTTTGCATTGTAAAATAACCATTGAAAAGTTTTCATATTGGTTTTTCCCATCGTAAAAAGGCCAATTTGGGTATAAAGTATGCCTTCCCAATCGGTTTCTTCTACAGAATAGCCCAGCTTCGCTTCAGGATTTTTAAGTTGAAATTGTACACCAGTTTGGTTATTTTTATCCAGATAATATTCTACGAGTTTAGCAATTCTTTTTTGGTAAGGATCACTATAAACAGTGCGATCACGCTTCATTTTAAAGAGTTGTTTATCAAAAACGGTATAACTCAAAACCTGACCATTTTTTTGGAGAATAGTATCTGTTTTAATTCGTTCTGATACTTTTTCAGAGGATTTATTTTGGCAAGAAACCAAAAATGAAATGAGAACTACAAAAGATAAAAAGGCTTTCATTTTTTTGTATTAAAGGTAAGGAAAATCCAGTGAACTTTTCTAAAATTATTCTATAGAATTCAAAAATTCATACAAATCTTCGTCTGGTGATAAGTTCAGTTTTTTTCTTAATCTAGAGCGACTCACATTAATACTCGATGGAAGAACCTGAAAAATATCTGCCATTTTCTTAGAATTAAGGCCTATTTTAAGATATGCGCACAATCTTAGGTCATAGATAGAAAGATTGGGAAATCTTTTCTTCATGGCCTTGAAAAACTCTTGATGCAATTCATCCATCTGAATTTCAAAGGTATGATCTTCGGTTTCTAGATAACTTTGAACCATTCTTCGGATTTCTCCTAACTTTAATTTAAGAATATTGGGATTACTTTCTGCTTCACTTATTTTTTCATTAATGGTTTGCAGAATTCTATTTTTGTCATCGTCATCTTTTGCTTTGGTTGCGAGTTCTATGGTCTTATTTTTAATTTCTTCTTTGAGTTTATTTTGCTCTAATTCCAGTTGCTTTTGTTTTTCTAAAAGCATTTCTTGACGGTGTTTTTCTGCTTGTTCTTCTAATGCTTTTTTCTCTTTTTCTAAAAATATTTTTTTCTGTTTTGACAATCTTTTGTAGTGAATTTTCTTTAGAATAACATAAATGGCATAGAATAAAAGAAAATAGAAAAGGTAACTCCAGTAAGTTCTGTACCAAGGTGCATTGATGGTAAACGAAAAACTTTTTACAGAAGAGATTTGCTCACCTTTTTTAGCTTTTACAAATAAAATATAATTTCCTTCTCTCAATCCTAAAAACTCAATTTCATTTTGTTCGCTAAAATTGCTCCAATCCTCAGAAAACCCCTTTAAATAATACTGATATTGCACTGCCGCTTCATGAGGATGTACAAAAGAAAATTTCACATTATTAAAACGATATGGAATTTTTGAACCTCTATATAAATCAATCATTTCTTGATTGTTAAATGCTTGACTTTTTCTGAAAAGCAACTCTGAATAAAAAGGATAATTCTGTTTTTGTTTTATGGTCTTTTCAAGGGCAAAACCATTATGAATGGAGTAAAAACCGTAATCAGAATTTATAGCGACTGGAAGATAAAATCCTGTAAATCTATTGTTAATATTTTTTAGATGAACTTGTTCTTTTATTAAATCAAACTGATGAGTGGTATTGTTAAATAGATACTCTGATTTATTGGTGAGAATGTGAATTCCCAAATGATCTTTAAAAAGATAAGGAAAATATCCTTTAAATATTTTAGGATTAATAATGGTTTTGCTGATAGGATTAAACTGGGCATCCATCACAAATCGTATAAAACCATAATTAGGAATATTCACCCAAAGTGTACGATTGTTTTCTTTCACAATTTGGTTAATGGCGCCAAGAATTACCTTCATTTTTTTGACGAATTTCCATGAGTTGCCTTCTTTTTTGAAAATAGAAATTCCGTTGTAATTTCCGGTAAGTAAAATGTCATCGCTATAAGACAAAATACTCATAACGCCTGGTTCATTGTAGATTTTATTCAGTTGACCATTTTCTATTTCAAATAAACCACTGTCATGTCCGCAGAGAATGGTATTGCCTACTTTTTGCAAAGTCCAGACTTGTCCTTCTGCTCCATTGATGATGCGGAAAGGATTGATATCTATGCTGTTGTCCATTGCGTTCCAAGAAGCGTTATATAGTCCTTGATTAGTTCCTAAATAAAAAGAATCCCCTTCTAAAGCAGCGGTGTAACCAGTTCCGAAATTAGTATTGGTGTTATAAAAATAAGTCACATTATTTTTAATATCTGAACAAGATAAGCCATAATCTAATCCCATCCATATTTTTCCATTTTTTTGATAATGCAAACTTAGAATGGTATTATTAGGCATTCCTTTATTTTTATTGAGATGCTGAATGATTTTTCCTTGATGGTCTGTAATGTATAAACCATTGAGAATCGTACCAAAAGCCCAATATTTTTCGTCAAAATAAGTGAAACTAAAAACCTTATTTTTGATAATTTCTGAACTGATTTCTAGAGTAACGGTTTGTAATTTTCCGTTTTGGAAGGTGTAAATTCCAGAACTTCTCGTCACGATAATAATGGTACCGTTTTGCTCAATATAAATCCCTGAAATTTCTAAATCTTTATCATTTGGATAAGAAAACAAGAGCTCCAATTGGTTATTCACATATTCATAAAGACCTTTTTTCTCATCGGCTAAAAAGATTCTGCCTTTTACTTGAAAACTTTCAAAAAAACGAACAGGAGCAGGAATTTTGGTGATTTTCTTGTTGGAATATTGATATAAGTTCTGATGAGAAACAAAAACAATTTGATTTTGATAAGCGTAAGTTCCCCAGAACTCTTAATTTACGCCACCGATTTTTCTGTTGTAAGGATAAAGCGATTGATAATCAAATTTTTGGAATTTATTTTTTCTCCAAATCCCAAAATCCATGTCTGCACCGGTATAAATAGTAGAATCATTGGCTAAAAAAAGCGAACGAGTGTATCCTTTGTAATCTCGGAAACGGTTCCATTTTTTACCGTCAAATTCTAATAAACCGTTTTCAGAAGCCATGTAAACGAGACCATTCTGCGCGGACTTTATTTCCCATATTTTACCGTGGTTTCCATAGTCTTCTGGAAGGTAATTTTTAATAAAAGGAATCCCTTTTTCTGCAATGGCTTGCGCATCAGAAAAAATATAAAAAAGAAATAAAATATATGTGAAGTATCTCTTGTACATCTAGGAATCCAAATATACGATTTTTATATAAAAAAACGCTCATTGTAAAAACGAGCGTTAAAATACATCATGAAATAAAACTTTAGTTAACGATAAGTTTAGAAGTTAAAACTTCGCCGTTATCTTTCGTTGCTTTTATAAGATAAATTCCTTTAGCTAAGCCTTGACTGTTAATTGTCTTACCTATAACGGTTTTAACTTTTTGACCAGCTAAATTATAAATCTCTAAACTTTTAACATTAATATTAGCGTTAATCATTTCACCAGCACGAACAGGATTAGGATAGACTCTGAAGTTTTCTTTAGCTTTAATATCTTTAACTCCTAATGTTTCTGCAGTAAAATATACATTATCTATAAACAAAATTCCGCTACCAAAAGGAGTACTAGTGAAAATAAATTGTTGTAAATCATTAAGGCTACTTAATCCTGCAGAAGTAAAAGTTGATAATGGTATATGCAATTGATTCCACTCACCACTAGTTAGGTTTACATTTACATTACCTTCAGAATCACCATTTCCTCCACCATAACCATCTCCTAAGAAACTTACAAGTTTCAAGCCAAGGGTGGTAATATTTGGAGTCCAAACGTCCATATGTAAATAAGACATTCCTCCTGCATTTATTGGGTTACTTGTAGTTTCTACTCCATTAAATCCTAGACTTGTATATTTTTTTGTGTCATTACCAGCAATATTGACTTCAGAATAAGATGCTTGGCTCCATCCTGTATTCCATGTGTCAACATTTATATTGGAGTAGGCTCCGCTATATAAAGACACCACATTAGAATGACTTGGTGTAGGAGCTGCAGTAGCTGGCGAATTATAAAAATAAGAAATAGTATATGTTTTAGTTGTTGTTCCATCTGCTGCAGTTACCAATACAGTAGCATTTCCTGGTATAGCACTTGCTTGAGTTATACTAGTTATTGTAGCTGATGAATTAGTAGTTGTAGCTGCTGTAATCTGCGGAATAGGATTTCCTCCCGGAACACCATAGTTATAAGTGGTTGCACTTCCATTAAATCCTGTAATGGTAGCACCATCAATTTTTAGATCACTCAAAGTAGCATCCGCAGAAGCCGTAGTGCCTGTTTTCCAGAAATAAATATTGTCTAAATATACAGTACATGGTGTAGTTCCTGATTGTGCATCAAATTTGAATTGAAATACTGAATCCCATGTCATTCCTGTAAAAGAACTTTTAGGAATATCTACGCTACTCCATCCTCCATTAACAAGTGTTACCTCTACTAAGTTCTCATTTGTTCCTGTTCCATTATTAATAGGAGAAACTTTAAGAACGGTTGCATTATTGGTCCAAACATCTATATGCAAATATTCCATTGCAGAAGCATTTTGGGTTGAAACTTCGGTCCCTTGATAATTAAAATTAGAGTAAACTAAAATTTTATTTCCAGAACCAGAAACTGCCTCAAAATTGGTATTAACTGTGCCCGATTGCCCCCAATATGGATTATAATTAGTGGCTACATTAGTATAGCTATCACTAAAAATAGAAATAACATCTGTAGATGCATGAGTGGGAGTTGGAGCATTAGTGCTTGGTTGCGAAAAAGCCAACACTGATAGCATAAACATCAAAAAAATAGATATTTTTTTCATAATTAAAAATTTTTGGTTATTATTAAAATTTACTTAGCCTTGTATACACGTACATAATCAATGTACATATTCTGTGGAAAAGAAGTTCCATCGGTTGGAAAACCCACGAAATTCCCTCCTACTGCTACATTGAGAATTAAGAAAAAAGGATGATTATAGACCCATTCTCCTGTAACCTCTTTTGGTGTAACCCTTTGATAAAGAAATCCATCTACAAAAAAGTCGATTTGGTTTTCTTTCCATTCAATACCGAATACATGAAAATCTTGGTCAAATCTAGAATTTTGCAAACCATAAGATTTGGTTTTGGCAGCACCACCAGAATAGCCAGGACCATGTAAAGTTCCGTAGACCACATTTGGAATATTACCTTTAAGTTCCATAATGTCTATTTCTCCAGATTGTGGCCAACCAACAGTGCCTATGTCATCTCCGAGCATCCAAAATGCTGGCCAAATTCCAGGTCCATAAGGTGTTTTAATTCTGGCTTCTATTTTACCATAGGTCTGAGAAAATAAACCTTGAGTTTTAATTCTTGCAGAAGTAAAAGCAGAACCAGAATAATTTTCTTTTTTGGCGGTAATGACTAGATTTCCTGTGCCATCAAGTTTTACATTATCAGTTCTTTTGGTGTAATACTCGAGTTCTTGGTTTCCCCAACCATTCGTACCTGTTCCGATGTCATAAGTCCATTTACTTGCGTCTGGTAAAGTTCCTGCATTACCTTCGAATTCGTCGCTCCATACAAGTTCCCAATTTCGGGTAGGTAAATTTTGTACAGCTTCTTCTTCACAACTTATAAGTGGTAGTAAAAAAAGTCCTAAACTACTGGTAAGAATTAGTTTTTGAATATTTTTGATTTCGAAAAATTTCATAAATTTTAATTTAAAAATTAGGAATCATTTTAATTGTGGAAATAAATATTATCAAAGAAAATATCTCCGTTTCCATCTACTTTAAACTGAATAAGATTATTAAGCGCTACAGGTGAAAAGGCTGACAATGGAATATCAATGCTTTTCCAACCATTATTATTAGTTCCCAAACTTGTAGGAACAGACAGAGAATACGCTTTTTCTACAGGTCCTGAACTGATTAAATAAAAATTAAGGGCAGTAGAATTAGAAGAATAATAATCAATGTGTAAATACCCATAAGAAGATACATTAAGATTACTACCAAACTGTGTTCCTTGATAGTTGAGTCCGGCGTATTTTAGAGTATTATTACCAGAGACTGATACTTGTGACACTTGGGTAGCTTGTCCCCAATTAGGATTAAAATTTGTGCCTGTAACATTGGTATAAGCATCACTAAAAATTGACAATACAGTATTAGCAGCATGAGTAGGTGTTGGTGCTGCTACTGTAGGAGTTGGGGTAATGATACTTCCGTCATTGTAAAAATAAATATTATCTGCATAGAATCCAGAAATATTCGTTCCTACAAAAATTACTTGACCAATATGTGCTTTAGAAGTAAGTCCAGCAAACGCAGTTATTGGAATATTTAGGCTCACCCATTTTTGACCTTGTAAAGTAGGAGCTGTAATAGTTGTTTCGCCTGTTTTGTCATCATTTCCTCCATAAACTCCATTGGCACCGAAATCTAAAACTTGTATTTTAAGATTAGCTCCAGCTGGCATTGCATTTGGTAAATAAATATCTAAATGCAAATGTGACATAAAGGTTGCATTCACTGGAGGTGAACTCATTTGCATGCCTACAAAGTTGAAATTAGTATAATTTAGTACATGGTCTCCTTCTACCACAAAATCTGAAGAGAGAGTTGTTTGATATGGTGCCCAATAACCATTATAATAATCTACGGGAACATTAGAATATTTGTCACTAAACAAAGAAATAACTTTAGAAGCATCTTGGGTTGGAGTTGGAGCATGCGTATAGGCACCACTAGAATTAATGGTAAGACTTCCTTTAGCAACATTATTTCCCAAAGAAGCGGTAATGATAGAGTTTCCTGCTGCTATTGTATTCACATTACCTACTCCATCTACAGTGGCTACACTAGGATTAGAACTCGCAAAATTGAAATAATAAGGCGTAAGGTTAACTGCTTGTGTAGTTCCATTTGGCATACTAAACTGAGCAGTTAAACCATCTAATACATTTTTTACGCCTACAAATGAAGTCACCGTTTTGTTTTCTCCATTTAAAACTGTTGCAGATTGATAAGAAATAGTTCCTATTTTTTCAAACTTTACTTCGTCAATCCAAAAAGTGTAACCTTTATTATTTTCTGGTCCTTCGGAATAGAAGAACATTCCTCTTTCCATTTTTAGTTTCGCAGCATCTGGAATAGGAATAATAACTTTCTTCCAATTCGTGTTCACGGCAACTCCAGAAAGCGAAACTTGATATTTATTTTCGCCTAAATCATTACCAAAACCTAAAACGTCTATATTAGCAGATTGAGTGGCTTTTACCCAAAATGTTAAGGCATTGTAATCGGATAAATCTCTTCCTACAGAAGTGAAAAATGTTCCACCAGCATAAGCTCCTTCTGGACTTCCATAATCAGGAACAGCAATTTTCATAGAGGTAGTTCCAGAATACTTCACTTGAGTATCTACATCGAAAGCTTTAACATCTGAACCGCCAAATGCGGCATAGTTAAGTCCTGCACTAAAAGTGTCTAAGAAAACATCTGGATTTTTAGAATAACTAGCAGGCTCTAGGTCATTTAGATCTCTTTGACAGCCCAATGCAAGGAGCAAAGAAATTCCTAAAAATGGCTTAATGAATGTATGTGTAAATATATTTTTCATTTTGATAAAATTATTTGCCTATGTTGATTTGAATATACGTTCTGATTTCCCACTCGTTTCCATTTGGGAAACCAATTGCAGTAGGATCTGCTACCCAATTTCCAGCGGCATCTATGGCATAAGTAGGTGCATATCTAGGAGAATATTGGTCTAAAGTTCTATAAGTTCCACGAACACCAATTCTAGTTCCCGGCAAAATCCACCATTCTGGTTTTCCGATTTCAAAAGATAAATCACCGATTAATTGCATTGGGAAAGTTAAGTTGTAATCTCTATGATAATCGTAAGGTCCCCAATCATTGAATTTAACAGCAGAAATAAATTTCACCTTTTTATAAATTGTTCTTAGGTCTAGTCCTACTCTTTCTACAGTTCTAGTATCGCTACCATTGGCTTGAGCGGTTCCTCCATAAATATTGGCAATAATTCCAAAATCATTATTGAGTTTAGAAACGATTCTCGTGTTCACTTCCCAAAGATCTTTTGCTGGAGCAGCACCAGGGAAAGCAAAAGTGGTTCTTCCGTCTGGTAAAATTCCTATAGCAGCGTCTTGTGTAGTTGGTAAATGTCTGTAAACAAATCCTGCACTGATGGCAAATTTGGCATCTTCGGTTTTATCACTGTCCCAACTGTACATCCAAGTAGCGGGTGTAGGATCATACGTGAATAAAATTTCTCCTGCAGTTTGTTCTCTGTTGGCTCTTACTACAAATGGATCTTCTAAAATATTTCTAGGTCTTCCCGGAGCTGGAGTTCCAAAAGGAACGGGTCCTTCAATTGGTTTTTGCCATAAGAAATTAGGCGCAATCTGTAAATTTCCGATATTGAAAGTAAAACCAGTCAAGAAATTATATTGGTTACCACTTCCACTGTCTTTTAATCTCCAACCAGTAAAAGTTTGAGTATTATCTGCTCCACCATTAGCAACCAATCCCATTGCTGCACCTTGTGCATACCAATTAAATCTTCCGCCTGCATAAGTGAATTTTACTTTTCCTCCCCAATTGTCTTGGTTATTGATTTGGTCTTGATAAACGTTTCCATCTCTGTAAATTTGGAAGGTTCTACCGTTTAAAGGTTGACCAGCCCAAATTCCACCTAAATCAATACCTAATTTTCCAAATTTTCTTTGAACGGCAAGCGTTGCTCTTCTCGTTTGTGGTTGCGGAATGGCAAATGAACTCTGAGTAGTGCCTCTTTGGTCTAAATCTTCATGGAAAACTCCCGTTAGATCAAATTTTCCTACTTTTCTAGAATATTTTACCAAAACAGCTGGGTTTGCGCCCCACCATAATTCTGGACCGAAAGCGATTTTTAATCCATTGATGGCTTTTTTACCTGCAAATTCAAATCCGAAAGGTGCTTCACCGTTGTAAATATCAATGTTAGGTCCGTAATTGGCTTCTGGATACAATCCAAAAATATCTCCTTCGTAACCCCAATGATAATGCCCTGTTCTGTAGAATCCATCTAAGTCAAACCATTTATGATTCCAATGATAACTCGCACTATAAATTTGTACGCGGTTCAGATCTTTCATTTGGGTAGTGGTACCATCTGCATTTAGAACTTCTACGCTTCTACCTCTGTTCTCATAAAAGATTTGGTCAATAGGGTTTTCCGCTACATTTCCTAAAATATTTACATTCACATTGGCTCTCATATTAGAAGTAGGATTCGCTTCTACACCAATGTAATACGATTGGGTATGGTCAAATCCTTGTTGATTTGGGTAAGAATTATACCCATCAGTTTTATCTTTTGGAGTGGTAATAAGACTACCTCCAGTATTATAAGTATTAAAATCAGCTCTTAAATTGCTTATTTTTAGCTTGTCACTGCTTTCTGCTTTTAAGGCAGCTTGGTCGCCTCTAGCTCTAAGTTGCGCATCTGCAATATTTATGTGGTTAAAGTGATTTTTAACGGTGTTAGAATTCACCAATGATGAGCTGTCATAAGGATTAAATTGATGAGCTTGTTTCAAAGCGTAATATGCAGAACGTGGAAATTCTTGATACAATCCATTAGCATCTGGAGTTCCTTTTGCACTGATACCAAACCATTCTTCGTTCATATTATTCTCGCCTTTTGCATAATCTTTTATGTAACCACCATTACTCCAAGAAGCATTAGCATCATGAACTTCTAAATTTTCATTTTGTTTGTATTTCCACCATCCATCACTGAACTGAAAAGTAAAACCGCCAATACTGTTACCAGCTTTTCCCATTCCTGCTGCATTTTCATAAATTTCTTGCCAGTTTCCTAGTAAATAATAAGTTTGTGCTTCTTGATCTTCTTTACCCGTAATTTCATTGAAAGCATCGGCTCCAAATTCTGTAAATAGTAATGGTTTTCCGAATTCATTTTTAACACGTAAAAACGCATCTCCGAAAGAAACGCCTCTATACATATTGGTTCCATAGATGTCTATATCTTTACATTCTTTGGCAATAATGTCTAGGAACAATAAATCACCATTACACATGGCTATAGGATGGTTTTGGTCTACTGATTTCATTTCTAGAGCAGCTTCGTTAAAGAGTTTATACATGGCTTCTGCTCTATGCGTAGATTTTCTTTCGGCTACAGGAATATTTTCTGTTTCTGCACCGTCCCAAAACAAACCATAGTTATTCTCATTTCCTAAAAGATAAAGAAGCAATCCTGGTGTGTTTTTGTATTGTTGACTAAGTTGTTTTACTTCTTTGAGGAGTAACGCTCTGGTTGCGGGATTGGCGTAATCTGTATTCGGAATCCAAGTTCCATTTACGGTAAGTCCATATCTGCCAAAAGAATGATTAAGCATGGTGTAGATTCCGTAATTTTCATAAATGTAGGTAATCCATTTGGCTGGAATGCCAGTGTAAACTCTGATGGCATTTACACCCATGTTTTTGAGAAGTGACATTTGACTGTCGAGTGCTGTTTTAATGAAATCATCTTTTTGATTCCACAGCGAATAGTTATAGTTGGTTCCTATAGGATAATAATCCCAATTCATACCATTAATCATCAATGGTTTTCCGTCAACTAAAAGTTTTTGACCATCCGCTTGATTTTCAATTTTTACATTCACACTTTGGGAATACAAGAGTTGAGTCATCAAACAAATAAAAACTAATGCAATTTTTTTCATAGTAAATAGCTTATTTTACCTTAATCTGAGTTGAAAATATTCTTCAATTTTTCTTATCCTAAATTTAATATTTAAATAAGATATAGATAAAATTTAGCTATATATACATTTACTATACAATTATAATTTAAAAATTAAATGACTGACTATCAGTAATAAAAAATCAAAAAAAAGATTTTTTTAAAACGGTAATCAAAACAATTTTAATTAAAAGAAAAGTAAAAATTGAGCTTTACCAAGAAATAGAATATAAAAATGTTAACAGAAAAAAACTTTATATCTACTTAAAATTATAGATTAATGATTGTAATGCTATTTTAACAAAATTTTCTGAAGTAAAATTTAAAACAAATAGATTAAATATAATATCAAAAAACACTATGATTTTCTATAAATTTATTCAAAATGAATTTTAAAACCACTAAAAATATAGCATGAAAATATTAAAAA
>DITA01000067.1:0-3852 GCA_002422665.1 Flavobacteriales bacterium UBA6196
ATCCTTTTTTATTGCCAATTAATCTAGGAATTCCGTCTGCATAACCTACAGGAATAGTAGCAATTTTGGTGTCTTTTTCTGCTTTGTACTTTCTGTTGTAACCTATTGAATCTCCTTGTTTTACCTCAGAAATTTGTGAAATTACGGTTTTAAAAGTTACAGCACTTTGTAATTGTTTTTTCACTTCGGGATTGGCAGAAATTCCTACCATTCCTATTCCAATTCTTACCATTTCAAACTGATAATCAGAATAATAGGTAATTCCAGCAGTGTTTAAAATATGTCTGATTGGTTGATAACCCAAAGCTTCAGAAATTTTAGAAGAAACTCTTTGGAATGTATGAATTTGCTCCATCGTGTAATCATCTTCTTCAGGAACGTCTGCAGAAGAAAGATGGCTAAAAATACTGGCAACTTTTACATTGTATTTTTTAAGATTTTCAACTAATTCATCAATTTCATGTTCCTTAAAACCAAGACGATGCATCCCAGTTTCTACCTTGATATGAATAGGATATTTCTGCTGAATTCCCTTCAATTGCAATTGGTTAGCAAAAAGTTCTAATACTCTTAAACTGTAAATTTCTGGCTCGAGATTATAATCTATAATCACATCATAACTGCCTTGTTCAGGATTCATGACCAAAATAGGTGTGGTGATTCCATTTTTTCTAAGGTCTACTCCTTCATCTGCGTATGCAACTCCCAGATAATCAATATGATGGTGTTGTAAAAACTCTGCAATTTCATAACCGCCAAGTCCGTAAGAATAGGCTTTTACCATTGCACACATTTTGGTTTCTGGTTTTAGCAATGATTTATGAACGTTAATATTATGCAGAATGGCATTGAGATTTATTTCTAAAACAGTATCGTGTTTTTGAAGTTCTAAATGTGATTTTATTTTCTCAAATTCAAAAATTCTTGCTCCTTTCAACAGAATCATTTGATTTTCAATGGAATTGAGCTGTTGACTTTCTAATAATTCTCTCGTGGAAGAAAAAGTATATGTTTTAGCATTAAATTTTTCTTGAAATCTAGAAATTTGATTGCCAACTAAAAATATCTGTTTGAAATTTTGCTGATTGGTAATTTCTGCGACTTTATGATACAACGAAACATCATCATTTTTTACATCAAAAATATCCGAAAGAACTAAGGTTTTTTCGTCTCTATTGTATTGATTAATAAACTGATATGCAATAATAAGCGAGTCTAAATCTAAGTTAAAAGAGTCATTGATAATCAAATTATTACGAACTCCATTTACACTTTCTAAGCGCATTTCTACCGCTTTCAGATTGTTGATTTTTTCAACTATTTTTTCGTTGGTAAAACCAAATTCTTTTAAAATACAGATTACCGCCAAAGCATTGGTAAGCGTAGCTTCGTCTCTTTGGTTCGCAGGAAAACTCAATTTTTCCGAGAAATACTGAACTAAAATTTCTTGATTTCTATCTTTATAATCACAGATAATTTTTACATCATTATGAGTTTTTAGACCAAAGCTAATCAGTTTTTTATCAGAATATTGTGTTTTTATTTCTTTACAAACTTGCTCATTATCACCATTATAGATAAAAATTTCTGAATTTTTAAAAAGAATCAGTTTTTCTTTAATCAGCTGAAGTTCATTTTCGAAATTAGAGGAGTGCGCAGTTCCAATATGAGTCAAAATTCCAATTTTAGGAGAAAAAATCTCTTCTAAAGTCTTCATTTCTTGTGGTTTAGAAATTCCCACTTCGAAAATTCCTACTTGGTGTTTGTCTGAAGTTTGCAACAGAGAAATCGGTAAACCAATCTGTGAGTTGAAACTTTTTGGGGATTTCACGGTGGGAAATTCATTCCATAAACATTGGTATAACCATTCTTTCACGATGGTTTTTCCGTTACTTCCCGTAATTCCTATTGTTTTAATAGGATGATTTTCAATATGATAATGTGCTAAATCTTGTAGAAATTTCACAGAATTTTCTACAATAATCCATGTAATTCCGTCGTATTCTGAATAAAAATTTTCAGAAATAATGACTTTAATTCCTTTTTCTATCGCTTGCGAAATATATTTCTCACCAGAATTTTTGTGAGTATTGATGGCGATAAAAGCAGTTTTGAGGGTAGAATAAATATTTCTGCTGTCAAAAGCAATATGATGAATTTGCAGATTTTTATTCCCAATGATTTGAGATTGAGTAATTTCTGCTATTTCTTTTGTGGTGTAATTCATTATTTTTTATTCAAAACTTCGTCTATAAAAATTCTTCTACTTACAGCTTCGTAACTATCGGTTTCCCCAAGTTGTACCAAGTCTTTGCTGTTAGAAGTTCTCATAGAATAGTTGGCCAAGTTTCCTGTGGTTTTACAAATCGCGTGAACCTTTGTCACGTATTCTGCGGTTGCCATTAAAAAAGGCATCGGTCCGAAAGGTCTTCCTAAGAAATCCATATCTAGACCTGCAATTACTACTCGTATTCCGTTATTAGCCAATTGATTAGCTACTTCTACAATTCCATCATCGAAAAACTGTGCTTCATCTATTCCTACCACATCACAAGTAGAACCCAGGAGTAAAATTTCGTTTGAACTTTCTACAGGAGTACTTCTAATTTTGTTGTGATTATGAGAAACAACTTCTTCCTCATCATAACGAGTATCTATTTTAGGTTTGAAAATTTCTACTTTTTGTCCAGCCATTTCAGCTCTGCGCAATCTGCGAATCAGTTCTTCGGTTTTCCCCGAAAACATTGAGCCACAAATTACTTCCATCCATCCACTTTGTTTTGCGTGGTTTATTGTATTTTCTAAAAACATTGTCTAAATTAGCAGATATAAATAAGTTTCAAATTTACGCAAAAATTAAAAGATTTGCCATGCAAAAATTACAAGAAACAGAAGAAAGATTATTCGCTGAAATTAAAGAATTGATTTCAAAGATTTCATCTTTTTCAAATGAAGAAGATTTTATAGCAGAAGTAGGAGTTTTCACAGAACTTCATGAAAAGGTTATTTCTTTGAAAAATTATTCAGAGATGCTTTCTGTTATTCGTGCCGAAGAAAATGTAGAACAAGATGTTGAAAGACAGGTTATAAACTTTGAAATTGACACTAAAAAAGTAGATGATTTCAGCCAACAAATTGATGAAGAATTAGAAGAGGAACCAGCAGTTGAAGAAAATACAGTAGCAGAAAAACTTGACGAAGAATATTTCATTGAAAAAGAACAGAATATCAATGATTTAGCTGAAAATATAGAAAAAGAAAAAGAGCAAGAAATTTCTGAAATTACTTTGGCTAAAGAAGAAATGGAGAAAAAAGATGAAGAAGAAAGGCTTCATGAAGAAAGAAGAAAAATTATAGATATTCCTGCTCCCGTTCATCATCACGAAGAAAAATCTGAGCCAACTTCAGAAGAAAAATCTATGAGCCAAGAAGAATCTCATCACGAAACCAAGGAACATCACGAGAAGAAATTTAAATTGGCACATATTAAAGGATTGAAAGCCACTGTTCAAAGCCTTTTTGATGATGATCCTTTAGAACATATTCAAGAAAAAATAGACGTTACTCATCTTCCAGAAGAAAAAAAAGCACCAAGTTTACTAAAATCTAATCTTCCTACTGATTATATGGAAGCCGAAAAAACACTTCCTGATTTTAAGTTAGATATTAATGACAGAATTGCTTTTACAAAAGTTCTTTTTAACGGAAGTCAGGTTGAACTGAATCAAGTGGTGAATCGTCTGAATTCTTATACTACTCTAGATCATGCCAAAGAATATCTCAGCGAAGTTTATTATGAAAGAGGCTGGGAAAAAGTAGACGAATATGCACAGAGATTGTGGAGCTTAGTAG
>DITA01000011.1:0-45172 GCA_002422665.1 Flavobacteriales bacterium UBA6196
ACCAGAACTAGGAACTGTAGCACAAGATTTTACATTGGTTGCGGAAGATTTATCAGAAAAAACATTGTCTGATTTTGCTGGTAAAAAAGTAGTACTTAATATTTTCCCGAGTATTGATACAGGAGTTTGCGCAGCTTCTGCTAGAAAATTTAACGAAGAAGCATCTGCTTTAGATAATACAGTTGTGGTAAATGTTTCTAAAGATTTACCATTCGCTTTAGGTAGATTTTGTGCTTCAGAAGGACTTCAAAATGTAATGAATCTTTCCGACTACAGAGGAAACTTTGGTGAAAATTATGGTTTAACGATTGCTGACTCTCCGCTTAAAGGTTTGTTAAGTAGAGCAGTAGTAGTTTTAGACGAAAATGGAACTGTAAAATATACAGAGCAAGTTCCAGAAATAGCTCAAGAGCCTAATTATGCAGCAGCTTTAGAAGCTGTAAAATAAATTTAAATTTTTTGTGTGAGCGCACTTTTTAGTGCGCTTTTTTAATTTAAATGAATAAAAAATGGAACCACTTATAGTAAATGTCAATATCAATGCGCCAATAGAAAAGGTTTGGGCGTTTTTTACCGAAGCAGAACATATTGTGAATTGGAATTTTGCACACGAAAGTTGGCACTGTCCGAAAGCGGAAAACAACTTAGAAATTGGTGGCGAATTTTTCTATACCATGGCTGCTAAAGACAAGTCGGCAAGTTTTGTCTTTCATGGAACGTATACGGAAATTATTCCGCTTCAAAAAATAGAATATCACATAGAAGACGGCAGAAAAGTAGAAGTGTTTTTTCATAAAATAGATGAAAATACTACCGAAATTTTCGAGCGTTTCGAGCCAGAAATGATTAATGCTTTGGAAATGCAAGAGCAAGGATGGCAAAGCATTCTCAATCAATTTAAAAATTATACAGAAGGAAACTCTTAGCAGTTTCCTTTTTCATAAAAACTTATTTTTCTATTTTTGCTCCTCAATCATCAATCCATTGAAAGACTACTACTATTTTCTAGGAATAAAACCGAATGCTTCTTCCGAAGACATTAAAAAAGCGTATCGTAAACTTTCGCTGAAATATCACCCTGATAAAAACGAAAATGATGAGTTTTTTACAGACCGTTTCAGAGAAATAAAAGAAGCGTATGAAACTTTGATGGATGAAGATTCTAGAAAAGTTTATGACCAGCGATTTGGGAGTTTCCAAAGAAGTCAAAAATCAATGCTTCCGCCAAAAATTAAAAATTTTCACGCAGATAAAATCCGAGCACAAAAAGGCGACGAAATTACCATTCATTGGCAAACCTATGATGCAGATTTGGTGAAAATCACGCCATTTGGTTTAGAAAAGTCTCAAGGCGATAGAAAATTTAGAATCAAGGAGTTTGATAAAGAAGGTAAGTTTCAGATTATTCTTCATGCTACCAATACTTTATTACACAAAACAGTAGTTCAAGGAATTACCATCACCGAAGTTTCTGGGGAAATAAAAACTTCTATAAAAGAGGATGTTCCTGCTCAAAATTCTACCACTGTACCACAAAAAAAGGAAGAGGTTAATGCTCGTTTTTATTATAAGTTATTGGCTATTATTCTTTTAGCGATAGCTTTGTACTTGGTTTTTCGTCAATAGTTTTTATAGAAAAATTGAATTTTACCATTCATAAAAAAATCCTTATTTTTACGAAACTTACAAAAAGTAAAAATAATACCTAAAATTTTTATGAACACACAGCAATTTGTGAACCGTCACATCAACTTCAATGAAGCTGATAAAAACGCTATGTTACAAAAAATTGGCGTTTCTTCTGTAGAAGAATTAATTTCTCAAACTATTCCAGATGCAATCCGATTAGAAAATGAATTAGATATTTCTGCTCCTTTATCTGAGTACGAAATGCTTCAGCATTCTAAAGAGTTGGCTGCTAAAAATCTAGATTATGATACTTACATTGGTTTTGGTTATCATAACAGTATTTTGCCAAGTGTTATCCAGAGAAATATTTTAGAAAATCCTAGTTGGTACACCGCTTATACACCTTATCAAGCAGAAATTGCACAAGGTAGATTAGAAGCGTTATTGAATTACCAAACATTAATTACCAATCTTACTGGTTTTCATTTAGCGAATGCTTCTTTATTAGATGAGGGAACTGCTGCTTCTGAAGCCATGAGTATGTTCTTTTCAAACAGAACAAAAGACCAGAAAAAAGCAGAAGCCAACAAGTTTTTTGTTTCTGATTTGGTTTTACCTCAAACCATTGCGGTTCTTAGAACCAAAGCTGATGGTTTAGGAATAGATATAGTTGTAGGTAATCATGAAAATTTTGAGCTTAATACAGAATTTTTCGGAGCTATTTTACAATATCCGGGTAAAAATGGTGTTGTGATTGATTATACGGAGTTAATTTCAAGTTATAAAGCATTAAATCTTCAAGTAGTAGTTGCTTGTGATCCACTTGCTTTAGTGAAATTAAAATCACCTGCAGAAATGGGAGCTGATTGTGCGGTAGGAACTACACAGAGATTCGGTATTCCATTAGGTTATGGTGGTCCTCACGCTGCGTTTTTTGCTTGTAAAGAAGAATATAAACGTGATATTCCGGGAAGAATTATTGGGGTAACTCAAGATGCATACGGAAAACGTGCTTTGAGAATGGCTTTGCAAACCAGAGAGCAACACATTAAACGTGAGAAAGCGACTTCTAATATTTGTACAGCTCAAGTTTTATTATCTGTAATGGCTTCTATGTATGCTGTTTATCACGGTAAAGCTGGTTTAGAATATATTGCAGATCAAATTCATTATAAAACCAATGCTTTGAGAGATGCACTTTCGGTTTTAGGATATGATACGGTGAAAGAGCCAGTTTTTGATACGGTTAAAATCAGCATGTCTGAAGAGGAAAAAGATAAGTTAAAGAGATTAATGCTTGATCATAAAATCAATTTAAATTATTTTACAGAAGGTTTTGTAAGTATTTCTATCAATGAAACTACAACTTCCGAAAAAATTGATAAAGTAGTGGCTGCTTTTGCACAATTTAAGCAAAAACAAGGTTTCAAATTAGAGCCAAAAGCGGTTTCTACACTTCCAGAAAATTTATTGAGAAAAGACGAAATTTTAAAAGAAGAAGTTTTTAATAAATATCATACAGAGACAGAATTGATGCGTTATATTAAGCGTCTCGAAAGAAAGGATTTGTCACTCACGCATTCTATGATTTCTCTAGGTTCTTGTACCATGAAACTGAATGCAGCTACAGAAATGATTCCACTTTCATGGGAACATTGGGGCGCAATTCATCCTTTTGTGCCAGTAAATCAAGCTGAAGGTTATCAGAAATTAATCAAAACTTTAGAAAAAGATTTGGCTACGATTACTGGTTTTGCTGCAACTTCACTTCAGCCAAATTCTGGAGCTCAAGGTGAATATGCTGGTTTAATGGTGATTAGAGCGTATCAAAAATCTATCGGTCAAGGTCACAGAAATATTTGTTTAATTCCTCAATCCGCTCACGGAACCAATCCTGCTTCTGCGGTAATTGCTGGTCTTAAAGTAGTGGTGGTAAAAAATCTAGAAGACGGACAAATAGATTTCGAAGATTTAAAAGCTAAAGTGGAAGAACATAAAGATCATTTATCTGCTTTCATGATTACGTATCCGTCTACTTATGGTTTCTTTGATGATAACGTGAAAGAAATTACAGACTTAATCCACCAAAATGGTGGTCAAGTTTACATGGATGGTGCAAATATGAATGCTCAAGTTGGCTTCACTTCACCAGGAAATATCGGTGCAGATGTTTGTCACTTAAATCTTCACAAAACTTTTGCAATTCCTCATGGTGGAGGTGGACCAGGAGTTGGACCAATTTGTGTAGCGAAACATTTAGTGCCTTTCTTGCCTCAAAATCCTAATATTCCAACAGGTGGAAGTCAGGGAATAGATGCTATTTCTTCTGCGCCTTATGGTTCTGCATTGGTTCTTAATATTTCTTATGCTTATATTAAAATGCTTGGAGCGGTTGGTTTGAGAAATTCTACAGAATTTGCAATCATCAATGCAAACTATTTAAAAGAAGTTTTAGGAGAGCATTTCCCAATTTTATATGCGAATAAAAAAGGCAGAGTAGCTCACGAATGTATTGTAGATTTCCGTCAGTTTAAACCACTAGGAATTGAGGTAGCAGATGTTGCAAAACGTTTGATGGATTATGGTTTCCATGCTCCTACGGTTTCTTTCCCAGTTGCAGGTACGTTAATGATTGAGCCTACAGAATCAGAATCTAAAGCAGAATTAGACAGATTTGCTGAAGCCTTAATTGCTATCAAAGCAGAAATTGAAGAAATTGCAGAAGGAAAAGCAGATGCTCATAATAATGTATTAAAAAATGCTCCGCATACAGAACAAGTAGTGATTTCTGATGCTTGGGACAAGCCCTATTCTCGTGAAAAAGCAGCTTATCCGCTTGAGTGGGTGAGAGAGCATAAGTTCTTCGCTTCTGTGTCTAGAGTAGATGAAGCTTACGGAGATAGAAATTTGGTTTGTACGTGTGAGCCAATAGAAAGCTACATGTAAGATAAACGTAAATTTTACAGATATTTTAAATCGCTAAATTCATTTTTAGCGATTTTTTTTGTTTCTAGATGGTCTTGTTTTGTAAAATCTTCATAATCAATGGTTTTATATTAAAGTGTTAAGATTAAAACAAATAAAAAATGTCAAATAATATTAATATAACAATAAATTATCTTTTATTTATTTAAAAACAAAGATAAAAAATCTTTTATTTGAACTTTATTTGTATATTTGCACTCTAAAACTATTTATTTAAATGGAATTTATCATTAGAAAAACAACCGCTGATGATTTTTGTTTTGCAGACGAGATTGTAAAAGAAATGGAAGAGTCTGCCAAAATTAGAGGAACAGGTATCGCTAAAAGATCTCCAGAATATATTAAGGAGAAGATGGAAAAAGGCGATGCGGTTATCGCAATCACGCACAATGGAATTTGGGCAGGATTCTGCTATATCGAAACATGGACCAATGGTGACTATGCTTCTAATTCGGGATTGATTGTTTCGCCAAGGTATAGAAATATTGGTTTAGCAAGTAGAATAAAAGAATCTGTGTTTAATGTAACCAGAGAAAAATATCCAAACGCTAAATTATTCGGGATTACCACAGGTTTAGCGGTAATGAAAATTAATTCAAGGTTGGGTTATCATCCAGTTCCTTTTTCGGAACTTACTCAAGATGATCAGTTTTGGGATGGTTGCCAAAGTTGTGTCAATTATTCTATTTTACAAAGCAAAGGCAGAAAAAATTGTCTCTGCACAGGAATGTTATTCGTTCCACCAAAAGATAAAAATAAAAGAGATTTAAGTTACTATATGCAAAATTATTAATAGAGATGAAAAAAGTTGTTTTAGCGTTTAGCGGAGGTTTAGATACATCTTTTTGCGCAGTTTATTTGCAGCAAGATTTAGGCTACGAAGTTCATGCAGTTACGGTAAATACAGGTGGTTTTAATGAAGAGGAAGTCAAAAAATTAGAGCAGAAAGCAATTTTGCTAGGTGCTAAAACTTTTACGTGTCTAGATGTGGTGAAAGAATATTATGATTCTTGCATTCAGTATCTAGTCTTTGGAAATGTTCTCAAAAATAATACTTATCCGCTTTCTGTAAGTGCAGAACGTACAATTCAGGCAAAATCTTTGGCAGAATATGCGCTAAAAATTGGTGCAACAGCAATCGCTCACGGAAGTACAGGCGCTGGAAACGACCAAGTTCGTTTTGATGGGATTTTTAATATCGTTTGTCCGCAAATGGAAATCATCACACCAATTCGTGATTTGAAGCTTTCTCGTGAAGCGGAAATTCAATATTTAACAGAAAAAGGATTTTCGGGTGATTATACCAAGTCGGTGTATTCTATCAATCAAGGACTTTGGGGAACTTCGGTTGGCGGAAAAGAAACGCTTACTTCTCATAGCAATTTGCCAGAAGAAGCCTATCCTTCTCAATTAAAGAAGCAAAATCCTGAAAAATTGACTTTAGAATTCGAAAAAGGTCATTTAATTAAGATCAATGACCAAAAATTTTCTCATCCTTCCGAAGCTATTGTAAAACTGAATGAAATTGCTTCAGAATTTGCCATTGGAAGAGATACTCACGTTGGCGATACCATTATTGGAATTAAAGGTAGGGTAGGTTTCGAAGCAGCAGGTGCTATTTTAACTCTTAAAGCGCATCACTTGCTAGAAAAACACGTACTTTCTAAATACCAATTAATGATTAAATCTCAAATGGCAGATTGGTACGGAACTTGGCTTCACGAAGCACTTTTCTTAGATCCTGTGATGAGAGATATTGAAAAATTAATGGAAAACTCTCAGAAAAATGTTACAGGTAAAGTGTTTATTACGCTTCTTCCTTATCGTTTTGAACTGAACGGAATTGAATCTAAATATGATTTAATGACTTCTAAATTTGGAAGTTACGGTGAAATGAATAAATCTTGGAGCGGCGAAGATGTGAAAGGTTTTTCTAAAATTTATACCAATTATTTATCGATTTATCATCAAGTAAACTCTGAAAATAATGATTAAAGCAGGAATTATTGGTGGAACTGGTTACACTGGTGGCGAACTGATTCGTTTGTTGCTTAATCATCCGAATGCAGAGCTTTCGTTTGTGACGAGTTATTCTAACGTGGGCAAAAAAGTAACGGATTTGCACCAAGATTTAATCGGAGAAATCGATTTAGAATTTATTGATAATTCTACTGATGCAGATGTTCTTTTTCTGGCTTTGCCACATAAAGAAAGCAAAATTTGGCTCGAAAATAATAATCTTGGAAACGCTGTTGTCATTGATTTAGGAAACGATTTCAGAATTGGAGAAACCTATCAAGGAAATTCCTTTGTTTATGGACTTCCAGAATTGAATTCGGCTCAATTGAAAGGAGCAAAACTCATTGCCAATCCTGGTTGTTTTGCCACTGCAATTCAGTTGGGTATTATCCCGATTCTTCAGAATGAAGAAGTTTCAGAAATTTATACCACAGGAATTACGGGTGCAACTGGTGCAGGAAAATCACTCTCTGAAACCACGCATTTCAGTTGGAGACAAAATAATATTTCGGCGTATAAAACTTTAACGCATCAGCATTTAGGGGAAATTAAATTTCAATTAAAAGAGTTGAGTAAAGTGCCATTTTCGGTACAATTTGTTCCATGGAGAGGAGATTTTGCAAGAGGAATTTTTGTGAGTTCTACATTTAAAACTTCACTTTCTTTAGAAGAATTATTTGAGTTGTACGAAAATTTCTACAAAGGACAAATGTTTACTACGGTTTCCAGAAAAGAAATTAATCTAAAACAAGTGGTTAATACCAATAGGTGTTTAATTAATATTGAAAAAAACGGAGATTTTGCAGTAGTGCATTCTGCCATAGATAATCTCTTGAAAGGCGCTTCAGGACAAGCTATTCACAATATGAATATATCTTTCGGGTTTCCCGAAAATGCAGGTTTGAAACTCAAATCTATCGCTTTTTAGCAATAAAAAGTAAAAGTGAAAGGTACTTTGTCAAAGCTCTTATAATTTAAAATTAATCTTTGACAAAGTTTTTAAAAATTGTAAATCAAACATCGTAAATCATAAATAAAAATGAAACTTTTTGATGTATATCCTTTAATAGACGTTACTCCTGCAAAAGCAGAAGGAAGCTATTTTTGGGACGAAAACGGAACGGAATATCTAGATTTATATGGCGGTCACGCTGTGATTTCCATTGGACATTCTCATCCAACTTATGTAAAATACATTACAGAACAACTCAATAATATCGGTTTTTATTCCAATTATGTGAAAATTCCGATTCAAAATCAAGTAGCTGAACAACTGACCAAGTTGTCTGGTTATAACGATTATACACTTTTCCTTTGCAATTCTGGTGCTGAAGCCAATGAAAATGCCATAAAATTGGCTTCTTTCCACACCGGAAAAAAGAAAATTATTTATTTTTCTGGAGCTTTCCACGGAAGAACTGCGGCTGCTGTAGCTTGTACAGACAATCCGAAAATTGTTGCACCCGTAAATCAATCAGATAATTTCGTAAAACTTCCCTTCAATGATTTGGAAGCTTTGGAAAATGAATTCAAAACCAATTCAGATATTGCTGGAGTCATTGTAGAAGGAATTCAAGGTGTTGGTGGTGTTCAAATTCCAACCACCGAATTTTTACAGAAAATTCAACAATTGTGTAATGAGAATAATGCCGTTTTCATCGCAGACGAAATTCAATCTGGTTTCGGAAGAAGTGGTAAATTTTTCGCACATCAACAAGCAAATGTAACTCCTGATATTATTTCGATGGCAAAAGGAATGGGAAATGGTTTTCCTGTGGCTGGGATTTTAATTTCACCGAAATTTAAAGCTTCTTACGGTTTGCTAGGGACAACTTTTGGAGGGAATTTCCTAGCTTGTGCTGCTACCAAAGCGGTTTTAGAGGTGATTGAAGAAGAAAATCTATTGCAAAACGCTCAAGAAGTGGGAGATTACTTGGTTTCTTTGCTTCAAAATCAAAAAAATATCAATGAAATTCGTTATCAAGGTTTGATGATTGGGATTGATTTGGCTTTTCCTTGTAACGAAGTAAGAACTCGATTGGTTAAAGAATATAAAATGTTGACAGGTAATGCTTCTACACCAAATACTTTGAGAGTTTTACCTGCTTTAAATGTGAAAAAAGAAGATGTGAAAAAATTCGCAGATGCTTTAATCCAAATTTTAAACGAATATTAGAATTTTAGATTTACGATTTTGGATTGACAATTTTTGGATATTAAATTTCATTAAATCTCTAAAAATCTGTGTAATCTGTGGGAAACCATAAACAAAAAGCTTAGCGAAGCATTTATGCCTTTGCTTTCTTAAAATAAACATATATAAATATTAAACCTTTGCGTTTAAAATAAATATAAAATGAAACAGTTTCTATCTATAAATGACGTGGAAAATCTTGAAAACCTGATTCAAGATGCTTTAGAATACAAGAAAAATCCTTTGAAGGACGAGAATTTAGCTAAAGGGAAAACTTTGGGCTTAATTTTTATGAATTCTAGCCTCAGAACAAGGATGAGTACTCAAAAAGCGGCTGAAAATCTAGGTTTTAAAGTGATGACTTTCAATGCTGGACAAGATTTTTGGGCTTGGGAAACTGAAGATGGAGCGGTGATGAACGGTACAACGGTAGAGCATATTAAAGATGCAGCTACGGTAATTGGGCAGTATTGCGATGTAGTGGCAATTCGTTGTTTTGCGGATTTAAAAAATAAAAAATCTGATACGGAAGAAAAGATTTTAACGCTTTTCCAAAAGTATCTCAATAAACCATTGATTTCTATGGAAGCGGCAACCAGACATCCTTTGCAGAGTTTGGCAGACACCATTACCATTAAAGAACAATGGAAAGAAACCAGAAAACCGAAAGTTGTTTTAACGTGGGGACCTCACATTAAGCCAATTCCACACGCTGTTGCCAATTCTTTTGCAGAATGGATGAATGCACAAGATGTAGAGTTTGTGATTACGCATCCTGAAGGTTTAGATTTAGACCCAGCTTTTGTTGGCGATGCTCAAGTGACCAATAATCAAGAAGAAGCGTTAAAAGATGCTGATTTTGTGTATGTTAAAAACTGGAGTTCATTTAATGATTACGGAAAAGTAGCAGAAGGTTATGATGATTGGATGCTTACCGAAGAAAAAATGAAAATCACCAATAGCGGAAGACCGATGCATTGTTTACCAGTTCGTAGAAATGTTGAGGTTAGCGATGAGGTTTTGGATTCTGAACAGTCATTGATTTTTGAACAATCATACAACAGATTGTTCGCTGCACAAGCAGTTTTGAAAAATATTTTGTAATGAATTTCTAAAACTTAAAGTTTCACTTTAAAAATTTGAGACGCAAAGTTTTATTAAAAAAATAAATAAAAAAAGTGAGCAAAGATTTATTCGCAAGCGAATTGAAAGAGCTTAATAAAGTATTGCTTCATAAAATCAACTAGTTGATTAAACTTAGCTTTCTTAAATATGATAAAGATTAAAAAATCTTTGCGTTTAAAACAGAAAAAATGCAAAAACAAGAACTATATATCATCAAAATTGGTGGAAACGTAATAGATCATCCAGAAAAATTAGAAGCTTTCTTGAAGGATTTTTCTGAAATTCAAAAACCTAAAATTCTAGTTCACGGTGGTGGAAAATTAGCCACCAAATTAGCCGAAAAACTAGAAATTCCGCAAGAGTTTTTTGAAGGCAGAAGAATTACCAATCAAGAAACCAGAGATGTAGCAGTGATGGTGTATGCAGGTTTAATCAATAAAAATATTGTGGCTACTTTACAGAAAAATGGTTTGAATTCCATCGGTTTTTCTGGAGCTGATGCCAATATAATTCCAGCGCATAAAAGACCCGTGAAAACCATCGATTTTGGTTGGGTAGGAGATATAGAAACCGAAAAGATAAACGCTCAATTTTTAGAAAAAGTAATTTCTGAGGATATTTGTCCTGTTTTTTGTGCTATCACACACGATGGAAAAGGTAATTTGCTCAATACCAATGCAGATACCATTGCATCGAGTTTAGCAATTGCTTTATCAGGACATTTTGATGTAAATTTGGCGTATTGTTTTGAGAAAAATGGAGTTTTAGAGCATGTAGAAGATGAAAATTCAGTCATTGCTAAAATAACGCCAGAAACGTATATTCAACTCAAAGAAAATAATATTGTGAATGACGGAATGATTCCGAAAATCGAGAATGCTTTTGCAGCAATAGAAAAAGGAGTAAAATCTGTATTTATTGTAAAAGAAACTTTTTTAAAAAAACTCATTAACGAAAACGATAGAACGAGTGGAACAGAAATCACCCAATAATTTTTTAGAACTTGGCGATAATGCTGTAGAATTGCTCAAAAACCTCATTTCTATTCCTTCTTTCAGTAAAGAAGAAGACAAAACTGCGGATTTAATCGAGAAATATCTTCAGGAAAAAGGGGTAAAAACTCATCGTCAACAAAACAATGTTTGGGCTTTTAACCAAAATTTTTCTTCCGAAAAACCAACGATTTTACTCAATTCTCATCACGATACGGTAAGACCCAATTCTGGTTACACTTTAGACCCTTTTACACCGATTGTAAAAGATGGTAAACTGTACGGTTTAGGCAGTAATGATGCAGGTGGAGCTTTGGTTTCTTTGATGGCGGCTTTTTTATATTTTTATAATGCTAAAGATTTAAAATACAATATCGTTTACGCAGCAACTGCAGAAGAAGAAAACTCTGGTTTAGATGGGGTAGAATCGGTACTTCCGCATTTTGGAAATTTAGAATTTGCGATTGTGGGCGAACCTACAGAAATGCAGATGGCGATTGCTGAAAAAGGCTTAATGGTAGTAGATTGCGAAGCTTCGGGAACTTCTTCTCACGCAGCGCATCCTAATGATGATAACGCTATTTACAACGCAATTAAGGATATAGAATGGATTAAAAATTATCAGTTTCCTAAAAAATCTGATGCTTTAGGCGATGTAAAAATGACGGTAAGTGTTATCAATGCAGGGAGATTACACAACATGGTGCCCAACACTTGCAGTTTTACCATAGATGTAAGAACCACAGACCAATACACCAATCGTGAAGTTTTAGAAATTATTCAACAAAATATAAAAAGTAAGGCAGTAGCAAGAGGATTTAGATTGAACTCTTCATCCATTTCTGTGGAACATCCTATTGTGAAAGCAGGTTTAGAATTAGGCAGAACCACTTACGGTTCGCCTACCACTTCAGATCAAGCGGTAATTCCTTATCCATCGCTTAAAATGGGGCCAGGTTTGTCGGCGCGTTCGCACAGCAGTGACGAGTTTATTTATGTAGATGAAATTTATGAAGGCATAAAAATTTACATTCAATTACTCTCGAAGATAGTTTTTTAAAATAATTTGGGCAGCTTTTTCCGCCTTCCGCTCCCAATCTTTTTTTTGCCAAAGCTTTTCCAGCCGCAAAAAAAAGGATTTCCGCTCAAGTCGGGCTGCACCTTTCAACAATGGTAACTGAGAAAGTATTGTTGAAAAATATATAGTTATAAAATTATATTTAATTATAAAAACATTAAGTTTTTCATTAAGAAATTAAATTCATTAAGAAGAATATTTAAAGATATTTATCTCTAATCCATCAATTTGCCAAAGGCAAAAACTTAATTGTCTTAATATCTTAATATAGTCTTAATGGTAAAAATTAAATTTTTAACTCAATTTTATTAATTTAAAAATTATTAAGCCGCAAAGCGGCGAAATCAATAGCATAGGGCAAAGCCCTATGAAAATGTTAAGATAACAAAATAGCCCTGAAAGGGCGAAATCGAAAGAAAAATTGTTAAAAATAAAACATATAAATTAATTTGTGTCTTTGCGTTTAAAAATTACAAAAATGAGCAAAAAACTTTGGCAAAAAAATAATTTATCCGAAAATCAGCATGCTGCTTTGGTAGAAAAATTTACCATTGGCAGAGATGCTGAATTTGATTTGCAACTCGCAAAATACGATGTTTTGGGAAACAAGGCACATGTGAAAATGTTGGCAACTATTGGTCTGATTGAAGAATCTGAATTGCCAAAAATTTTAGAAGAATTAGATGATATTGCACTTCAAATAGAAGAAGGAAAATTTGTCATCGAAGAAGGAATAGAAGATGTTCACTCCCAGATAGAATTTCAACTGACGCAGAAATTAGGAGATATTGGTAAAAAAATTCACTCTGCACGTTCTAGAAACGACCAAGTTTTGGTGGATATTAAGCTTTTCCTCAAAAATGAAATTCTAGAAATTAAAGATTTGGTAAAAAATCTTTTCCAGACTTTACAAAAATTGAGTAACGAACATCAAGATAAACTCATTCCCGGTTATACACATTTTCAAATTGCGATGCCTTCATCTTTTGGATTGTGGTTTGGTGCGTATGCAGAAGCGTTGATAGACGATTTAGAAATGCTTTTGGCGGCGTATAAAATAGTGAATAAAAATCCTTTAGGTTCTGGCGCTGGTTATGGTTCTTCGTTTCCGATTAATCGTACTTTAACTACAGAATTATTAGAATTTGAAACGCTAAACTACAACGTGGTTTATGCACAAATGACGCGCGGAAAATCCGAAAAAACTTTGGCAACTGCCATTTCAGTTATTGCGCATACTTTGAGCAAATTAGCGTATGATGTGTGTTTGTACATGAATCAGAATTTTGGATTTATCACATTTCCAGATACTTTCACTACGGGAAGCAGCATTATGCCGCACAAAAAAAATCCAGATATTTTTGAATTAATTCGTGGGAAATGTAATATTTTGCAAGGTGTTCCTACAGAATTAACATTGTTGACCAATAATTTACCTTCTGGTTATCACCGAGAAATGCAATTGACCAAAGAAGTGCTTTTTCCTGCAATTAATACCATCAAAGATTGTCTTTACATCACAGAATATACCTTGAATCACATTCAGGTAAAAGATAATATTTTGGAAGATGAAAAGTATCAATACCTTTTCAGTGTGGAGAATGTAAATGATTTGGTTTTGAATGGAGTTTCGTTCCGTGATGCTTATGTGCAAGTTGGTCAAAGTATTGAAAATCAAAATTTTGAACCGAATAAAAACTTAAATCATACGCACGAAGGAAGCATTGGAAATCTTTGCAACGAAGAAATTAAAGAAGAATTCTCAAAAGTTTTTGAGAAATTTAAATAGGATGGAGTGGAATAATTGAATTAAAAAAGCTTTAAACTGAATGGTTTAAAGCTTATTTTTTTTAGACGAATTTTTCTCATTTTCCATATCCAGTTGATGTTCTTTTTCTAAGAGTTTATAAGTATTTTCTCTTTTGATTTCGTTCAGAACAATACTGCTGTGATATTGGTAAATATTTGGGGTGTTGGCTAATACGTTGGTAATGAAATTGTTATAGGTGTCAATGTTATTGGTGGCGATTTTCAGCATATAATCATAAGTTCCAGACAAACTGAGGACTTCTTGTACTTCATCATACTGTCTAATTTCTTGCTCAAATTCATCTAGCGATTGCTTGGATTGATTTCTAATCGTCACGTTACAATAAGCCACTAAATCAATGCCTATTTTCTTACGATTGAGAATGGCTGCATATTTTTCTATAAAACCATTTTTTTCTAAATACTTAATTCTGTCGTAAGTTGGGGTAAAAGATAAGCCAATTTTCTCTCCGATTTCTTTTACTGAATAGTTAGAATTTCTTTGAAGCAAATCTAATATTTGTAAATCTTTTTGATCTAAATTTTGACTCATTAGCTTTATTTATAGTGGTTCAGAAACAAATATACACTAAATTTTTTAATTTTTTTAACAGAATTCTTCCTCATTGAAGTAAAACTTTAGCTTAAAAATATTTTCAGAAATTTTATTTTACTCTTTCTTTACATTATGTAAAATATTTTCTAATAAATCAATTTGGGTTTTCTGAATTTCGAGTAAATCTTGTTGATAGTGAATGATTAAATGGTCTATTTTTTCGTGTAATTCTCTGATTTCTAGTTCACTTTTTAGATTGATTTTGTAATCTTTTTTGGCGCGTTCTCTATCTTTTTCTTCTTGTCGGTTTTGGCTCATCATAATCACAGGAGCCTGAATTGCCGCAATACAAGACAAAATTAAGTTCAATAAAATGAAAGGATATGGGTCAAAACCATGATTAGAAAGCCAAAAAACATTCAGCAAAATCCAAACGACTAAAAAGCTCATGAAAAAGATGATGAAGCCCCAACTTCCCCCAAATTCTGCTACTTTATCTGCCAATTTTTGACCAAAAGTAATTTCTTTTTCATCTTCTTCCACTTCTGTAGAAATCATGGTGTTTTTAGAAACAGATTGAATGACTTGTTTTTCTACTTCGGTTAGGTTTCCTAATTTTTTGTTGAGAAATTCAGAGATATATTTTTCTCGGTATTCGTTCATTTCTTCAATGCTCAAAAAACAACTTTTAGAAAAATTTGGATGCGTTTTATTGATAAAATGAAGCAAAGATTGTCTGATATTTTTAGCGGAAATTTTTTCGTTTTCAGGAAATTCTTTCCCAGATAAATCACTTCTGAAAGTATTCATATTGATTAAATTTTATGAAGTTTTTACGGTGCTTAAACACCAAAATAGAGATTGGTTTTTTTAGAAATTTTCCATTTTCCATTGATAAATTCTGCGCTAATGTTTCCTGAACCTTTTTGATCAGCATAATCTATATCATAAGTATTAGGATAGAATTTATTTTCAGAAATTTTGCTGTATTTTACACTGAAAAAATGGTCTAAAACATCTTCTTTAATAGGAATTTGCTCTTCGGTGTTATAAAAAAGAAATTTTCTGTTTTTTGGATTGATTTGATTGAAATAATCACAATCCGTCAAGACTTCTGTGAAACTGTAATGCGTTTTTGGCGAAGTTTCATCTACGATGGCTTCGTACATTGCAGAGAATTTAGAAGAAACAGATGCGTATCGAGGATTAGCATCTTCGAAATCATTGAGTCCATCATCATCGCTATCTTTTTGGGTTGGGTTTAAACCAATAAATTGTTCAAACAAATCATTGTAACCATCTTGGTCGCTGTCTTTTTTAATTTCATCAAGTGGAATAGAAAATTCTACATTATCTTTTATCACTTCATATTTTGGCAAAATAGGAAAAGACGAAAGTCGAGTAACTTTTACGATGCTTCCGCTTAAATAAACAGCATTCTCACTTAAAAATGTGAAATTAGGTGCATTAAAATCATAATTCACAAAAGCATTTTGGGTAAGTCCAAGAAAATAAGGTTTCGCTTTTTGATTTCCAGTTTTTTCGATGAGCCAAAGTCCGTATTTATTTTTGGCGAGTGCAAATTCTCTATTTCTTGCTAAATATTCAAATTCAGGAAGTTCTTCATAAAACTTTTTGAAATAGATTTTATATTCATTGGTTTTTAAATACTCTTGTTGTTTTTTTATTTCAATTTCATTGTGTTTTAGAACATTTTCAAAGCTGTTTTTGTGTTCATTGGTTACAAAATGAATATGTTTTGGGAAATTCTGTAAAATATCTTCTTTTGATGGTTCTACATATTGCTTTTTAGGCGTTTCTTTACCCACTTTTACAATCTGAAAACAATTTTCTTCAATAGATTTCTGATTGAAAGTTTCTGGTTTTTTATCGCAAGAAATAAGCGCTGCCAAGAATAAAAAATTTAAAAATTTCATAGCTAAATTTTTAGATATTAAATTTAAGACTTATTTTTGAATTAGATTATGATTCTAAACACAATTTTTACCAATCAGAGAACCGGAAATCACGTTCAGAACATTGTTTCACGTACAGATTTCCAGAGAGATTTTGACCGAATTATCTTTTCTTCGGCATTCAGAAGATTACAAAATAAAACTCAGGTTTTCCCGCTTCCAGGAAGTGTTTTCGTGCACAATCGTCTCACGCATTCGCTAGAAGTTTCTTCTGTGGGAAGAAGTTTGGGGAGTCTTTCTGGCGAATTTATCGTTCAAAATTTTGAAAACGAACTCACCGAAGATTCTAAAAATTTCTATCTCTATAATCTCAATAATGTGATTGCAGCGGCTTGTCTTTGTCATGACATTGGGAATCCTGCATTCGGACATTCTGGTGAAGATGCAATTGCTAGTTTTTTTGAAAAGAATGAATTAGAATTAAAGCCAAAATTCACAGAAAAAGAATGGGCAGATTTGGTAAATTTCGAAGGAAATGCTAATGCCATCAGAATTCTTACGCACAAACAAACGGGTAAAGACGAAGGCGGAACTCAACTTACCTATACTACTTTGGCAAGTATTGCCAAATATCCTTGCGAAGCAATTGCTAAGAAAAAAGGTCACGTTAATCGCAAGAAATTTGGGTTTTTCCAAAGTGAAAAACAAACTTTTCTAAATATTGCGAATGCTACCAAAATGATGGTGGAAAGCGAAGAACCTACAATTTTTAAACGTCATCCTTTCGTTTGGCTGGTAGAAGCTGCAGACGATATTTGTTATAACATTATCGACATGGAAGATGCGCACAGATTGGGAATTATTTCTACTGCTGACTGCGAAAATCTTTTCATGGATTTGATACAGTCTGTCAACGAAAAAGATGCGAAAAGAAGTGCTGAAAAATTGCTTTTATTTTCGAATAAAAACGAAAGAATTTCTTATTTGAGAGCCAAAGTGATTAATGCGCTCATCAATAAATCTACAGAATTATATCAACTACATTTCTCTGAAATTATAGACGGAACTTTAAATAAAGCTTTGCTAGATATTTTTAAATCTGAGAGTGAATCTTTTCAAGAAGTGGAACGTTTTTCTATCGAAAAAATATATGGTCACAGAAGTGTGGTAGAAATAGAAAACGCTGGTTATAACGTGATGTATGAGCTTTTGAACCATTTTATTCCGCCGATTATTAAAGAAAAATCAGAGCGTAAAGGTTTTGAGAAAAAAGCATTACAATTAATCCCTTCACAATTTATATATGAAGATGGAACGGTTTATGAGAAAGTTCTCGGAGTCCTGGATTTCGTTTCTGGAATGACGGACAATTTCGCAACTGATTTGTATAGAAAAATTAAAGGAATAGATATAGGAATGACGATGTGATTTTCATGTAAAGTTGATGAATCGTTGAGTCGTAAATTTGATTATTGAAAATTGATGTTAAATAAATGAAAAGGGAAAAATTCTCATAGTTTTTACAAATCAGCAACTTCAAGATTTCACGACTTTACAACTTCACAACTTCACGACTTTACAATTTCACGAGTTTAGAAATATTTCGTAACTTTAAAGAACATTTCAAGACTTATTAGAAAATATTTAAAAACAATAAACTATGGAAGTATTAGGCGTTTTAGTCTTTTTGGGACTCGTTATTTTATTCGCTTCTTTTTTCACTGTAAAACAAGAAACAGCGGCAATTGTAGAGCGTTTTGGTAAATTTCAATCGGTAAGACAATCTGGTCTTCATCTTAAAATTCCTTTTGTAGATCAAATTGCAAAAAGAATGAATCTTAGAATTCAGCAGTTAGATGTGATGATTGATACCAAAACTTTGGATAATGTTTTCCTTAAAATGAAAGTTTCGGTGCAGTATCAAGTGATTAGAAATCAAGTTGGTGATGCGTATTATCGTTTAGAAAATCCTCAAGATCAAATTACATCTTATGTTTTTGACGTAGTAAGAGCCGAAGTTCCTAAACTAAAATTAGACGATGTTTTCGTGAAAAAAGATGACATTGCAATTGCTGTGAAAGGTGAGTTGCAAGAAGCGATGCAATCTTATGGTTATGACATTATTAAAGCATTGGTGACAGATATTGACCCAGATGAACAAGTAAAACACGCCATGAACAGAATTAATGCTGCTGAACGTGAAAAAACAGCTGCAGAATATGAATCTGAAGCGCAAAGAATTAGAATTGTAGCCGTAGCAAAAGCAGAAGCTGAATCTAAAAAATTACAAGGTCAAGGTATTGCAGACCAACGTAGAGAAATTGCAAAAGGTCTGGAAGAATCTGTAAGAATGCTGAACAATGTGAATATTGGTTCTCAAGAAGCGTCTGCGTTAATCGTAGTGACACAGCATTATGATACGCTACATTCTGTAGGTGCAAACAATAGAAGTAACTTGGTTCTATTGCCTAATTCTCCTACTGCTGCAAGCAATATGCTTAACGATATGATGGTAGCCATGACTGCGGCTAATAAATTAGAACAAGCAGATCAAGGTAAAATGCCACCTCCACCAAAACAACATAATCATTAATTTTATTTACTGGAAATCAGCTAATTATATAAAAGCCTTCAAAAATCATTTGAAGGTTTTTTGCATAATAAAGAGATATTTTTATCTTTGAAAAAACTAATATTCATGAGGAAACTCTATTTTTTATCTTTTTTATTTTCATTATTTCTTAGTTCTTGTGGTGCGGTTATCAATGAAAGCATTTCAAAAAACTATTCTTACTTACCAATAGATGCTAAAATCGCTATTTTAGAAGTAAAACATAATGTTCCTGCAAATGTAGAGAAATTAGGATTTATTTCCTTTGGAGATAGTGGTTTTTCTACCGACTGTGATTATTATTCTAATCTTTCCAAAGCGAGAAAAAGAGCCAGAGAAATAGGAGCGAATATTGTAAAAATAAATCAGGTAACTGAACCTTCTATTGTTTCATCATGCTATAGAATGAATATCACTTTTTATAAATATGATGGAGATGCTTCTCAACTTCCTCAAATCAGTCTTCAACAAAACTAAATAATAAATTTTTAAATCAAAATCTATGAAAAAAACGATTCTTGCTTTATCAATGGCTTCTGCTTTGATGATGACAAGCTGTGCAACAATTGTATCAGGAACTACTCAAAAAGTGAGCTTTAATTCTACTCCTGCTAATGCATCCATTTTTATTAATGAAGTAGAAGTAGGAAAAACACCTTTCCACACTAAATTAGAAAGAAATAAAGATCACAATGTTGTAATTAAATTAGAAGGCTTTAAACCTTACGAAACCAAATTAACAAGAAAATTCAATGCTTGGTATCTTGGAAATATTATTTTCGGTGGAATAATCGGAGTTATTATTGACCCAATTACTGGAGCAATCTATCAATTATCACCAAGTGAAGTTAATGCACAATTAGAGCAAGGAACAGCTTTTAATAAAAGCAAAGGTGGTGAAGTATACATCGCTGTATCATTAGAAAAAGATGCTAATTGGAAAAAAGTTGGCCAATTAGAAAAACTATAAAATCTTATTAGAAAAATAATCCCGAGAATTTCTCGGGATTTTTTTGTTTTGCAGAGCCATGAAGTGGCGAAGAGAAATAAGATAGGATTTTAATCCTATCTTTTAATCAAATAGATATTTCTCATCATAATCTACTTTATTCTTTCTTAAAATTTCTAAAATTTCATTTTCAAAATTTTTCTGTTGATGATGCTTTTTCTGAAATTTAATATAATCAATAAGCTTTTCTGTATGGGTTTCGCTCACAGAAAATGCACCATAACCATCTTGCCAATAAAAATTACTAAATTCTTCTCCTTGCGTTTTTATCCATTTTGAAGAACGGGCTTTTACATGTTCAACTAAATTGAATAATGCAATTTTTCTAGATAAAAGGCATAAAATATGAATATGATCATTATGTCCACCAATTGCTACAGGATTGCATTCTAATTCTCTGCAAATTCCACCAATGTATGCATATAATTTATTTTCTATTGATGGACTGATCAATGGTTTTCTATTCTTTGTACTAAATACAATGTGAATGTAATTTTTTGCTAATGATTGTGCCATATTTCATAGGATTAAAATCCTATTGTATTTCTTGTCGCCACTTCGTGGCTCAAAAATTACATATTCTCAGGATTCAACTTACTATTTTTCTTTCCGTAGAAGAAATAAATTCCTAATCCTATGATAAACCATAATCCGAACCAGAACCAGTTATTATGTGTCATTCCAGTTAATAAATAAAGACAAGAAGTTAACCCTAATAATGGTATTAGAGAAAGGTTTTTGAGATAAGACAACACCACTAACACTAAATTAATAATCAAGAAAATGATGATAGAAAGCCTGAATTCACCTTCATGTTCATCTGTAATGTTCCATAAATTATGGAAAAACTCTGGCTGCCAAAAATAGAAAGTTACAAGTCCACCGATAAATAATATAGGGAAAATATATTTAGCATTGATATATGGCAAATGAAATCTGCCTTTTAGTTTTTCCTTTTGTGGCATCAATAAAATCCCTCCATTTACCAATACAAATGCGAAAATAGTTCCGATACTGGTAAAATCTAAAATAAAGGTTTTATCCGTAAATAAAATAGGTAAGCCAACAGCAACTCCTGTAATAATAGTAGCGAAACTTGGTGTTTTGTATTTTGGGTGAATTTCTGCAAATTTTTTCGGCATTAATCCATCTCTACTCATACTCATCCAAATTCTTGGTTGTCCCATTTGAAAAACCAATAAAACGGTAGTAATCGCAACAATAGCGGTTACAGAAACCACAAATTCCATCCAAGGAATATTGGCATTTTGAGGAGCGAAAATAAAAGACAATGGATCACCGATTCCTTCAAAATTTCTGTAATCTACAATTCCTGTTAATATTAATGTCAAAACAATATAAATTGCGGTACTCAAAACCAAAGAAATAATCATTCCTTTTGGTAAAGTTTTTTCAGGATTTTTGGTTTCTTCAGAAAGTACGCTCAATGCATCAAAACCAATGTAAGCAAAGAAAACACCAGCTACAGCACTCATTACTCCTGTAAAACCATTGGGCATAAAAGATTTCACGCCTTCATTGTTCGTAGGAACCCAATTTTCAGAATTAATGTAAAAAATCCCTACAGCAATAATTAAAAATATCACCGCTAACTTTAAGATTACCAATAAGTTATTGAAATTTCTACTTTCTTTAATCCCGATATAAACCAACCAAGTGATTAAAGCATTGATAATCAGAGCAGGAATATCTACGATGAATTTAATTCCAGCAACGAAAGGGGCAGATTTCCATGCGTTTACCAGTTCTTGGTTTTGTGAACCTGCTAAAAATGCTTTTTTTGCTTCTGTATAACTGGTACTCAAATAATCTGGAATTCCGAAGCCTAATCTTTCTACAAAAGACGTAAAATAATCGCTCCAAGAAAAAGCCACATAAATATTCCCGAAGGAATATTCCATAATCAGCGCCCAACCAATAATCCAAGCGATTAACTCGCCGAAACTGGCATAAGCATAAGTATATGCACTTCCTGCAGTAGGAATTCTACTGGCAAATTCTGCATAAGACATCGCAGTAAAAGCACATGCAACAGCACAAATAATATAGAGGGAAATTACACCAGGTCCGCCTCGGAAAATAGCCTCGCCTAAACTACTGAAACTCCCAGCTCCAATGATGGCAGCTAAACCAAAAAATACAATGTCCCAAGTACCGAGAGCTCTAATCAATTCAGATTTATGCTCTTTTCCAGTGTAATGTTTTCTTCTGAAAAGTTGATTCATTCTTGATTTTTAAAATTACAAAGTAACAAATGTAATTAAAAATCTGAAAAATGTAGATTTATTTGTCTTTTTTTATCTCTCTTTTTAGATAAAAAATTTGAATCTTCATCCTTAAAAAACTTGCTTCTGCAATAAGTTTTCTGTATTTTCGTTCTAATTATTACAATTCTAATTCATCAAAAATAATGAATCAAAGAAATAAAATTTTATTGCTATCGGCCATTACATTATCTGGTCTTTCGATGGCTCAACAATCACAATTTTTTGCAGACAAAGAACAATATCGTTTCAATCTCGCCGAAAATCTTTATCAAAATAAAATCTACGCTGCTTCACAATACGAATTTTCTAGACAGTATTTTTTTAACCAAAATTTAGAAAATTCTAAGAAAGAAACTGCCCGTTTTTTTAGCAATGTTATTGGAGTAATTTTAGCTCAAAATCATGCAGAAGACGGTCTTGATGCTTTTATCAAAGATTATCCTAAATCTGCACTTTTTGCTCAGGCGAATTTGCCTTTAGCGGATTATTATTTGGCTAAAAAGGATTTTCCTAAAGCTTTAGAAACGCTTCAAAAAGTCAATCAATATCAATTAGATAAACAGGAAAACACACAGTATATCTTGAAATTGGGATATGCCAAATTCATGACTGGTGATTCTAATGGTGCGATTGATGCATTGGAAGAAGCGTATAAAAATGCCGAAGAAAAAGGTGATATTGCGTATATGCTCGGACATTTATATTACGCCAACCAGCAAAACGAAAAGGCTTTTCAGTTTTTTGATGAAATCAAAAATAATGAAAAGTACGCCAAGTTGGTAAAACCGTATTATGTACAGTTGTATTTTAACGAAAAGGACTACGAGAAAGCCATTGTAGAAGGAAATGATTTGCTCAACGAAGATATTTCTTCAGCTTATAAAGCAGAAGTTCACAAAATTATAGGCGAAAGTTATTTCATGCAAAAGCAATATTCTGAAGCGTATCCTCATTTAAAAGCGTATTTGCAAACCCAACAAAACCCTTCGGAAAGTGATTTGTATGAAATGGGATTTGTAGCGGCAAATCTTCAAAAATTTGACGAGGCGATTTCATATTACAATCAGTTGGTCAATTCTAATTCTGCGTTTTCACAAAATGCTTATTATCAGCTAGGAAATGCCTATTTAGAAGTTGGGAAGAAGCAAGAAGCTTTGTCGGCGTTTCGTTCGGCAAAAGAAATGACTTACGATAAAAATGTATCAAAACTAGCACACGAACAATATGCCAAATTGAGTTACGACATCGGAAATCCATTCGAAAGTCCACAACTGGCCATTAAATCTTACCTAGAAAAATATGGTTATTCTAAAGAATTAGAGCAACTTTTGGTGAAATCTTATTTGTATTCTGGGGATTACAAAGTCACGATAAAAGCCATTGAAGAATTGACTGGAATAGATACTCAAACCGAAAAAATCTATCAAGAAGTTTTGTTTCTCTACGGAACAGAGCTCTTTAATAAAGGCGAACTAGACACTGCAGAACAGAATTTCAAGAAAAGTTTAAAATATAACCTCAATAAAACTTTCAATTTAAGAGCACAATATTGGTTAGCGCAAACTTATTACCAAAAAGGAGATTACGCCACTGCAATTTATGGTTTTGAAAAACTCGACAGGAATGTAGAAGAGTTTCCAGAAAAGCAACAATTGAGCTATGATTTGGGTTATGCTTATTTCAAATCTAAAAATTTTCCAAAAGCTAAAGAATATTTCAAAGAATATCTTAAAAACCCGAAATCAGAGTTTAAATCTGATGCAGAATTGCGATTAGCAGACACGTATTACGCAGGAAATGAACTAAATGAAGCGATTGCAATTTACAATAAAGCAGAAGGTGCAAATGATTATACACAGTTCCAAAAAGCAATGGCGATTGGTTTTAAAGGAGATACAGAAGCTAAAATTGCTGAATTGAAGAAACTAATTTCTAATTATAAAAATTCTGAATATCAAGATGATGCGTATTACGAATTGGGAACTTCTTATGCTTCGATTGATCAGTTTCAAAATTCTAGCGATGCGTTTTCTCAAGTTATAAAAATTGGAGCTGATAAAGATTTGGTAGCCAATGCAGAAATCTACAGAGCACAGAATTTCGAAGACTTAAATCAACCGGAAAAAGCTTTAGCAGAACTGAAAGCTCTTGGTAATAAATATAAAAATACGGCGTATGCAGAAAAAATTGGAGCCGCTGCCAAACCGATATATTTGAAAAATGGAGACGCTTCTGGTTACGAATATTTCGCAAAGAACTTGGGCGTAAATATTGCTCAAACGGATTTAGACGAAATCAATCTTTCTCTGGCGCAATCGCAGTTTGCGAAAAAAGAATATGCAAAAGCTATTCCTAATTACGAGAAGTTTTTAACCCAAAATCCAACGGGCGAAAAATTCTATCAAGCACAATATGAATTGGGCGAAAGTTATTATCAAACCAAGAATTTTACGAAAGCCAAATTGGTTTTAGGGGAAATTGCCAATGCCCAAAATGATTACCAGGAAGATGCTCAAGTAAGAATTGCTCAAATTTTATTGAGTGAAAACAATTCTTCTGAAGCGAAAATTTATTTGGAAAATCTCGCCAATTCATCGAATATTACCATTAAAAACTTTGCGAGTATAGAATTGATGAAGATTTATGCAGAAGAAAAGAATTTTTCACAAGCAGAAAAATATGCGAATGAAGTTTTGAAAAATTCTAAAAATTCTGCTGTGGTTTTAGAACAAGCGAAGGTTATTAAAGCCAGAAGTTTGATGAATCAAGGCAAAGATAAAGATGCTCAAACTGCTTATGCTGCGTTAGAAAAATCTGCAAATACAGAAGTTGCAGCAGAAGCACTCTATGCAAAAGCGTTTTATCAAAACAAAGGAAAGGCTTTCAAATCTTCAAATGAAACCATTTTTAAACTAGCGAATAATTATGCTTCAGAAGAATTTTGGGGCGCAAAAGCTTTGGTTTTGATGGCGAGAAATTATTTGGCTTTGAAAGACAATTATCAGGCGAGTTATACTTGTGATCAAATCATAGAAAACTATCAAGATTTCCCAGAAATCGTTTCTGAAGCTAGGGAAGTTAAAAGTCAAATTAGATAATTTGGTGATTTTGAAAAATTAGAAAGATGCAGATTATTATGAAAAAAATTATTTCTTTATCTATTTTATTGTCAATTATTTCCTGCGTAGGTTTTGAAAAGAAAATGTATGACAATGATTTAACATTTATTAATTCAAAAAATTATGAAATCATAAATGGTAATTATGAAAATTATCCATATCAAAGACTATGCTGTATTGATTTTAAGGAAGATTTAATTAACCAAAATGCTTGTTTAAAAGATTATTTAGTATCAGAAAATGATAAATATTTTCCAAATTGCTCAAAAGAAAATAGTCCTCAAATAAGAATAATTAAAGAAGATAAAAAATATTTTTTAGTGTTAACTTATATTGATTATGAAAATAAAAAGCAGGAATTTAAAATTGAAGGCAAATTTTCAAATGGATTTTTCAAATTGAATAATTATAGTTTCAAAGCGAATGGAATTCCATATATTTTTGGTGGTGCAAAAATTACACAATCAAGAGTTGGTTTAGATTCTAATAAAAATTTAATTATTCAAAAATTCACAGATAATAAAGGAGCTTTTCTTTTGATATTTTGGGCAGGGAATATTGGAGATTATGCATTGAAATTTAGGAAAAAATAAAGCCACTTTAATTAAAAATATGAACAAAAACATAAAAATAGTAACTCTCGTTTTAGTAGGGATTAAATCCAGAAAATGTGGTTTTACGGATTTTATGGTTTTCGAAAATAACGGAAAAGAAATTTGTTGAAATTTTGCTCCGTAGGAGCAAAAGGTTTGTAGAAATCATATTGTAATATAAAAAAAGCTCCGTAGGAGCGAAACTCTCGTAACACGTAACACGAACCTCGTAACACGAAAAAAAATGAACAAAAACATAAAAATATTATCTCTCGTTTTAGTAGGAATTGCGCAGTTTTCTTTGGCTCAAATCAAAGAAGAAAGATTGATTCTCGATAGAAAACGCGAGCCAGAAGTGAAGAAAATAGAAAAGAAAAAAACTTCGGTAGAAACAGAGAAAAATTATCCTCCGAAAGAAAAAGAGCAGGAACCTGTGGAATATAAAATCACCAATGTTCCGATGGTTTCAGATTTTAAAACGTCTACGATTGAAGGAGAAGATATTTCCCCAAAATTCAATACAGACAGCCAGAGAAACTATTTTCAGGTAGGGTATGGTAATTATTCTAAATTTCTGGCAGACGGAAATATTTCTCATCAGCTAGACAAAAATACAGAAGTGGGAATAGACGTTCACGGAATCACGACGAACGGTTTAGAAAAAGAATACGACTGGAGTTCTAAGCAAAGTGATTTTAATGTGGCAGCGTTCATTACTTCGAATACAGAAAAAGGAAAAGCCAATATCACCGCAGATTTTGGAAACCATAACTACAATTATTATGGAGTTTACGCCTTGAAACCAGCTGCGGATATTGATTTAAAACAAAGTTACAATGAATTGAAAATCAATGGTTATTATGATTTTTTCAAAAACAATTGGATAAATGACATCCGATTTAAATCGTCTATGTTGGCAGACCATTTCGATGCGAAAGAAACTTCTGGTGAAGCTCAAATCAACTTTTCGAAATATGATTTGCCTCTTTTTTCGGCGCAAGACATGAAAATTAATGCAGATTTGGGCGTAAAATTATCGACTCAAACATCAACTTTTGAATTGTTGAACAAAAACGAATCACAATATTTGCTTTTTGCCATGACTCCGAAAGTATCTTTCTACAAAGGAAATTCTTATTTGGCAATTGGTTCAGACTTTTCTTTCGTCAACGGAAAAAATGCAGATAAAAACACACCAGAAGCGAAAATCAATTATTTCAGATGGTTTCCTTTTGCAGAAGTGTTGTATGAAGCTACAGAACAGTATAAATTCTATGCAGGAATAGATGGTGGCGTAAAAATGAATTCTTATTCGAGTTTATTGCAAGAAAATCCGTTTTTGGTATCAGATGTTGTGCTGAAACCTACAGAAACCAAATACCATTTCTATCTTGGTTTAAAAGGAGATGTAGACCAAACGTTTAAATATGATGTAAATGCTGGTTTCAGCGAGCTAAGAAATGCGCAATTTTTCAAAGCGAATGATTTATTTGACTATGTAAACACACTCAATCGTTCTGCTTATAATTTTGCGAATACTTTTTCAGCGATTTATGATGATGGAACCTTGAGCGAAGTGAAAGGAAGTGTACAATATTTCCCGTTGCAAAATTTGGTGTTAGATGCAGAACTTCATTTTATGCAATTTAAGTTAGACCATCTCAATGAGGTGTATTATAAACCAGTGGTTCAAACCACAATTGGCACGAAATATTCATTATTGGACAGAAAGTTAAATCTCGGTTTCAAAGGGATTTTTGTGTCAGAAAGGTCTACTAATTCTTTCAGTGTAGTGACTACATTTCCTGAGTTTTCAATTCAAGAAAAAACCAAAGAATCTTTACCTTCTTACTTAGATGTAAACCTGAATGCTGATTATAAAATCAATAAAAATTTCACCGTTTTTGTATTGGGGAATAACTTATTGAACAAAAAATACGAGCATTATTTAGGTTACAAAGTTCTTGGAGCACAAGTTTTGGGCGGTTTGAGAATTGCTTTTTAAAGGGAAACCATTATTTTTGCAATCTAAAATCTAAAATTATAAATAAAACAGGCCGCATAGTTTAATGGATAGAACTACGGATTTCGGCTCCGTCAGTGAGGGTTCGAATCCTTCTGTGGTCACTTTTTAATGCTTTTTGTGCATTGAATTTTAAATAAAGAAAATCAGTCATCTATATTTTAAAAACGCAAAGATTTATTTTAAAAAATTCTTTTTTAGTGAGCAAAGATGTCCCCATGAATCGGGATGATGAAGCGAACACTTCAAAAGTGAATTGATTCACTTACTTTGCTTTCTTAATCTTTAACATGCAGAATTACTGTACTTTGCGTTTTAGAAAAATTTCTAATAGAGAACTGGTTTTTGATATTTATTTAATCAATAGAAACGGACTTTAGTCCGTTTTTTTATTTTTGGTAAGATAGTTGGCTTTAGCCAAAACCTGAAAATGAACTTTTTTAGTAATTTAAACTGACAATTTTCATATTGAGAGTTATCTTTTTTTTGTGTAACTTTAATGTATTAAAAAAAATGTTCAACCATTTAATCTTAACAATATGGAAAATCATACATTAACCCACGAATTCCCAGAATATGTTCAAAAAATCGCAGAGCTTAAAGCTTCAGATGAAAAATTCTTAAAAATGTATGTGAACTACGAAGAAGTGAATGCGCTGATTTCTCACTACGAAGAAGGCGAACAAAATCATACCACTGATGAGCATCTTACAGATTTAAGAAAGAAAAGAGTTCATCTGAAAGACGATATTTATAATTATTTACATCAGAATTAATTTCTGAAACTTTTACCGAAAAATACAAGTAAAGCGACTCAAAAGGTCGCTTTTTTATTTTTACTTAAATGTTTTAAAGAAAAAGTTTCCCTCTTTCAAAGGGGTGTCATTCCGATATTCGGAATGACGGGGTGTTTTTATCTCCAATCTAAAATCCCAAATCTCTCAACCTCTACCTTAACCTTAACCTTAACCTTAACCTCTACCTTAAAGAATCATCGTCAACTGTATTCTCTTTCTCGCTTCATCTATTTCCAGCACTTTTACTTGAACATGCTGATGCAATTTTACCACTTCATTTACATCCGAAACAAAACCGTCTTTCAATTGAGAAATATGCACCAAACCACTTTCTTTAATCCCAACATCTACAAAACAACCAAAAGCAGTAATATTGTTCACAATTCCGGGTAAAACCATTCCGATGTGTAAATCTTTGATGGTTTTTACATTTCGGTCAAATTCGAAGACTTTGGCAGATTTTCTAGGGTCTAATCCAGGTTTTAGGAGTTCTTTCAGGATATCTTTAATTCCTAAAATTCCAATGTCTTCGGTAATGTATTTTTCTGGGTTGATTTGGTCAATTTTCTCTTTATTGGCGATGAGTTCCTCGGTTTTTAAACCCAAATCTTTCGCCATTTGTTCTACAATTTTGTAAGCTTCAGGATGTACCGCAGAATTATCCAACGGATTTTTAGCATTTTTAATTCTTACGAAAGCTGCGGCTTGTTGATACGCTTTTTCGCCTAATCTCGGTACTTTTTTCAAATCTTTTCTGGACGTGAAAGCACCATTTTCTGCTCTGTAATTCACAATGTTTTCTGCCATTTTTTCGCCAATTCCAGAAACGTAGGAGAGGAGAGATTTACTTGCGGTATTGAGGTTAATTCCCACAGAATTTACACAAGAAATTACCGTGTTGTCTAGTTTTTCTTTGAGTTTAGTTTGGTCTACATCGTGTTGATATTGCCCAACTCCAATGGATTTTGGGTCTATTTTTACGAGTTCAGCCAAAGGATCGGAAAGTCTTCTGCCAATAGAAACCGCACCACGAACCGTCACATCATAATTCGGGAATTCTTCTCTGGCAATTTTACTCGCAGAATACACAGAAGCGCCTGCTTCAGAAACCACGAAAACCTGCAAATCTCTTTCAAAACCAATTTTCTTGATGAACTGTTCCGTTTCTCTACTTGCTGTTCCGTTTCCTATTGAAATGGCTTCTATGTTACAAGAATTAACGAGAGATTTTATCTTTTTCATCGCCATTCCTGTTTCGTTTTGTGGAGCATGCGGAAAAATGGTTTCGTTGTGCAAAATATCGCCTTTTTCATCCAAACAAACCACTTTACAACCTGTTCTATAACCTGGGTCAATCGCTAAAATTCGCTTTTCACCGAGTGGAGCAGCCAATAATAATTGTTGAAGATTTTCTGCAAAAACGTCAATCGCTTTTTGGTCGGCTTTTTCTTTGGATTCCTGCAACGTTTCGTTGGAAATGGCAGGTTCCAACAATCTTTTATAAGAATCTGCAATTGCCAATGCTATTTGTTTGGTACAATCGTTTTGGCTTTTTATCACGGCATTTTCCATGATTTCTAAGGCTTCTTCTTTTTCTACTGAAACCGAAACCTTTACAAAACCTTCGTTTTCGGCTCTTAACATGGCGAGAAGTCGGTGAGAAGGTGTTCTGTTCAAGGGTTCTTGCCAATCAAAATATTGAGAGAATTTCTGTGCGTCTTCTTCATCTTTTTTGGTTTTTACGACTTTGGTTGCAATCACCGCTTTTCTTTGGAATAATCTTCGGAGATTTTTTCTGATGTAGAGATTTTCATTCAGCCATTCTGCGATAATATCTCTTGCACCTTGCAATGCTTCGTCTTCATCGGCAACATCTTTGTTCAAATATTTGGAAGCGAGATATGCTACATCATCCGATTTTTGAGACATAATCATTTTTGCCAAAGGTTCTAATCCTTTTTCTCTTGCCGAATCAGCTTTGGTTTTCTTGCGTTTTTTGTACGGAAGATAAAGGTCTTCTAGCTCTTGTAAATCAAAACTTTGATTGATTTTCTGTTGAAGTTCAGGTGTTAAAGCATTCTGCTCTTCTATAGATTTTAAAATGCTTTCTTTGCGCTTTACAATTTCATCAAAACTTTTATTGAGTTTAAAAATGTTTTCGATGGCTACTTCATCCAGATTACCCGTTTTGTCTTTTCGGTATCGGGCGATAAAAGGAATAGTGCAGTCTTCAGCAATCAACTGAAGCGTGTTTTCTATGCTTTTGCTAGGAATTTGTAAACGTTCCTGAATGTATTTCTCTACGGTCATTCTCTCAATTTTCTGAGTGCTAAAATACGAGGGATTTATGGAATAATCAATTTTTGGGTGTCCTGTTTTGTCCACTTTTGACCAGTTTTGTCTGTGCTGCTTTAGGTTTTCTTCGAGACTTCTTCGATAGAAGTGTTGGTTTTCTTCGGAAAAACATCTTTTTTTCCGAAGGTGACTCGAACAATACTCGAAGAAGAGTAAGAGAATTTTTTGGTAAAATAATTTCTAGCCATAAAAATCATCCAACAATCAACTTTAGGTGGCTGTTTTTTTATTAATTTTACTCAAAACTAATAAGGGCTAAGTATTACCAACTGATTTTTAATGGATAGTATAGTTTTTGCTATGGATTGTAAATCTAAGTCAGCTACTGTAGGTGAAAAATCAAAAATATTTTATACTAAATAATTATGAATATTGAAGATGTGAAATTAAATCTTATTGATACATTAAACCTTCTAATTATCTATAACAAAAATGAGGATTTAATTAAATGTAATATAGAAGATTTAGAAGGTGACTGCTATACTTTTCTACATGAAAAAAATCTGAAACTTTTATTAAATCAAAGTTATTTGTCCAAAGATTTATATAGTTCAATAATTGATTTAAGAACAAACATTCTTAAGGTTGATAAAAAATTTTGGAATTATGAATACTTCATTAATGGATCAGAATGGATGCTATTAAGAGATAAGACTGTTCTAATTTTAGATAAACTTAAACTTGATGTCGCATTCTATGACAAAAACCAAATAAAAATATAAAAATTTTAAGATGCTAATTTTTAAGTGTTGGCAAAAGGAGTTCCAGATGTCTTGGATTACCCCAGATCTCGCGGATTTGTAATCCGTGACATCTGGTTTTAAATCTTTAAAAAATGAAAAATATTAGTATTATTTTTTTTATAGCTTTTTTATTAAGTTGTAAATCCGAAGAAGTAATTATACATAACGTAAAACCAGATGTCGCGGATTTATAATCCGTGACATCGTGTTACTATAAAATCTACTATTTTTCCCGCTGCGCAAAGTTTACAACTTTTACCAATGATAAAAAGGAATCAATAAATTTTAAAACAACACAATAAACCCACTGCGCAAAGTTTGCAACTTTGAGCAAGGTTGAAAAAAAGATGAAACAAATGAATTTTGGAAATATAGTAATTATGATGAGTAAGTTTGGCTCAAAGTCAGGAGACTTTGCGCAGCGGGGTAATGACCCAAAATTATTTCAATAATATTAATACTAAAATTATGAATTATAAAATTCTAAAACAATACAATATCAAATTTGTAAATATAAATGGTAGAAAACAGGTTAGTTTCAAAGGACGATCGATAATTGAGATATATATATATATATATATATCAAAGTGTAGAAGATGTAAATTTATTTCTAAATGAAATATCTTTGGCTGAAAGTGGACAATTTGAAAAATCGGAATTTTTACTATTCGGTTCTAATCCTCAAATGATTGATTATGGTGCTAGTGATGGTGGAGCATATATTAGTGGGCGAATTTTTCAAAATTCAATAACATTGTATGAAAATGAAATTATAAAAGACACTGTTACTATTCCGTTATCTGATTGGAAAGAGATTTTATTATCTTGGAAAGAATTTTTGTTGAGCTAAATTAAATCCCCCGTTGCGCAAAGTTTGCAACTTTGCGCAATGATAAAATATAAAAACTAATAACCAAGAAAACTTAAGTAAAAATAATATCCCGCTGCGCAAAGTTTGCAAATTTGAGCAATGATAAAAAGTGACAAATGAATTTCGGAAATAGAGAAATAAACCAAATACATTATAACTTTTATTTTTAAAATAATACTGTCAAAAATCATTAGAATATCCCCGCTGCGCAAAGTTTGCAACTTTGAGCAATGATAAAAAAGGAACAAATAAATTTTGGAAATATAGTAATTATGATGAATAAGTTGGCTCAAAGTCAGGAGACTTTGCGCAGCGGGGGATTAATAAAACTTATGAGTGATATTCAACAAGATTATGAAAGATATAAAAAATAAAATGAAAAATAAATTAACTATACTTTGTTCTTTAATGATAATTGTAGCTTTTTTGTTTGGTTGTACCAATCAAAAAAAACTAGATAAAGAAGAAATAGAAATTGTTACCAAATTAATAAACAAAATATTATTTGAAAATGAAATTTCTCCAATAATTATTGATGAAGTTTATCAAAAGTATCAAAAAGATAGCATAACAGATCCTCTTGTTATAGATTCTTTAGTTAGAGCAGACGTTACAAATAGAAAGTATTATGTTACCTTCTCTGATACTCTTTTTCCAATAGATAGAAAAGGAGATTTGTTTAAAGAAACTATGAGTTTTCTTGTTTATTTTCCTTTGGATAGAGAGGATACTGTTGCTAGAAAAATTAACATAAAAGAATTAGATATTAGAAAAAATTTAATTATAGTACCAAATAAACCTTCCGATAATTACAATGTGTATTTAGGGAGTTTTGAAATTTCTAGAGTGGTATTTAATAGAAATTTAAAGCGTGCTTTAGTATATTATAAAGTAGATAAAGATGGTCATCATTTCGAATCTTCAATGAAAGAATTTATTAAAGAAAATGATGTTTGGGAAGTTAAAGAAAATAAATTTCCGAAATAAGTAAGCAAAATGATAGGTTAAAGAATTAAAAAAAATTGATGAAGGACAATATAAAAGAATTGAAAATGAGCTAAATAAAATATCAGATTATTATGATGAAATTATTAAATAGAATAAAAATACGGATATTTTTAGTATCAGTTTTATTAATAAGTTGCCAAACCAGATGTCGCGGATTTGTAATCCGTGACTTATAAACCACATTGCAACTTTGAGCAATGATAAAAAGTAACAAATGAATTTTAGAAATAGAGAAATGATGATGAGTAAGTTTGGCTCAATATAAGGAGACTTTTCGCAGCGGGTATCTTCAAAAACAATTAAATAGCATAAAAAAAAATAATATATTATGAAAAATTCAAATCTATTTATAATTTATTTAGCTGTATTATCTTTATTTGGTTGTCAATCAAATAAAAATATTTTAAATGAAGATGATTATAAAATAATGGAAATAGTTATCCAAAAAACAGTGTTAGTTGATAATTTTTCTTTGTTAGAAAATGACTTGGCAATGAGGAACTTAAACCCCAACACACCTCAATATAGAGAAAAATTGAATGAACTATATGAAAACCAAAACTATGAGAGCGATTATTATTATTCTTTAGAAGATTCTCTTTTTGTCTTTAAAAATAATTTTTATTTAGAAAAATTATTTAAAGAAAATGATTTTGATGGTAATACAAAAAACATTACTCTCTTAAAATTGATTTCTCCAAAATAAAAACAAAAAAACATTTAATTAGAATCAATAAAAATTCGCCATTAAGAAAGTCTGAGAGATATATAGGTGAAGCAAAGTTGTCCAGAATAATTTATGATATAAATACAGCTGCTGTAGTAATTATAATTGATGGGTTTTATCGTGGAATTATTTTTTTTAAGAAAAATGGAGATGATTGGGTTATGTATACAGGTGATAGGATTCCCTTTAAAATTGGAGAAGAAGATATTATTTTATAGCTTCCCCCGCTGCGCAAAGTTTGCAACTTTGAGCAACAATAAAAAATAAAAAAATGAAAGAAGGCTATACCATAAAAGACCAAGAAAAACCTCACTTTATTACCTGTACAGTAGTAGATTGGATAGATGTTTTTACAAGAAAGGTTTATAAAGATATAGTAATTTCATCATTAGAATATTGCATAAAAGAAAAAGGAATGGTTTTGTATGGTTATGTGATAATGAGCAATCATATCCATTTAATAGTTCAATCTAAAGAAGGTAGATTATCAGATTTAGTAAGAGATTTTAAAAAGTTTACCGCAAAAAATATTTTAGAAGCCATACAAACAGAACCAGAAAGTAGAAGAGAGTGGATGCAGGCTTTATTCAAAAAAGCAACAGAAAGCCATACAAGAAATAAAAATTACCAGTTTTGGCAATATGGCAATCACGCAGAAGAAATATATACCTTACATTTTATGTGGGATAAGTTAAATTATATACACTTAAACCCAATAAGAGCAGGTATTGTAGAAAAAGCCCAACATTATATTTATTCATCAGCGAGTAATTATACAACGGGTAAAGGATTAGTAAATGTAGAATTGGCAGATAACCCAGTAATTAATACAAGCAAAACAAATGAATTTTGGAAATATAGTAATTATGATGAGTAGGTTTGGCGCAAAGTCAGGAGACTTTGCGCAGCGGGGGGTAATTATGATGAATAAGTTGGCTCAAAGTCAGGAGACTTTGCGCAGCGGGGGAATATAGTAATTATGATGAGTAAGTTTGGCTCAAAGTCGGGAGACTTTGCGCAGCGGGGGCAGAAAATATAAATTTCACGAAAAAGATGATGCTTATCCCGCTGCGCAAAGTTTACAACTTTCAGCAATAATAAAAAGCAACAAATGAATTTTGGAAAATAGCGCAATAAACCAAATACATTATACACCCCCGCTGCGCAAAGTTTGTAACTTTGAGCTACAACAAATAAAACAAATGAATTTTGTAAATAGAGAAATAAACCAAATACATTATACCCTTTAATTTTAAAATAACCCCGCTGCGCAAAGTTTGCAACTTTGAGCAAGGTTGAAAAAAAGATGAAACAAATGAATTTTGGAAATATAGTAATTATGATGAGTGAGTTTGGCGCAAAGTCAGGAGACTTTGCGCAGCGGGGAAAGTATATGATTTCAAAAGAATGCATACTCAATACAAAGCAGCTTGGACAGAAGAGTACATTATACACGATATGGCTTTAGCTCGAATGAATAAAATATTTGTTTCAACCCAATCAAAAGCTGCATCTCTTCAATTTCATGGACAATCAAGAGAATGGATTGAAACAACATATAAATCAACATTACTTGACGGCTCAGATGTAACAATTAAACATGTAAATCATCATCGTTATAATTTACAAGCACCTTTCGATGATCATTATTCTTATTTTGAAATAGATTAACTTTAATAAAATTTTGTATGACAAAATCTAATGAATATAATTTGTTTTTTTCTACTTATGCTATGAATAGTGGAAAAATAAAGCCTACAATAGGAACACCAACAATTAATGGAAATTCTATTAACCACGAAATTGCAAGTTTTTTAGAACCTAATGGATTAGAACTTATTGAGCACATTAAAAGCGAAATAAACTCTTTTAATTATAATAATTCTTTTGATGGTTATGATGTTTGGGGCTATCATGATGCAGAAAGTGTAGAAATTCGTAATCACCCCCCTAATCCACCAGTTGCAGTTTTTAATACTGGTGGAACAGAAGTGATAATTCCTCTTTCAGATTTTTTACAAATTTTGGATGAGTGGAAAAATTTTGTAGCATCAGTTCCTACTCCGCATTGGCTGGAAAATAGGTAGCTTGTAAAAAAAATACGAGAAGACGCCCCGCTGCGCAAAGTTTGCAACTTTCAGCAATGATAAAAAGTAACAAATGAATTTTGTAAATAGAGAAATAAACCAAATACATTATACCCTTTAATTTTAAAATAATACTGTCAAAAATCATTAGAATATCTTCATAAAAACAAATTATAAACAAAAATATAATGGTAAATTTGAAAAATATTTAAAAACAATGATTTCAACAGAAATGTTGATGAAATAGATAAGAAATTATATTAAAATGAAAAGAGTATTAGTAGCAACAGGAGGTGGAGATTGCCCAGGATTAAATGCGGTAATGAGAGGGGTGGTAAAAAGAGCATCCCAAGAAAAAGATTGGGAAGTGGTAGGAAGCATCAATGCGTATGACGGAATTTTAAAAGAACCTACAGAAATTATGGTTTTAGATGATAAAACCGTAGCAGGAATTCATAAAGATGGCGGAACAATTATAGGAACTACCAACAAAGGTGGGCCTTTTGCTTGGCCTTACAAAAATAAAGATGGTGTTTGGGAAGCGGTAGATAGATCAGATGAAATGATTCGCAAACTGCAATATTTAGGCGTAGATGCCGTAATCAGTATTGGTGGTGATGGCTCGCAAAGAATTTCTCAACAATTATACGAAAAAGGACTCAACATTATCGGTGTTCCAAAAACCATTGATAACGATTTGTCTGCAACCGATTTTACTTTTGGTTTCCAAACGGCTGTACAAATCGCAACAGAAGCGGTAGACAGATTGGTCACTACAGCTGCAAGTCACAACAGAGTTTTGGTGCTGGAAGTAATGGGAAGATATGCAGGTTGGATTGCTTTGCACGCTGCCATTGCTGGTGGTGCAGAAGTTTGTCTGATTCCAGAAATTCCTTATGACATCGAAAAAGTGGTAAAAAAACTCAATAGCAGATTCAATAAAGGAAAAGGAAATGCGATAGTAGTAATAGCAGAAGGGGCAATACCGAAAGGTGGAAGTCTGCTTTCTGAAGTAAGTGATGAGGTAGGATACGAAAATGTAAGATTAGGAGGGGTGGCTCATAAATTGGTTCACGATTTGAAATCTATTGGTTTTGAGGCAGATATGCGCGAAACGGTTTTAGGACACTTACAAAGAGGAGGAACGCCAACTGCTTATGATAGAATTTTAGCAACGCAATTTGGCGTAAAAGCATTCGAAATGGTATTGAATGAAGAATACGGAAAAATGGTAGCTTATCGCCATCCAAATATTATTGCGGTACCTTTCAAAGAAGCGATAGACCGTCCAAATTTTGTAGACCCTAATTGCGATATGGTAAAAACCGCAAAAGGCGTAGGAATTAGCTTTGGGGATTAATTAAGAATTTATTTTATTAACTGAAATAAAAGCCAACTTCATTTTCTTGAAGTTGGCTTTGCTTTTTTAAGAGAGTACCAAGTAAAGGCAGATTTGTAATCTGTGGCTGTTTAGATTTCATTTATTTTAATTAAATTTGTTAGAAACTAAATAACAGAAACTCAGATAACGAACTAGACAAATTCTTACAATCATTTACAGACTTAAGTTTTGATAATAAGCATTTATAATTAAACTTAGTCTATTTGAGTGTTGGTAGAAATTTTTTAACATCAAAATGAAAAATACATTTATTTTATTATTGTTTTTTAGCATTATATCATGCAAAACATCTTCTTCTCATAGACCGTTATTTTATCAGATGAATGATTTTAATATTGTAGCAGGAAATCAATTTATTAATAAAATCGAATCTTTAAATTCGATTGATAAAATTTCTATTGTAGATAGAAATGTAGACAGAAATGAATTTATAATTAATGGTGTAAACATCTTTAATGATACTTTAAAAACTGACCAACCGAATAATTTTAGTTATTTAAAGTATGCAAGAGAAACTGGCATTAATAAAGAAAAACTAAACGAAGTTTTGATTATTTTTAATCAAATAAAAGTAAGTGAGTTTATTCGGAAAAACGACTTTTATCTTTTCCCTGTAGAAAAATATGCGTTGACCAAACAAAATGGCTACATATACGACTTGAATACTAAAATGAAAGTGAACGATACATTATTCGTAGAAGAAGTATACAGAGGCAAAATAATATTGAAAAAAAGAGTTGATAAAAATTGGTTTGAATACGAAAGTGAAAAATAAAACTTCTGCCAACAGCCGTTTGTTTTAATGCTCCTGATGTCGAGGATTTCTAATTGTAAATAAAAACAGAACCCTGTCATTCTGAACGAAGCACAGCGTAGTGAAGAATCTCTTCAAAAAGCAAAATTTTTCAACTTCACAACTTCACATTCTCCCAATCCTTCATCCCTCATCCTTCATCCCACCGCTTCAAAGCGAATGAATTTCGCTAACTTTGCTTCCTTAAAAAGAAAAGAATATTATGTCATATTTGCGTTAAAAATTTTTCAGAATTCCTTGCTATTACACAAATCCCTTCGTGCGGTTTACTGGATAATAAATTTTTCATTTAGCAACCTGTATAGTTATTTTAGGACGATACATAAATTTGTATAAAGCATAGATGGTGCATAGATACTCCATATATAGTGCATGAGGAGTGCATGAAAAAGATATTTTTGTTGAGGGAATGATTTTTTAGACCAATTGTATTCTATGTGATGTTTCTTCCATGAAATAATTTACAGTTCTTAATTCTATTAAATAACTTTTGCAATTGTTTTTATTTCGAGAAAGCTAGAACACGGCAGGGTGTTAATCCCTTGGACAAACTAAAAGATTATTGTAAATTTGCCGAGCCTTAAGATTTTAGTAAAAACGCATCAAATAGGAGGGAGAAAGTAGGGGTTTTTTAAAAAATAAGTTTATCAAATTATCATAAACTTATTTTTTAAAAGGCTATTAATTTCTCGTTCAGATTGCAAGTAGAAATGCAAAATCTAATGAAACCCTTTAATTTTAATTTAAAGGATTTTATTTTTTTAACTTATATATTTTTTGATAAAAACTAAAATCTTAAAGAAATCAATACAATTAAATTCTATACAGAAAAATTAAGGAAATCTACTATGAAGACTAAGCTATTTTTATCTATAGCTTCTTTGTTAACATCCATTTCAATTTTAAAAGCTCAAGAAACTGCTACTGTAGAGGTGAAAAAGCCTCCTGTAATTGTAGAAACTGTTTTTGGAGACAAAGCTTTAGGATTTCAAACTACTTTTCAGAAAAAATTGACAAGTGCTCCAAAATTTGGAATATTTGCAGTAAGTGATATCATTGGAACTTGGGATAAGGATGATACTGACGGTTTTATGGTACAAGGGAATATTACCTATGAATTTGCCAAAAATTTAAATTTAATGGGAGGTTTTCACATGGCTACAGGTGTTGATATCAGACCAGCAGTAGGAGTGATTTATTCTAAAGGCTCTCCAGATTATGTAATTGTATTTAATCCGCGTTACTATATAGATGATAACGGAGAAAAGGAGGCTTTTTTAATGGGAGAGTATAAACCAAAGCTTTCAGATAATTGGAGATTTTATTCTAAAATTCAGGCGATGTATGCTGCACTTACCAATGAAGGTAATCCTCACACGAGAAGCTATCTTAGATTAAGAGCTGGCGTTAATTACAACGAAATTTCTTTTGGTTTAGCCAGTAATTTTGAATATTTTGGATCACCAAAGTTTAACCAAAATAATTTTGGACTTTTTGTATCAACTGCATTATTTTAAAAAAGTTTGCTCAGTTTGTCTTTTAAGAAGAATTAAGTTGATAATTTTATAAAAATTTTAAAATGAAACTGGTTTACATCAAAGAAATTGTAGTAAGTGACGAGCATTTAGACCAAAACAATCATGTAAATAATGTTCAGTATGTACATTGGGTAGAAGAAATGGCAAAAGAACATTGGGATATTTTAAAAAATAGTACGCCTTATTCAGATGATTTTTGGGTGCTTTCTGACCATCATATCCAGTATAAGAAGCAGGTTTTTAAAGGTGAAGTGCTTACACTGAAAACATATCCTGAAAAACCAGAAGGAATAAGACAGCCTAGAAAAGTAGAGTTTTACAGAGGTGAAGAATTGGTAGTAGATTCTAGAACGCTTTGGATTCTGATGGATAGTCAGAATTTAAAAATTAAAAGAGTTCCAGAGGATTGGTTAGAAAAAATTTAGAAATTTCTAAACGCTCATTTCTCCTCTATACTCACTTCCTTGAAGGATGTTTCTTCTTTCCAGTTCTGCATCGATGTAATTTTGAATTTGAGACTTTTTTAAGCCCCATTTTGGTGCGATGAGCATATCTACATCAGATAAAGCAAAAAGTCTCTGAATGACGATGTCTGGCTTTAATTTTGGCAGAATTTCACAAAGAATGTCAGTATATTCTTCCAAAGTGAAGAGCGGGAAAGGTTCTCTTTTGTATTTCACGCCCATAATAGAACCTTTCACGATGTGTAAGTGATGAAATTTCACGAAATTAATTTTCTCAAACTTGTTGATTTCATTTGCGTATTTTACAATCATTTCTCGAGTTTCGCCCGGTAAACCCAAAATGGTGTGAACGCAAACATCTAACGAAGAATTTTCTAAAAGTTTCATAGCAGAAATGAAATCTTCATGAGTACAACCACGATTAAGATTTTGCAAGGTTTCATTGTAAATAGATTCTATTCCCAGTTCTATATCTACTTCTAACCCCTTGTTTTTGTAACTTTCTAGAAGTTCTATAATTTCTGCGTCAAGACAATCAGGGCGTGTTCCTACGGATAAACCAACAATGTTTTCTGAATTTATTTTCAATGCTTCATCGTACATTAATTTGAGTTCATCAACTGGCGCATAAGTATTAGAATTAGGCTGGAAATAAATGATAAATTTTTCTGCTTTATAATTTTGAGTAGCGTTTTCCATGCCGTGTAAAACCTGTTCACAAATAGAGTCTAGATTTCTAGAAGCGGGAGTAAAAGAATCTGTATTGCAATAGGTACAACCGCCATAACCTTTAGAGCCATCTCTGTTCGGACAGGTAAAACCACCGTCTACAATGACTTTGTATACGCGCTTTCCGTGATATTTTTCTCTGAGGTAAGCACTGTAATAATTATAGTTTTTTTCTCCGTAAGCAAGCGTTTTGATAGACATTTTAAAATGAAATTAATGCGTAGTTTTTCTGTCATTTAAGAATGGAATTTTCTGCAAAATTTTTGAGTTGTTCCATTTCGGTTTTTGCTTTTTTCTGCCCGATTTTTGTGGCCAAAAAAGTAAGCAATAATAAAACCAATGCAAAGATAGAAAGATAAATTGCCCACGGAAAATCTTGGCTATTAATTTGTTTCGTTACAAACCAAATGGTGATAAAAACCATGAAAATAATAGAAAAAATGAAGTAAAGGAACATAAAAAAAGTCCAAACAGCTGCACTTGGACCAAAAGTTCCTCTGATAATAGTTTTTCCATCTTCCTTTTCTGCTCTGAGTGAAAGATAAGGTTTCCAAAATTCATTATGAGCGGTTTTTACCCAAATAGAAGCCACTTCTTTATTGATATTTCCTTGGATTTTAGGATTTTTTTGAAGTTTGGTTTTTAAATTCAATTCAAAATCCTCTTTACTCAAATCAGTTTCTAATTTGAATCGAGGCCTGGTTCTGATAGTATTGATTTTTTTATCCATTAATTTTCTTGATAAGGAATAGGGTCTTTTAGAATAAATTCTTTGATTAAAGTTACAGAATTTCTGATTAATTTAATTTTTATCACTCTATTTTCTTCTGTAATAAAAGCTTCGTTGATTTCTTGTAGCGTCATGTCAGAAGTCTTTTTGCTATTGATTTCTATAAGTTTGTCTCCTTTTTTGATGTCTGCTAAAAATCCCGGTGAGTTTTCTCTAACTCCAGCCACAGAATATTCTGGTTTCAACACAAATTTGTATTGAAATTCACTCGCGTCTTGAATTCTTATTGTGGTTCCTCTGTCGTTATTAGTAGATTCTGGAAGTTTTGGAAGTTCAACTTTTACCAAATCTTTTTCCCATTTCATGCCATCATGTTTGATATCTAAACCGCTCATGTTAAATCTGAAAGGTTCTTTGATGGATTTGTTTTTTTTGATGAAAAATAAGCCATTTTTATAGTCGAAACCAATAGTAAACCTTTTTAAAACATCTGCGCCGATAGAACCAATTCTTTGTTTTACGAAATTCATAGATTTTACTGATTCTTCGCTCGGCATTGCTACGATTGGTTCATTTAGAATATTATTTCCAAGTTTCAGCGCGTGAATTCTACTGCGTTTTCCATAGATGTCTCCATTAAATCCTCTTCCGAGAAAATCGTCTATATTTGGTCTATTATAGTTGAAATTTGGAATTCTATTTGGGAAAAGCCACATTGCATCACTATTTCCTAAGTCAATGAGCATTTTTGCAGGGAAAAACTCCTTGGTTTGCTGTACTTTGGCAGTGTGATACGGTTTTTGGGATTCTACACTTATAGGTAATTTTTCAAATTTTCTGAAAGTTTTCTCAGAATAATATTTTCTATTGTAAACCGTAATAATATGCCTTTCGAAATCTATTTTTAGAGGATTATTTTTAAAAAAATGATAACCGATGATTCCATTTACAGGAATTCCAACGTGAGAAGAAAAATTGAAGTCTTCGTCTAAGATGATGTAAATTTCGTGACTGAAATCCACTAAAGTTTTATTGACTTCTACTTTGTTTTGAGTAGATTTTATACCTTCTATATAATTGCTTCCGCCAAGTCCTGTAAATCTTATTTTTTCTACATTTTCGAAGATAACTTCTTTATTTTCTAAGCTAAAAAGTAAAGTTTCGGAAACGCCAGTGTCTAATAAAAAAGTAAGGTCTACATTATTGACTTTTAAATCCAGAAAAACTAAATTATTGATTTGCCGAAAAGGAATGTTTACCTTTTTATTATCCTCTAATATCTGAAAGCCATCCTGAGCATTGATGGATAAAGAAAAAATCAGAAAAAGAAAAGATAAGATTTTCATAGTCTGAAATTACAAAGAATATTTTAATAAAATTCAAAATATTTTGCAGATACATAAAAAAACTCCTCAGAATTTCTGAGGAGTTGTAGTATAAATTAATTTTAAGTCTTCGATCTTCCGATTTCTGACTTCCAACTTTTTAGTATCTGTAATATTCTGGTTTGAAAGGACCTTCTACTTCTACACCAATATATTTAGCTTGTTCTGGAGAAAGTGTTTCTAACTCTACGCCTAATTTTTTAAGGTGAAGTGCTGCTACTTTTTCATCTAAATGTTTTGGTAACATGTACACTTTGTTTTCGTAAGCTTCAGAATTTGTCCAAAGTTCAATTTGAGCTAAAGTTTGGTTGGTAAATGAGTTAGACATTACAAAACTTGGGTGTCCAGTTGCGCAACCAAGGTTTACCAATCTACCTTCTGCTAAAATGATAATTTCTTTACCATCTACATTGTAAATATCTACTTGCGGTTTTACTTCAGTTTTGGTGTTACCATAGTTTTCGTTTAACCAAGCCATATCAATTTCGTTATCAAAGTGACCAATATTACAAACGATGGTCTTATCTTTCATTTTTTTGAAATGTTCAGCTCTTACAATATTGAAGTTACCAGTAGTAGTAATTACAATATCAGCATTTTCAATTACGGTGTCTAGTTTTTTCACTTCATAACCTTCCATAGCTGCTTGTAAAGCACAGATTGGGTCAATTTCTGTAACAGTAACGATAGAACCAGCTCCTCTAAATGAAGCAGCAGTACCTTTACCTACATCTCCGAAACCACAAACTACCACTCTTTTACCAGCTAGCATTACATCTGTAGCTCTTCTGATTGCATCTACAGCAGATTCTCTACAACCGTATTTGTTGTCGAATTTAGATTTAGTAACAGAATCGTTTACGTTAATTGCAGGCATTACTAGAGTTCCGTTTGCCATTCTTTCGTATAATCTGTGAACACCAGTAGTTGTTTCTTCAGAAAGACCTTTGATTCCAGCAGTTAATTCTGGGAATTTATCAAAAACCATATTGGTTAAGTCACCACCATCATCTAAAATCATGTTTAATGGTTTTCTGTCTTCTCCAAAGAAAATGGTTTGTTCAATACACCAATCGAATTCTTCTGCATTCATTCCTTTCCATGCGTAAACTGGGATTCCAGCAGCAGCAATAGCAGCAGCAGCGTGATCTTGAGTAGAGAAAATATTACAAGAAGACCAAGTTACTTCTGCACCAAGGTGAACCAAAGTTTCGATGAGAACAGCAGTTTGAATAGTCATGTGAAGACAACCTGCAATTCTAGCCCCTTTTAATGGTTGAGAAGGACCATATTCTTCTCTTAATGCCATTAAACCTGGCATTTCTGCTTCAGCCAATTGAATTTCTTTGCGTCCCCATTCTGCTAGGGAAATATCCTTAACTTTGTAAGGTAAATATTGAGTTTTAGTTTCCATAAAATTTGTTAAGCATTTTTTTACAAAATTGACTAAAATAGTCAAAAAATTTTTGCAAATTTACATTCTTAATTTCTATTGACAAAATAATGCCCTTCTATCATGATTATTCTGATGAAAATGCTGTAATTCTTTATTGGAAGTATAGTGATGACGACGAAT
>DITA01000099.1:0-6714 GCA_002422665.1 Flavobacteriales bacterium UBA6196
ATATTTGAGTTGTGCAACAATCACATGGGTTTTGCAAGGCGCGGGTTTGAAGATATCCTTTGGGAGATTTGAGACTATACACGCAAAAAAAAATCCATTTTCCCCGATTGCGCAGTTTTCTAATCCGTGACTCATTTATTTTCATTAAATTCGATATAAATTAATAAACAAGAAATCAAATACTGTACTAAACACTTACAATTATTAGATGATAAGAATTTTACAATTATTATTCGTCTATTTGAGTGGTATATGAAATAATGCAAAAAAACCGCATAGAATATGAAAAATTTATTTAAATCAACATTAATTTTACTTATTTCGGTAATTTTAATTTCTTGCCTTCCTATGCCAGGAAGTCCAATGACAGCATTTATTGTAAAAAATACTTCTGAAAAGCCTATAAGTTTTTCTGCAAGCGTAATAAAAATGTCGCAAACATTTGGACCTCAAGAAGTAACAAACTCATTTACGGTTAAAGCAAAAGACAGCATTATTGTAAGACAAACTTATTTTAAAAAAGATGGCGAAAATCCACAAAACTGGTTTTCTAAATTTGATATCTTTCCAGTAGAAGGTATTGAAATGAATAATCCAAACCTTGCTGAAAATTGGAAAAAAACATCTAATGAAAATGTCCCAACCTATACATTTACCATAAACAAATGAAATCTCTAAAAATAATCTTAATTTTTACTTCGGTTTTTGCATATTCGCAATCCAATATTTTTGATAGACTTTCTGTATTAGACAACAATGGGAAAACTTGGTATAATATTGATGGTTACAGCGTAACAAGTGAAGTTTTTAACAATTCTTTTGACGAAAAAGGGTTAAAGAAAATTTTTAAAAAGCATAATATTACTGAAACCGATTTAAAAATTAGAGATGAAAAAATTGATTTCAATAATTATTTCATCACAAAAAAACAAAATATCGCTGGAAACATTTTTCAAACTAACAATTACTATTTTGTAGAGAATCCTAACAATACTACTACTGTTGTTTGGTTTATAAAAAATGGAATCACAGATAGAGAGACCGAGGAAGAATTAGTTAATAAAATAATTAATAACCAAATTCCTAGAGAAAATTTTGTTCAGTTGCAAATCCAGTCAATTGATTTTGTAGGAAGAAAAATAGAACTTGGGAATAGTTGCTATTGGACATATTTAAATACGGTGCAATGTCCTTACTTTGGAGAAATGAATTGGTCTATCCATAAAACTTTGGAAGACGCAAAACAATCTGTTGAAAATCAATTTAATTTGACAAAAACAAGAAAAAGCACAAAAATTGCAAGTGAAAATATTGTTGATGTTGAATTTGAAGGCATTCCAACCAAAGCAAAAAAAGTTATCGTAGAGTTTACAGGAGTTAATTCTGCTCTAGCGGGAATGTCAGGAGGAAAATCATTGACCGTTTATTACATTGCAGAAAATGTGAGAAACAAGAATATAAGTTGTGTGATGAGTTTTTGGAATAATGATCTAATTAATCCTGAAACGAAATTACCTCCATTATTAGAAAAAGTAATGAAAGTAAAATAACCCCGATGGCGCGGATTTGTAATCCGTGACTTTTTATATTTTAATTAAATTTGTTAGAAACTAAATAACCCAAGCACTTCTAAATATGAAATCATATTTCAATTATTTTCTAATTCTAATACATCTTTCTTTAATCATTATTTCTTGTAACACAAGGGAGAAAAATTACATTACTTATTATAATAAAGTAAATGAGATTGATAGCATCTACAGAATTGCTCAAAGACCTAAATTAGCAATAAAAAAATTCAGAAAATTATTTAAGGAGTTTCAACCTAAAAATCAAGAGAGAATAGAAGAATTTGAAAATTATATTTATTTGAGTGATAAGTATCAAAAAAATTTCGGGGGGAAAAAAATCTGTACAAGTTTATTACTTTAATTGCACCTTATAGAAACGCTTATCAAGAGCATTTACCCTTGTTTAAAAAATATGGAATAGACAGTTTAGAAGCAGCCAATAAAACAGATTTATGGGTGAGGTCAAGAGAAAAAGTATTAATGGATTCTATTACAACTCTTTTTATACGTGATCAAGAAGGAAGACGTTTAGATATAAATATAAGTGCTAGAAATGATTTAAAAAATGCGAAACTTATGAAGTGGATATTTGATAATTATGGATATCCTTCTTTACAAAAAGTGGGTGTTTTTGGGAATGATGATGTCTTTTTACCAATGAGTACCTTTTTTAGTCACATGTCGGCTTCGCAAGATTATCCTTATTTTGAAAAAAAATTAAAAAGATATTTAGAGATGGGGGACTGTACACCACGTGAATATTCAACGATGGTAGACCGCTATCATTTACAAGTTTTAAAAGACAAAATGCTCTATGGTTCTTATATTGGAATAGATGGAATTTCTGATACAATTCAAGTGAATAAAAATCGTAAAAGTGTAGGTTTAACTTCATTAAAACACAATAATATAATTACAAAAGACTTTTTAAAAAAAATAAATAAAAATTAAAACCCCGATGTCTCAGATTTCTTATCCTTGAGTACAGACCCGATGGCGCGGATTTCTAACCGTGACCTTTAAACTCACTAAAACATACAGTTCATAATAACTCCGTCAAGGTTCCATAACCACCGCTGTCCGCAGCAAGTAACATAATGAACATTATACGCACTACCTAGCTACAGAGAGCTGTCTCCACCCAGCCAGCCCTGAGCCTGCCGAAGGGTTACGCCATCATCCCTGCATAGTCCCTATAATGTGGCATTATGTTAAATGCTTTCCTAGCAACAGGCATAGCCTTTTTGCGCTAAACTTTGCAGCCGCTCGCTTGGTTATAATTTAGAAGAGCAGACACATAAAGAACACCTTCAAATCCCCGCCAAAGCTTGGGAGTAATACCCTGAGCGAAGCCGAAGGGCACAGAAATGATGCACTAGCTGAGGTTCTTCCAATACCTTCAGCAAACCTCTGTCAGATAAAATCTTTGTCAAAATAAAAAGATTTTTCGTGCCATCGGTCAGCTTTCGGTATCGCTCACAGCCGTATTCAGTCCGAAAAAAATCAGTTTTTGCCCAGCGCTCAATTTTTTCAGCTGGCTCAATGCATACCAGTCGTATTCATTTATTTTCAGAGGAGTATGCAGTGGCCACCTGAAAAACCCAACAAAAAACTATTTTTTCCAGCCTTCACACCGCTGTCTTTTCCAAAGCTTTTACCAGTTCAGTATTCATCTTGTCTCTCGGCTCTAGTATCTCGCTTCTATAAGCATCATTTCTGCGCAAACTGGTTTCCCCATCTTGCCATAACTTTCCCATGTTCCTCCAGTACATAATCAGCTTTCATTACACGGTAGTAGGTCCGTTTCATTGCAGCTTTATATGCACTTCCGTCACCGCGCACAGTCGTGTGCTGTTCCCTGAGCTGAGCCGAAGGGCACACCACTGTCTTTCCCATTCCTTCCCTTTGGTATCGTTATAATAAGAACTTGCACAGTTTTTAAGCGATTACGTCAAATAACAGGATGCCGAACATCGGCAAAAAAATAAAAAAAAAAGAAAGTAAAGGTATACGCTCGGGAAAAATGCGCTGACAATATCAAGCCCATAAAGGGTTTTTTGAAAAAAGTATGTGCGTGTAAAGCAAAAAACGCCCATACTTTTTTCAAAAAAATATTGCATCGCATTTTCCCTCCATTTGAATAGAACACTTTCTTTTTTTTCCTTTTTTTTCTTTTAGAAATTTTCCTGCGAAGCATAACTTTTAAATCCCAAGTTATGCTTAAAAACAAAGTACGTACGTACTCCGTACACCAAGACGCGCCGAAAATGGCAATTTACATTCTTAACCGTGGCAGAAATGCAGGAAAGCCGCTCCGCCAACCGTGCCCCAACTGTTTTATCATCTATTGCAAAGACGAAAAAGACCTGGAGAACCACTACTGGACGTTCTTCACCCTTTGGAAAAATGGATTTTTCCACCCATATCTTTGCGGAAGCGTGATAGATATGCTCAGAATGTCAGATTTCAAGAAACTGCTCCAGAACTGGATTCAGCCCAGCATTGAAAAAAACGAACAGGAACCCGGACTGATTGAAAGATTGATTGAAATCGACAATCTTGAACGAAATTATGCGAGACAAGCGAAGCTCTTAAATGATCTTCGAGCGACTTTGGTGAAAAAATTCTACCAAGTGCTCTAATAGAAAAAGCCTCTCCAGCTCGGAGAGGCTCTTTTTTGCCAGTTAGTCACCACACTAAGTTTTTGGCTTTTTTTTCATCATTTGGAGTAATCTCTTAACCAAAAGTGTTGCTACAAAACTCGAGACACCGCCCAAAAATCCAAGAATGATGGTCTTCAGAATATCTTCGGCTTGTATGTTAACAAATATACTTAAAACCGTCCCAAATGCAGTGCTAAATTTTGTCGAGTTATCCACGTAATTCATAGCAAATCAATATAAAATGAACGCTCATTGACCAAAAATGCTAATCATCACGATATACTGCAGCTTGACTTACCGCCGAAGCAATGCCTCCAGCTACTGCCAAATATCCTGCTACACTCACCACCAAAGCTGGAAGCGAAACAGGAGCAGTCACAATAACGCTACTTACAGCTGTTAAGGCTAAACCAATGTTTCTAAGCTTGCGGAAAAACTTTGGCGTTGGTTCTTGAATCCTTTGTACTAATTTTTTCATAATGTTTTATTTTTTTGGGTAACAATGAGTTCTACTACAAAACCACTCTCCAGATAGGGGAAAACCAATTTATTAAGCTTCTCAAAAGCCTTTCTCGATTCATTTCCTCTACCTTCTCCCGTAAGTTGTGTTACAGGAGCAATGCAACCATTCAGTTCCTTTAAAGCGTTATTCGCTGGGTGAATCAGAATGAATGATCTATTCTTCACATTGGTCAACTCCAAATGCCACTTGAATTTGGCACTGAAACGCTTTCGGATTTTGTATTTTCCCTCTGGAATACACGAAATTCTTTTCTGATTATTTCGCCAAGGCAATTCTATTGTTTTACAAATTTCTTTGCCTTCAAAGCTCAAAACGCCATTCGTTCCTTCGGGAAAATACATCCTTTCCAATAAGATTTCCATGAAAATTTTATACTGGAGAATCAACTTTCACAATCGACAAAGCGTTGAAAGCTCCATTTTTCAATGGGTATTTTTCACCATTCACATCTTGGAAGAACTCCACGCCTAAGAACAAGAATATTGGGTGAGGACTGTTCGGAGTCAATTCATTATCCAAAATGAATTCATCAGTCGCCGTTTCATTCCAGTTTTGAATCGCAGATTCATTCATCTGAGTTTCAAAAACTCCGTTTTCAAAATCCACAGCAGCTGCAGCTGTCACAATTCTGAAATGAGTAGTTCCACCCGGTGCAGCAATCATCACCGTAGGAACAAAAGCTGGAATGTTCACCTGACATAAACCGCTGGTTCTGGTAATATCTACCGTTTTCGGTGCGAATAGGGTATTCCCTAACTTTCCGTTGATGTTAAAGTCAAAACTATCTAAAAGGATAGCCTCTCCGTCAATAACGTTACGGGCACCTCTAGGGTTAACTTGGTCCATTTGGATAACCTTCACCATTTGTTTGGTCAATCTGCTCACCATTCTGGAGTCAGAAGCTCTTAACAAAAGCGGACGAATTGCATTTCTGAGCACCTTTCCAGAATTCCCAGCTCTCCCAAATTCTGAACCGTTTTCTCTGGTTCTCTGGAAAGTAGGATCATTTTTAATTCTCTCTGCAGAAACGCCACCTTTTTCTCTTGCGAGATAACCGTCTTTAGACTTGTAAAACGTGATACCACCGATGGTACCGTCTAACTTGATAATACTTTTTTGTCTTGCCATTTTTTTACTTTTTACTAGATTTATTTTTCAGATGATGAGGTTCACCTGTTCAAACCTTCCGCGAATTCACATGACAAAATTTGAGATTTTTCAGCCAATAAAAAAGCTCGCATTGTTCAATATGTCACTATCTGTCATAAATGTCTTACAATAGTCTAAATGTCTTTAAAAAAAAATCTTACCTTGCATATGCTTAAGGGATACTCCTAGTCAAAGGCATAGATAGTGTATGAAAAAGCCATTAAATAGATTATGCATCTATCCAAAAGATATACAAAGAATAACAGGTAAAAGTTATCGCCAAAGTATCAGATTGATGCACAAGATTAAGACAGACCTCAATAAGTCTCATAACGAGTTCCTTACTATTGAAGAGTTCTGCAATTACACTGGGATTAAATATGAACAAGTGGTTCAATTCATTTGAATATGTTTGAACATTTAACTGGACTGAATATTTACCTAAACTTTAATATTAATATACAAAACCAGTTCAAGATTTAGCCTTCTTCTCTTTGATAATCAGCTATAAATCACTATATTTGTATTATTAGTTTAGTGAACAAGATTGTATATAACAGAATAGGAGTCTTAAAAGGAGTCACTTGTAAAATTTAAATTGTAATATATTGATAATCAGTATTTAAATTTGTTTTACAAATCCCTCTTTCTCCGCAAAGTAAAATATAAATTTTACCAAAACCCTTTAAAATAAACATTTTAAAGGGTTTTTTGTTTTTAGTAATATCATAATTAACTAAAATAATGGCTCAGTACCAAAATTTGGCTCAGTACCAAAATTTGGGGCTCAGTACCAAAATTTGGGGAC
>DITA01000081.1:0-24121 GCA_002422665.1 Flavobacteriales bacterium UBA6196
AGAGTAGATTTCCGTCAATTGATTAAAGAATACGCTTCATCTTTCAAAACAAAGATTGATATGAAGCAAATAGGCTACAGACAAGAATCTGCTAAAGTAGGCGGAATAGGTTCTTGTGGTAGAGAATTATGCTGTTCTACTTGGCTTACAGACTTCCGTTCAGTAAATACCAATGCGGCAAGATACCAGCAGTTAAGTATCAATCCGTTAAAATTAGCAGGACAATGTGGTAAATTAAAATGCTGTCTTAATTTTGAATTAGACAGTTATGTAGATGCATTATCAGATTTTCCTTCTTCTAATACTATTCTAGAAACCGAAAAAGGAAGAGCATTTTGTATTAAAATAGACGTTTTCAAAAAGAAAATGTGGTTTGCCTATGTAGATAATTCTATGGCTTGGTATGATTTAGACGTTGCTGAGGTCAAAAAAATGATGAAAATCAATAGCAAAGGTCAAAAATCTATCCCATTAGAAGAATTGAAAACCTTCACAGGAGCAGATAAAGTGGAAACTGTAGATTTAATTCAGGAGAATAATCTGGATAGGTTTGAGAAAAAGAAACCGAACAAGCATAGAAATAAAAATACAGGGAATAATAGAGCAGAGCAGGTAACCAAAGAGCCAGAAGCTCAAAAGGATAATAATAGACCTGAAAAAACCAATGCTCCTAAAAAGTTTAATAAAAACAAAAAAAGATTTCCTCCAAAAAGAAATAATAATGATTAAATATTTTCAGATATTTTTCGTTTCTATAATGCTTATTTCATGTTCCTATAATAATGAAGTGGTTTCTATGAATGAAGTAAACGGAACTTGGGATAAGAAAAAGGAACTGCTGTTTACTATGAATATAGAAGACACCAGCACTCCTAAAAACATTATATTTGTTGTAAGAAATAATAACGATTATCCTTATAGTAATCTGTTTTTAATTACTTACCTCAAAGCTGAAAATGAGAAAAATTTTAAAATAGATACGCTTAACTACATCATGGCAAAACCTAATGGAGAATGGTTAGGAAAAGGCTTTGGCGAGACTAAAGAAATATTGTTTCAATATAAAAACCAATATAAATTCCCGAAAAAAGGAAAATATATTATTGGTGTAAAACAAGGAATGAGAACCAATAGTCTGGTAGGGATTGAAGATTTGGGCGTAAAATTAGAAAATTCAACACAACCATAATCATTATATGGAAAACACTGTAAAACAAGGCAGCACACTTAATTTTCCGTTGCCACCCAAAAAGCAAAAAAACTTCGGTTATAAAAAATGGGTTAAATTCATTTGGCTTGGCTTAGGAGGAATAATTCTAGGAACAGCATTTTTGTTTTTTGCTGTATCTCAAGGATTTTTGGGAGATATGCCAGATGTAAAAGAATTAGAAAATCCAGATATTTATGTGGCTTCAGAGATTATTTCTTCTGATGGCGTTACCTTAGGGAAATTCGAGAAAGAAAAAACCATTCCGGTTACCTATAAAGATTTGCCACCACATTTAGTATATGCATTGATGGCAAAAGAAGATGAACGTTTCCGTGAGCACTCAGGAATTGATTTACAAGCTTTTGCAAGAGCGGTAGCATTCCGTGGTAAAAGAGGGGGTGGTTCTACCATTTCTCAGCAGTTAGCAAAATTATTGTTTACGAAAAAACCCGCAACAAATTCTTTAATGAGAGGCATTCAAAAATTAAAAGAATGGTCAGTTGCGGTAAGCTTGGAGAAAAGATATACCAAGGAGGAAATCATCACTATGTACTTTAACAAAATGGATTTTAATTATAATTCCAAGGGTATTGAATTAGCTTCACGAATTTATTTTAATAAATCTACTAAAGACTTAACTCTTTCAGAAGCCGCAACTTTTGTTGCAATGCTAGAGGCTCCAATTAGAAATAATCCCATTAGAAATCCTGAACGAGCTAAGGAAAGAAGAAATGTGGTTTTAGAGCAAATGCTTAAAACCAACTATATAGACCAAGCTACTTATGACAAAGTAGTAGCGGAACCCATCGTAGTAGATTTCCATCCTGTAGAATCTGTAGACGAAGGATATTCTGCTTATTATAAGCATTATTTGAGAAAAGAAATTAATAGCTATTTAGAAGAATACGAGAAAGAGACTGGTAAGGATGTAAATATTTACAGAGATGGTCTTAAAATCTTTGTAACCTTAGATTCTAAAATGCAGAAATATGCAGAAGAAGCCATTAAGGAACACATGACCAGTCTTCAGAAAAGTTTTGATTCAGAACAACGCAGAAATCCTAATAGACCTTTCTATTTCTTGAAGAAAAAGCAAATAGATGATATTATGCTCGCTGCAATGAAAAGAACTGGCAGATATAAACAATTAGCTGCAGAAGGGGTTTCAGAAGATTCTATTATGATGGATTTCAAAACACCTACCAAAACCACCATCTTTACTTGGGAAGGAGAAAAAGAAACCGAAATGTCTCCGTATGATTCTATCAGATACCATAAGCAAATTGCACAAGCGGGCTTAATGTCTATGGAACCTGCAACTGGCGATATCAAAGCTTGGGTAGGAGGAATCGATTGGAAACATTTTCAATATGACCACGTAAAACAAGGAAAAAGACAAGTAGGTTCTACATTTAAACCTTTTGTTTATGCTACTGCGATTATGAATTTAGGAATGACACCTTGTTCTACCGTTTCTAATGCTACTTATACTAAAGGAGATTGGGAAGTAAAAGGTAATGGTGGTAATCTTACTTTGAGAGACGCTTTAGCACATTCTAAAAACCCTGTTGCGGTAAGATTAATAGAATCTGTAAGTCCTAAAAAAGTAATCCAATTGGCTAGAGATTTAGGAGTAACAGAAGAAATGCCAAATGAATATGCAATCGCACTTGGTTCTACAGATATTACCATTTACGAAATGTTGGGAGCTTACAGTTCTTTTGCAAATTTTGGAAATTACATAAAACCAGAAATGGTTTGGCGTATAGAAGATGCTAATGGTAGAGTAATTAAAGAAGTGAAAAACGAAACCAAAGAAGTCATGAACGAAATGTACGCTTATACCATGATAGATTTAATGAAAGGCGTTACAAGATTCGGTACAGCTTCTGGTGAACTAAGAAGAATGGGAATCCCAGAAACTGTAGAAATTGCTGGTAAAACAGGTACTACTCAGAATAACTCAGATGGTTGGTTCATGGGAATTACACCTAATCTAGCAACTGGAGTTTGGGTAGGCTGGGAAGACAGAGCAACCCACTTCTGGAGTACAGGAGAAGGTCAAGGTGCGAGAATGGCATTGCCAATTTGGGGAATTTTCATGAAGAAAGTTTGGGCAGATAAAGAACTCGGGATTACACCAGATGATAAATTTGCCAAACCTTCTAATTGGACGGGTGATTGTGCAGATTTACAAGGATTGGGAGGTTATGGTGACGATGGAGGTTTACAAACCATTGACCAAATCAAAAATCCTAAACCGAAAGACAATCAGCCTAAAAACAATAAACCAAAAGAAGAAAATCTCAACGAAAATCTGAATAAAGACGAAGTAGATTTCAATCAATAAAAATGATAAACCGTTTCAATCTTATTTGAAGCGGTTTTTTCTTGAAAATCATTTAGTTTTGCAAAATGAATTTAGATAAAATTACACAGAGATATTTTGACCTTTTTCCAGGAGATTTTTCAGGAAATCCTGTACAAAGACAAACGCCCAATTTCTTTTTTGCACTTACCGACATTTATGGATTCAAAAAAGCCCAGTTATTGCACTTTAACGAAAATTTAGCAGAAGAAATAGGCTTGGGGAAAATTGAAAACCAAGAGGATACAGATTTTTTAAACGCTACCAAACTTCCAGAAAATGTAAAAACATTTTCTACGGCTTATGCAGGTCATCAGTTCGGACAATGGGCTGGTCAATTAGGTGATGGAAGAGCTATTTATGCAGGAGAAATTCAAAATTCTAATGGGAATTTTACAGAAATCCAATGGAAAGGAGCTGGTGCAACTCCCTATTCTCGTCACGCAGATGGAAGAGCCGTTTTGCGTTCCTCCATCAGAGAATATCTGATGAGTGAAGCCATGTTTCACTTGGGAATTCCTACAACCAGAGCGCTTTCTCTTTCGCTTTCTGGCGAAAAAGTGGCACGAGATATCATGTACAACGGAAATGTAGATTTCGAACAAGGAGCAGTTGTCATCAGAACTTCGGAAACGTTTCTTCGTTTTGGGCATTTTGAGTTGTTAGCAGCCAGAAATGAACTCGATACTTTACAAAAATTAGCAGATTTTACCATCGAAAATTATTTCCCTGAAATTGATAAAAATTCGCCCGAAAAATATCTGGAATTTTTCAAAATAGTGGGCGAAAAAAGCGCCGATATGATTGTAGAATGGATTAGAGTAGGATTTACACATGGCGTAATGAATACTGATAACATGAGCATTATTGGCAATACAATTGATTATGGACCTTTCTCTTTTTTAGATGAGTATAATCTGAATTTTACCTCAAATACAACTGATTTACCAGGAAGAAGATACGCTTTTGGTAAACAAGCGCACATTGCTCATTGGAATTTAATTCAATTAGCGAACGCACTTTTCCCTTTAATTAAAGATGAAGCTGCGCTAGAAAAAATCTTAATTGATTACAGTGAAATGTTTTGGAAAAAGCATGATGAAATGATGGCTAAGAAATTCGGGTTCGAAAAATTAGAAAAATATGACGCTGATTTCTTTACATCTTGGCAAAAATTGATGGAAGAAATTTCTATAGATTACACTTTGTTTTTCAGTCAGTTAGAAAGTCTTGAAGAAGGTTCAGATATTATAGAACATTTCAAAAATTCTTTCTATCAAAACTTGAATAAAGAGCAAGAAACTTTGGTTCTAGAATTTGTAGAAAATTACAGACAAAGACTTTCTTACAATCAAATTTCTAAAGAAGATAGCCGAAAAATCATGCAAAAAGCCAATCCGAAATTTGTCTTGAGAAACTATTTGCTGTACGATTGCATTGCAGAAATGGAAGAAGGCAAAACAGAACTTTTTGGCAAACTTTGGAACGCTCTTCAAAAACCTTACGAAGAAATCTACCCAGAATTTTCGGTAAAAAGACCAGAAAAATATGAAGGAGTAGTAGGTTGCAGTTCCCTTTCTTGTTCTTCATAAGAATCTAACCACAAAAGAGACAAAAGAATGGTTTGAAAACAAGAATTTCAAAAGTAAAAAAAAGAAGTTTTTTCACTTTTGGATGGCTTAAAACGAATTTTATCTTTTTTTCTCTTTTGTGGTAAAAATATTTTTAGAAAAAAATTTCTGTTAAAATCTGTGTAATCTGTGAGAAACCAATACTTTTGCAAAAATTTTATCCTTGAAAAAATTCAAAGACACTTTAAAACTCATTTTTCCAAGCAATGGGATTGAATGGGTTTTGTTCATCATTTTCCTCACTTCATACGGAATTTTAGGAAGCTATATCGCCCTGAATTACAGAATTATATTTGACGATAGAATTCCTTGGGATGCTTATTTTAGTTTTGACAATCGTTCAATCATAATGACAGGTGGTGGTTTTGAGAGACATCCGCTTTCTAATTATTTCTTCGATTGGATTAGAAAATTTGCACTTTGGATTTCAGAGGGTAAAAAGAACGAAATTTTCCGTTTGGTTTTGGCTTGGTGCAGTAATTTTGCCGTGAGTTTAGCTTTGGTTCAATTATTTAAATATTTAAGAAATATTGTGAGAATTCCATTGAAAATCAATGTTTTAATTACATTTTTCTTCGCATTTTTCACCACGCCAATTTTACTATCGTTCACGCCAGAAACTTATACTTATACTTTGTTGTTTTTGGTAGCTTTTAATTATTACGCAGCTGCAAAACTCAAAAAAGAGAAGAAAATTTCTCTATTTCCGTTGACTTTTGCATCGGTTTTAGTTGGTGGTTTAACGATCACCAATGTTGTAAAAGTCTATATTCCAATACTTTTTGAGAAAAATTTATTTAAAAGTTTCAAAACATTTTTCAATGCTGCGATTAGAGTAATCATTTCTGCTGCGGTTTTCGTGTTGTTATTTTTATACCGATTAGATTGGGATTACATGAGGATTTTCACCAAAACAGGTGAACAATACGAAAAATTCTCAAAACCGAAAGTTACGCCACTTTGGGATATGATTTCGTCTTGGTTTTTCGGGGGAAATATGATTTTTTCAAATTTCGTGGTGAGAGATTATCATAATAAAAAAGGATTTCACTACAACGCGCTATTTATGGATGTTTTCTCATCTGTAGCTCCGTATATTTTCGTTGGCGCAGTTCTGGTTCTTGTTTTTTGGAGTTATTTTAAGAATTTCAAAAACAAATTCGTACAGATTTTAATGCTTTCATTTTTCGTAGATATCATTATTCATTGCGTATTGAAGTTTGGGTTACACACTTCTTACATTTACGGCGGACATTTTATTTTTGTAGTTCCGATGATGTTGGGATGGTTGTTTTTCGGTTATAAAAATTCTCCAAAAATGCTTTCTTTTCTGACGGTTTTTGTAGGGATTTTATTCGTTTTCTTAGTCGCGAATAATGTGTATAGAATGGAAGAATTTATTTGGTTTTTAGACCAGAATTATCGCTAAATTGGTTTAATTACATATTCTTCCCAATAATACATTAAATAAGGAAATAAAGTGAAAACTAACCAAATTAATGTGTAGGGAGAAAATATATTTAAATATGAATTAGCCATAAAAATTGAACCTATAAAAACGATACAGAAAACTGAACTCCAAACATTTACCTGATATTGTGAAAATCTTGAAAAATGTATTTGTGAAATTTCTTTTCTCCTTTTCTTATAATCACTGCTGCTTTCTCCTTTTGAAGGAAGATAACCAAAAATTAAATACGCATTTCTCAGCATATAAATAGAAGAAATTCCCAAAAGAAAGTATTGTAAAGTAGTGATGAGGTTATAATCTAAAGTGTCATCAAAAGAAATCTCATTTTCAAAAGCCCTTATTATAAAGTTAACAGCAAAAATGAGGGTGATTACTGAACTCCATATACTTAGTAAAATTGATGAAAACCTATTGTGAGGATAGTCTGTAAATGCATAAAATAAACTGACTAAGACAAATAGCAGTCCTACTATGAGAACTAAAGTTTTAAAGGGACCGATATCGTCAAAATATTGTAGTGAAGTTATCAAATAAATGATTGAAATAGATTGAAGTAAAACTATTCCTTCGCTAATTACAGGAACTAATTTTTCTTTTTCGTTTTTTCCAATAAAATATACAATTGATACAACCAAAAATACCAAAATAAAAACAAAGGGAAAAAACTGAATGTGACCATCAAAACTATAGTTACGTTCATTTTTTCCAGGTAAAAATGCAATTAAAGGACTTATAGCAAGTGTAAATAAAAGTTTTCCTGCAATTTCTTTCCAAGAAGATTTTAATCTTTTTAATTCAAAAATAATTCCTAAAATGATTGGAATTATAGAATATGGAATTAGCTGTTTATCCGACTCAAATATTCTTTTTACTACCAAAAACAATAAAATTAAAGCAGGACCTGCTAATATTGCGAGAATGTTTGTCCAGCAACCTAGACTTTCTCCCCAGAATTTTGGTTCTTTAGTTTTTCTTTTTGCCATTAACCAAAAATAAAAAAAATCCCGAGAAATTTTCGGGATTTGCTATTTATTTTTACTCTTTTCTTTCGTCATTTGCTCCTTGATAAAAGGATATTTTTCTTGCATATCGCTAGAAAGACTTTCGTCTAACTCTAGGGCTTTTTGTAAAGCTTTTTGTCCGTTTTCTTCATCATTTAAGTGAAGATAAGAATTGCTGAGCTGATAATACAATTCTGCTCTCTGGTGAATTTTGGTAGCTTGTTCTAAAACGGTAATTGCGTCTTCATATTCGCCGATAAGCATGATTACTTCGCTGTATGCATACCAATTGTAAAATCTTTTTGGCTCTACATCTACCAATTTTTTAAGACAAGAAAGCGATTCTTCGAATCTACCAGAATCTATGTAAAGAAAAGCCAATTTCTTCTGAAATTCTAAGTTGTTTTCATTCAGCGCAACTGCTTCTTTAGCAAAATGTAGGGCTTCTTTCATGCTTCCCATTTCTAAATAAAGATCGCTCTGTTCCATCATCGAAAGATAAAACTGCGGATCTTCTCTTAAAGATTTCTGAAAAGCACGAAGCGCTTCCATATTTTTTTTGGCTGCTTTGTAGCATAATCCAATTTTGTAAAAAGTAAAAGCTTTGGTATATTCTAATTCCAGCTGTTCTTCGTAAACCTCAATCGCTTTTTCCCATTGTTCCATCGCTTCATAACACGCTGCTTTATTGGCATAAACTCCAGCTGCATCAGAATTAATCGCTAGTAAATAATCGAAAGACTGAATTGCTTTTTCGTAGTTTTTTCGGTTGAAATAGAATTGCCCCATTTCAAACCAAGCGGTTTCCGAAAAAGGAAACTGATTGATATAATTTTGCAAAAATTCTTCTGCTTCAGCATGACGAGTCATTTCGCCATAACACATCATCGCACTTTCTAGTGCATATTCATCTTGAGGATCGTGTTTTAATGCTAATTTGTAGTTTTTCAATGCATTAAAAGGGTCTTGGAGATTGTAATATTCATCTGCAATGAAATTATGCAAGAAGCTTTCTTCCTCTTCAAGTTCTAATGCTTTTTCGCAAAATTCTATTGATTTTCTAGGGTTTCCGTTGTTAGAATAATATTTGGCACAACAAACCAAAAAGTCGGTGCTTTCTGAACATGAAGGTTTCAACTCTTCAATTAATTGACGAGCTTGAACGTATTTTTCGAGTTCTAAAAAGACTTCTAATTGCTTAACTTTCAGTTCGATAGAGTTAGGGTGAAGTTTTAAACCATAATTCACAGCCATTTCTGCAAAATTAATGTCACCCATTTCTAAATAAAAAATAACAATGTCTTCTACTTCTTCTGTGTCAAAGTAGAATTGTTCGTTATTTTCTATCATATCTTCGAACTTTTTAGCAAGCTCATTTTCAAAAAATTCTTCCAAATTATTTTATAGATATTAGATTTTAGATATTAAAGGTTAGATTTTAAAATACATTTTCTAGATTCTAACCTCTGATTTCTAATCTCTATATTAAACTTTTAATTTTTGTTATCATTTTGTCTGCCAGTTCATCTGCTTCTTGCTGAGAAAAGGCTTCTGTATAAATTCTAATAATAGGTTCTGTGTTTGATTTTCTGAGGTGAACCCAATTTTCTGGAAAATCAATTTTCACACCGTCTATCGTAGAAATTTCTTCATTTTTGTATTCTTCCTGCATTTTTACCAATAGCGCATCTACATCTATTTCTGGAGTAAGTTCTATCTTCTTTTTACCCATGTAATATGCTGGATATGTAGCTCTTAACTCAGAAACGGTTTTGTTTTCTTTAGCCAAATGTGTTAAAAATAATGCAACGCCAACTAAAGAATCTCTTCCGTAATGCAAATCTGGATAAATAATTCCTCCATTTCCTTCTCCACCAATAACTGCATTTTTCTCCTTCATTAAAGTCACCACATTTACTTCTCCTACAGCACTTGCAAAATATTCTGAATCTAGATTTCTAGCAACATCTCTCAAAGCTCGGCTCGAAGAAAGGTTAGAAACGGCAACTCCTTTCTTATGTCTCAGCAAATAGTCTGCCACAGCTACCAAAGTGTATTCTTCGCCGAACATTTCGCCATTTTCGTCAATAAGTGCCAATCTGTCAACATCTGGGTCTACTACAATTCCTACATCTGCACCTTCTTTTTTGATTAAATCGCAAATATCTGTTAAATGCTCTTTCAAAGGTTCTGGATTGTGTGGAAATTGTCCGTTTGGTTCGCAATATAACTTCACGACTTCGCAACCTAATTTTTCTAAAAGTGGCGGAAGCGAAATTCCACCGGTAGAATTTACAGCATCAAGAACGACTTTGAATTTTTTAGCTTTTACAGCTTCTACATCTACCATTGGTAAATCTAGAATTTTTTGAATATGAATATCAAAAGCGTCTGTTCTAGTTTCGTATTTTCCTAAATCGTCTACTTCGGCAAAGTTGAAATCTTCTTTTTCGGCGATTTCTAGCATTTCTGCGCCATCTTTTCCACTGATAAATTCTCCTTTTTCGTTGAGCAATTTCAGCGCGTTCCATTGTTTTGGGTTGTGAGAAGCGGTTAAGATAATTCCGCCATCGGCTTTTAACTCTGGAACCATTACTTCCACAGTTGGCGTAGTAGAAAGTCCTAAATCTACTACATGAATTCCTAAACCTTGTAAAGTAGCAGTAACCAATGAATTAACCATTGCGCCAGAAATTCTGGCATCACGACCAATCACTAAGGTTAAATCTTTTTTATTTTTATTTTTTTGAAGCCAAGTTCCGAAAGCTGCAGTAAATTTTACTACATCTACAGGTGTAAGATTATCATCTACTTTACCACCGATGGTTCCACGGATTCCTGAAATACTTTTGATTAAAGACATATGATATTGAGATAAATTTTTATTTGAAAATTAAATTTCTGCAAAATTACTGAATTTAGCAACAGGAATACGTTTCTTGTGGAAAAATAAACCATTTTCGATATACTTAAATATCAACAAGTGTTGATTTTAACCTTTTTAGTAAATGATAATCTAAATATTTTGTAACAGAATATCCTTTTCTTTTACTAATACTTTAGTGATAAACTTTTAAACATGAAAAAAATACTTTCATTTACCTTTATTTTATTATTTTCAATTGTAATTTTTGCTCAGAAAACCATTTCTGGAACCGTAAAAAATGATGATGGAAAACCGCTTGCAAGTGCAAGTGTAACCATAGAAGAAATAGGCAAAAATGCCATTTTAGAATATGCAATTACCGATGCCAAAGGAAATTATAAAGTGACTTTTACCAGTAATGACGAAAAAATTCTTGTAAAAGTAAAAGCCTTTAACCATCAAACCATCACCGAAAATTATAATAACGCAACTCAGACTTTGAATTTTGTGCTTCAAGAAAAAGCCACAGAAATTAAGGAAGTAAAACTGAAAACTAAACTTATTACCAAACGTGGTGACACCATTTCTTATGATTTAAAATCTTTCGAAAGTAAGGCAGACAGAAGTTTAGCGGATGTTTTGAAAAAAATTCCTGGGATTGAAGTGAATAAAGATGGTTCTATTCTCTATCAAGGTGAACCGATTAACAAATTCTATGTAAACGGAAAAGATTTAATGGAAGGAAGTTATGGTGTAATCAATAATTCTCTCCCAAAAGATGCTGTGCAAAAAGTAGAAGTGCTTGAAAATCACCAACCTGTAAAAATTCTTCAGGATAAACTTTCTTCGGAAAATGCGGCGATTAATGTGCAACTCAAAAAATCTATTACCATGACAGGAAGAGGAGAAACTTCACTTGGTGTGGCGCCATCTCTTTGGAATGTCAAACTTTCTCCGATGCTTTTTACTCAAAAATACCAATGGGTTTTGAATTACAAAACCAATAATATGGGAGAAGAAGTAGAAAAAGAGAATAATATTCTGGCTTTTGGAAATAGATTTGAAGGAATGAGAAGAAATTTTTCTGAAAATTCTTGGCTTTCTGTAGAAAACGCTGCTACTCCTCAAAACGTTCCTGTAAAAAGATATTTATTTAATAATGTACATTATTTATCTGCTAATGTTTTGACTAATCTTTCAAAACAATGGGAATTAAAAGCTAATGCAAGTTATAGCAATAACGCTATAGAAAGAGAAAGCATGGTGAAAACGTTCAATGCGAATAATGATTTGACTAACACGTTTTTAGTGTCTAATAATTATTACACCAACCAAGCAAAAGGTGAAATTATTTTCTCTAAAAACGCCAACAAAAGTTTCTTTAAGAATACCACTACTTATAATGGACTTTGGAATGGAGATTTAGCCAATACTAAAAACAACAATAACGCCTCTAACCAAAGAATTAAAACGCCATCTAATAGTTTTCAAAACTCATTAAGTGCCATTATTCCTTGGAAAGAAAGACTGGTAAACGCGATGTCTTTCATCAGCTATAGAGATGATAAGCAAGATTTATTCATCAATCCAGCGAAATATGTAGAGATTTTAGATAATGTAGATGGTGGAAATAATAGTGATGTGGTGCATCAATTACTTAATTTGAAAACTTTCGAAGCGGTACATTCTGCATCAATTGGTTTGTCTAAAAAGAATTGGACTTTTACCCCAGAAGTTGGTCTTAATTATACCAATAACAAACTTCTTTCAGATGTAAACGGTGTTACAGGAAACACCATTCAGGATTATCAGTTTAAAGGAGTTGCTTTGGAAAATGATATTGATTTTAAAAATCTAAAACCTTATGCACAAATGATGGTAAATTACAAGAGAGAAGGTTTAGATGTGAATTTAAGTTTCCCTGTGAATTTTAATAATATTTCTGCAACTGGAACCAATAATTTGGATAAAACTTTGAATAAAATCACCTATGATCCAAGGTTTTTCATGAGATATGATTTAACCTCATTCTGGAAATTTTCAACTTTCGCGGGAATTACCAATTCTTTTGGAAGCATCAATGACCTTTATAATGGTTTTATTCTTTTGTCTGCAAAAAATTTGTCTGCAAAAAATACTGATATTCAGCAAACAAAGTCAAATTTTGTGGGTTCAAGGTTAGAATACAGAAATCCATTGAATAACATTTTCTTTAATGTGAGCTATAACTTTAATGATAGAACAAGTAATATCACTTATCTTAATAAATTAAATGTTGATAGCCAGCAGTTTATATTAGAAGGTTATAATTTAGAAAACAATAGTAAAACCAATTCTGCGAGAACAGAACTCGGGAAATATTTTCCTAAGTTAAAAACCAATGCTTCCGTAGGATATAATTATTCATTGAGTAATTATCAGCAATTACCAGCCAATTCTACACCCACTGAATCTAGTTTTATAGATGTAGAAGGTAGAAATCAAGGCGTAAGCGTTAAGTTTAATAATAATTATTTCTCTTGGTTAAGTGTAGATTATAATGCCAATTGGAGTTTTAGTAAAACGCAATCTCCTGATGATTCAGATTTTAACAATCAAACAGATTTATTTAACCACGCACTTTCTGCATATGTTTATCCTTTCAAAAATCACACATTAGGATTCACTTGGGACGAATTGCACTCTAGTAACAAAGAAAGAAATGCTAAAAATGCTTTCTTTGACCTTTCTTACCAATATTCTATGTCCGAAGAAAAAATAGATTTAGAACTGAAAGTGCTGAATATTACCAATAATAATGTATTCGAGAATGTAGCTTTTGATCCTACTTTAAATCAAACTTCTTACACCACGGTAAACATTAGACCGAGACAAGTGGTACTCACGCTGAAGTTTAACTTCAAATAAATTTTTCAAAATAACGAACGCAGTAAATTTTTTACTGCGTTTTTTATGATTTTTAACGAAAAACCTTTTATGGTTTTATAAATTTTTTATCTTTGTTAAAGACAATCATTTTTTTAAAACTTAAAAACAAACATTCTTTTTAACACACCATCATGAAAGGGATTTTAAAAATCTATCACCCAGAAGAAACCCTTAAATACCATATCTCTAGCACATATTGCAAGGCGGTTTATCTCAATTCAAAAAATTTTCTGGAAGTAGAAATCATTACAGATGATTCTTTAGACCATGTAGAAGACGATTCTCTACAATATAATTTTCCTCAGCTATCCTTAGACGTATTCGAATTTCCTATTGATTCTAATGAATTAGAAGGAAAAACATTCCGTATAGAAGATACAGACGAAGAAACCTATACAGAAGTAGACCTTTATGACGACGAAGAAGCCTATCTCTACGAGAATGAACTTAGTTTTTCTAAAGACGAGGAAGATGTGCTACAATTATTCTGGCAAGGGAAAATAGATGATTTCTATACCGGTTCTGATGAACCCATTCCTTTTAAATTGAAATGTCATTTCAAAGCAGATGATATCGAAATAGAAGAGTAACTTTCTGCTGTTTTCTTTCCCGTTTAAAACCATCAGAATCTTGTTTTATTTTTAAAGTTTTTTTGAAAAGTATTTTTCAAAAAACATTCATTGCTACGAGAAATTCTACAATTTTTCACTAAATTTATCGTTTAGAAATTCGAACTTAACATTTTTCATTATGTTTTTACAAGCCACGACTACTATCATTAACAATAAAGTGACAGAGAAACAAGTATTTTCGCTTTGGGATGTACTTTTCAGCGGAGGAATTATAGGAAATACCATTATGATTGCCATTTTCCTTTTGGGAATTTTAGCATTATATGTTTTTTTCGAAAGATATTTTTTCATCAAAAGAGCTTCTAAAGAAACGCCTAATTTTTTAGAAAATATTAAAGACTGCATTCATGACGGAAGAATACAATCTGCCATAGATTTATGCAGAAGAACAGATTCGCCAGAAGCCAGAATGATAGAAAAAGGCTTAACCAGAATAGGAAGACCCATTTCTGATATTTCAAATGCAATGCAAAACCAAGGACAGTTAGAAGTTTCTAAATTAGAAAAAAACCTGAATATTCTAGCTTCAGCTTCTGGAGCTGCACCTATGTTAGGTTTTTTGGGAACGGTAGTCGGAATGATTATGGCGTTTTTCGAAATTTCTAATGTTACGGGAGCAGTTTCGCCTAAACTTTTGGCATCGGGAATTTATACTGCGATGGCTACTACTGCAGTGGGTTTATTTGTGGGAATCCCAGCATATTTTTTCTATAATATTTTGGTGACCAATGTAGACAGATTGGTTCTGAAAATTCAAACTCACGTGAATGAGTTTTTAGATACGCTAAACAAACCACTTTAATTCTTCTAAAATCTAACCTCAAACTTTTTAAGAATGGAATTGAAAAGAAGAAATAGAGTAAGCGCCGAATTTAGTATGGCTTCGATGACAGATATTATCTTTCTGTTATTGATATTCTTTATGATTACCAGTTCTGCTATCAGTCAAAGCGCAATAGATGTGAATTTGCCAAAAGCTGCAGCTCAAGATCCTAGCGTTACAGACCCTACAACTGTTACAATAAATGCAGATGGGAAGTATTTTGTAAATGATTTAGAAACGCCAAAAGAACAATTAGAACAAAATATTGTAAAATTGGTAGAGGGTTCACCTAATCCTACTTTCACCATTAGAGCAGACGAAAATTGCAAGCATAAAGATGTAGTTTATGCCATGGAAATCGCTGAAAAACACAAATATGGTTTAGCGATTGCTACGGTTCAAGAATAGTCAATTGGAATGGACTTAGTCCATTTATAGAAATTAAAATCAAATTTAGCCAAAACTTATATTGGAAACGATAACTCAACATAAACGAGACGAAAAAATTGACAAGCTAAAAAGCGCAACACTTACTGCGCTGATTTCGGCATTGTTGTTTTTGTTGATTTTTTATTACCAATTCGTGAGAGAAACCCCAAAAGAAGAGAAAGTGACCACTATGCTGATTAATTTCGGAGATAATAGAAACGGAAATGGAGCAGAAGAACCTGCTAATCAAGAAGGAAGTTTAGCTTCTGCAGATATTTATATTCCCGAAGAATTAAAAACTCCTGAACCACAACCTCAAGAAATTGTAGAAACTCCAAAAGCGGTAGAAAAACCTGCAGAAAAAATCATCACAGGAAAATCTGAAAAAACTACTGCCGTAAAAACAGAGAAAACCGAAAAAAAATCTACGAAATCTTCGGAAACTACAGTATCTAAAACCACTACTTCTAAAACATTATCTACTAGCAATACCACTGCCAAAAATGCTCAAGGTGACGGACAAGGAACCGCCGCAATTGGCAATCTTATCAAAGGAAGAGGAACTAAAACCGGAACGCAAGGAACTGATGGAACCGTTGGGAATTCTGGCGATCCTCTTGGTGGAAAAGGAGATGGTGATAGCAAAATTGGCGTAGACAGAAAACTTATTTCTTACATTCCCGGAACCATGGGAAAAGGTGGAGAACAGCCCTCTCATAACTGTACAGCAAACGGAACCATTACCATTTCTTATACGGTAGACAAAGCTGGAAACGTGATTTCAGCGCGCAGAAGCAGTGGAATTTCTGATCCATGTGTCGTTACTGCTGCGGTAATTTGGGTGAAAAAATACGTAAAAGCCGAAAAAGCCTCCACCAATTCTACTGGAACATATAAAATTACTTTTTAGAATTTTTTGGGCGCCAAATTCCTCGTTCCGCTCCCAATCTTTTATGCGCGGCAGCGAAGCTGCCGCGCATAAAAGGATTTCCGCTCAACTCGGGGCGCAATTCAGCAACGGAAACACGGGTTTTGCTTAAATCAAATTTTTAAAATTCTAGATTTCCTTTTATCTTTGAACAAAAATTTTTGTGTCAAAAAATACTCCAATTTCTTTTACTCCAGAAGCTTATCAAGAAGCACTAGATTGGCTTTTTGTACAAATGCCAAATTACCAAATTGAAGGTCAAAAAGCTTATAAACCAGGCTTAGAAAATATTACAAAGCTTTGTAATTTTTTCGGAAATCCTCAGGAAAAACTGAAGATGATTCATGTTGGCGGGACTAATGGAAAAGGCTCTACCAGCAACATGTTGGCTTCAGTTTTGCAAGAACAAGGATACATCGTTGGTTTGTATAATTCTCCTCATTTAATTGATTTTACGGAGAGAATTAAAATTAATGGAAATAATTGTGAGAAAGAATTTGTCTTTGATTTTATTCAAAAATTGAGGAATATTCCAGAAGAAATTCTTCCTTCTTTTTTTGAATTTACCACGATTATGGCATTTGAATATTTCTATCAAAAAAAGGTGGATTTTGCCATTATTGAAGTAGGTTTAGGTGGCAGATTAGATTCTACCAATATTATAAAACCTATGGTTTCTGCCATTACAAATGTAGATTTGGACCATCAGAATATTTTAGGCGAAACTCTGGAAGAAATTGCCACAGAAAAAGCAGGAATTGTTAAACAAAATATTCCCATTATTTCTGGCGACGAAAGAAATTTGGTTAAAAATATCATCAAACAAAAAGCCATCCGAAATCATTCTGAATTTATAGATGCAACCGAAATTTCTACTGATTTAGAAACCGATTTGAAGGGGAATTATCAAAAGAAAAATATAAGAGTGGTTTTGGCTTTGGTAGATGAGTTGAGGAAACAAAACATAAAAATTTCTGAAAGTGCTCTTGAAAATGGTTTGATGAAAGTTCACCAAAACACCAAGTTCATCGGAAGATGGTTTCAGTTTTCAGAAAATCCATTGATTATTTGTGATACCGCTCATAATCAAGCTGGTTTAGAAATGGTTTTTGCTCAATTGAATTCCATTGAAAAGTATAAACATATTGTCCTTGGTTTTGTGAATGATAAAAAAATAGATGAGGTTTTGAAAATTTTACCCAAAAATGCTCAATATTACTTTGTAAAACCTTCTATTAGCAGAGGAAGAAGTCCAAAAGAGTATCAAGATTTATTGTTTTCTGCAAAAATAGATTTTCAAATTTTTGAAACAGTAGATGCTGGTTTTCAGGCAGCTAAAATAAAATGTAAACCCGAAGAAATGATTTTTGTGGGCGGAAGTAACTTTGTAGTGGGAGAATTTTTAGAAAAAAATTTGTAGAACTCGCAATAAGTTGTATATTTGCACCACTCAAAACGAGAAATCGTGAAAGAGGGTTCTTAGCTCAGTTGGTTCAGAGCATCTGGTTTACACCCAGAGGGTCGGGGGTTCGAATCCCTCAGGACCCACAAAAAAGGAACGAAACCTTTTCAAAAAATTCGGGTTCTTAGCTCAGTTGGTTCAGAGCATCTGGTTTACACCCAGAGGGTCGGGGGTTCGAATCCCTCAGGACCCACAGAAATAGAAATCTCACAGCAATGTGAGATTTTTTTGTTTATAAGATTTATAATACGTTTAAAATTTCCAAATTTATAGTTTATTTTTAATTTGTTATTTTTGTAATAACAAAACACAAATGAAAGTATTTTTTTTATTTCTTCTTTTTTCATGTGGGATTAATGCTCAACAATTAGAATCTTTAAAAATTCTAAAAACAAACCATGACAGCATAGATACTCAACTAAAACTAAAGTATCAGGAAGAAATTAAAGGAAAATCTGAGGCTGAAATCAGCGAAATTTATTACCAAAATCTACTTAGCAGAAGAAAAAATAACAGAGAACGTTATAACCAATATTTTTCGGCGGTTCAAACGTATTTAGAAACTCAAAAACTGATTGGCCCAATTCCAGAAGCAGCCCAACAAGAAATTCCAGATAAAACTGCGAATTATTCTCAAGGTTTTCCCGCTCTATATAAAGAAGTGCATGATTTTATAAAGAATCGCTATCAAGATAGATTAGATGATTATTTTACCAAATCTGCTAAAATCCATTTCATTGTTCAAAATGACCATTCACTTTACATAGAAAAAGTAGAGGGGACGGAAAAAGAATTTAACGATTTAGCTTTGTTGGCATTTTTAATGACCTCTGGAAAATGGGAAAGTGCTTTTCAAAGAGGAATGAATGTAAAATCTAAATTTGTCTTGCCTGTAAAATTTGTAGTAGAAGAGTAATGTTTACACCAGAATATTTCATGAAACAGGCTTTGCAAGAAGCCGAAATTGCCAGAGAAAAAGACGAAGTTCCTATTGGTTGCGTCATTGTTTTCAAAGATAGAATTATCGCGAGAGGTCATAATCTTACAGAACAATTAAATGACGTGACTGCGCACGCAGAAATGCAGGCAATTACTTCTGCGGCTAATTTTTTGGGTGGGAAATATTTAAAAGATTGTACCCTGTATGTTACACTGGAGCCTTGCGTAATGTGTGCGGGAGCTCTAACTTGGTCACAAATTTCTAAAGTAGTCATTGGTGCGAGAGATGAAAAACGAGGTTTCATCAATCAAAATGTGAAACTTCATCCAAAAACGGAAATTGTTTCGGGAATTTTAGAAAATGAATGCTCAGAAATCGTGAAAAATTTCTTTAAAAATAAAAGATAATTTTTGGGCAGCTTTTCCGCCTTCCGTTCCCGCTTTTTTACTTCACTGCGTTTCGTAAAAAGAGCTTCACTCAAGTCGGGCTGCGAGATTTCGTCTAAAAAATACAGTTTTCCTCAAAAGAAAATTCTACAATTTTTTGAAATTATTTGTCTTTCCCTAGGAAATAAAGACCTTTTAAAGTGTGTAATTTATCCGCGATATCTATTTTATTGGTCAAAGGTTGATAAACATGAGAAACACCACCTGTTGCAATCACGAAACATTCATCGTTTACTTCTTCGTTTATACGGTCAATAAAACCTTCTACCATTCCTAGAAATCCATAAACCATCCCTGAAGTCATACAAGAAACCGTATCATGTCCCAAAACAGATTTTGGTTTAGTGAGTTCTATTTCAGGAAGTTGTGCGGTTTGTTTCACCAAAGAATTAAGAGAAGTGATAATTCCTGGAGCGATGATTACTCCCAAAACTTCTCCATCTTCGGCTACACAACTTGCAGTAAGCGCAGTTCCGAAATCTAAAATAATTTTCTTTTTGTTGGGATAGAGAAAATGAGCCGCCACTAAATTGGCAAAAATATCAGTTCCCATTTGATTAGACTTGTGATGAATAGGAGAGTGCGTTTTTCTATCTACCACTATGGCTTCTATTCCGTGAATTTTATACAAAGCACTGCTGATAATGTGTGTAAGCTGAGGTACCACAGAACCAATAATGATTTTATCTACCTTTTCTACATCTACATTGTACGTTTGGTACAGCATAGAAAATTGGGCGAAAAGTTCGTCTCGGGTTCCGTAAGGTTTGGTGTTAATAATCCAAGAAACATCACATGTGCCATCAATAAAGTGGCCAAATCTAATATTGGTGTTGCCAATGTTTATTACAATGCTCGTCATTGATTTTTAAAAGAAAAATTAGAGCCGAAAGTTAAGCATTTTCTGCATAAAAAAAGTTGAGAAATTTCTCAACTTTTATTTCACTTCTAAAAAATTATTTTCGGGGTTTACATCTGCCAATCTTTGAGAGAAGTCTATTCCTAAAATTTGTAAATCAGATTTTTTGTAAGGAATGGTCAAAGTGTATTCTTTGGTAGTCCAGTTCCAATAGTTTAAGGTTTGGAAATCTCCAAAATAATCTTTGGTTTTAGGAGCTCTCATCATGTTGAGCGGAATGTGATAGTTCACCGTTTTTTTATCTTTGGTAAAAATGCTAAAATCAATTGGCATAGGAACTTCACCGTTATTTACGAGCGTAATTGTGGTAGAATCTTCATTGTATTTTACATCTTTTATCGCGTAATCTATGGTTTTGGTCGTGTTAATCCAATAATGATGGAACCATTTCAAATCCATACCAGAAATTTGCTGTGCAATGTGGAGAAAATCTCTATCTGTAGGATGTTTAAGGTTCCAGTCTTGGTAATATTTTTTCAAAATTTTAGATAAATTTTCTTCGCCCACAATGTAGCCTAATTCTACTAAGAATAATTCGCCTTTAGTGTAAGAAGCTACGGTATAAGCCGTTCCGTTATCGTGATGGTCTGCTAACCAAACTGCTGGTTCTTCTTTGCCAGATTTTACGAATCTTACATAAGACTGAATTGCATTGTAAAAAGGATTTGGCATATCATCTTTAGGGAAAAGTGCATTCATCACGAAATCTTCTGCATAACTGGTAAAACCTTCATCTAACCAAGGTTTTGTGCTTTCATTGGTGGCAAGCATTTGCTGATACCAAGAGTGCGCTCCTTCGTGAATCATCAATCCTAATAAATTTTCTAAACTTCTAGCTTCGCCGAGAATCATGGTACACATTCCGTATTCCATTCCGCCATCTCCGCCTTGTATAAAGCTATAAGTAGGGTAAACGTATCTGCCAAAAGTGGCATTCATTAATTGGAAAAATTTGGTAATGTAAGGTTGTGCTTCGCTCCAGAATTGTGTTTTTTCAGATTTTTGGTAGACAAAATTCACTTTTGGTCCATCTGGAACAATGAAAGTTTCCACAGAGTAGTCTTTATCTGCAGCCCAAGCAAAATCTAAGATATTTTTTGCTGTAAAACGCCAAATTGCCTTGTCGTTTTTATCTGTTTTTATCGTTGGATTTTCGGTGTAGCCTTTTACTTCTGTAGGATTTTCTAAAACGCCACCTGCGCCAACTACATATTCTTTATCAATCTTTATGGTCACATCAAAATTGGAAAAAGGAGCGTGAAATTCTCTGCCTACATAATCAAAAGTTGCCCAACCATCATAATCATATTCTGCTAGTTTTGGGAACCATTGCGTCATGGTCATATCTACACCTTCTCTGTTATTTCTTCCGCTTCTTCGGATTTGTTTAGGAACTACAGAATCCCAATCCATCGTAAAAGTGGTGGTAGAGTTTGGTTTTATTTTTTCGTTGAGGTAAACCTTCATAATGGTTTCTTGAACTTCAAATTTTAGAAGTTTTCCGTTTTGTTTAATCCAGTTTACGGTTTGTGAACCTTCTTCGTTTTTAGGAATAGAAGCTAATTTAGAACTTCCGAATTCAGTTAATCTACCATCTGCATTTTTTCCTTGGTTTTGCACTCTTTGATCCATCAAAGAATTAGGTTTAAAAGCATTCCAATACAAGTGAAAGTACACTACTGAAAGTTCATCAGGAGAATTATTGGTATATTTTATTTCTTGGTTACCGTGATAAGAAAAGTTAGCAGCATCTACATCGATTTCCATTTTGTAAGAAGCTTCTTGTTGGTAGTAAGCTTGTTGTTGTGCTGTAATTAATCCTACGATTAAAGAAAATATAGCAACGAGTCTATTCTTCATATCATAAATTTTTTCAAATATAAATCAAATTTTAGACTGCTATATTAAATAAAAATCCTTCCAAAAGCAAAGTTTGGAAGGATTTTATTAAAAGTTTATGATTTTTACTTCTTTGTCTTGTTTTTAGCAGAAGATTGTAAAATCTTTTCTAAAATTCTTAACGTGATTAAATAAGTAGGTTTTACACCCGTTAATCCTAATCCGCCTGAAGAAAGGGTAGAACCTGTTTCTAATGGATTATCAGAAGCGTAATACGCATACATTACAAATAAATCTTCTGAAATGTGTTTTCTGATTTTAGAAGCTACTTGAATCGCTTTTTGGTAATGAGCTCCTTCCATTTCTAGACCGATTGATTTCCAAGAAGTAGTCATGAAATAGGTTAAAATATCTTTATTCTGAAGAGAAGTTCCTAGAACAGTAATCATGCTTCCTTCGAAAGCTCTTAATTCATCATCTTGGAAATCTTCTAATTTCAAAGCGTTTTCAAATGGATAATTATCTGCAGTTCCTTCGAAAATGTGAGAAGTAGGAATCATAATATCTCCTTTTTCACCGGTAAGAATTCCGGCTTTACCCATGATAGAAACAGATTTTACATTCATGGTGTACACATTTCCTTCGTATTCGAATGGTCTTAACAACTCATCCATCACTTCATAAGCTTGTTCACCGAAAGCGTAATCGAAAACCATTAAAACATCATCTCCTTTGTAACCAGAATTAGCAAATGGAGAGTTTTTAAGGTCAACTTTTGATAAATCAATCAACTGTACATCTATGTTACTACCAGAATTATCATCTATGTAAATCATTTCTTTAGAAATAGCATATTCCAGAACTTTGTCTCTAAGTTCCTTTTTGTTAGAAATTTCTTCGTAAAGTGAATAATCTACATCTTTAGTATTCTTTTTCTTCAATGCGTCATTGGCAAAAAGCATGTTTTTCACCGAGTGCATATTCGCAGAAATAATATGTAAAGGTCTGTTTAATAAATTGTTATCTCCTAGAACTTGTTTTACGTGATTTGCCCATTTTTCACCGAAATAGTGGTGACCAACTCTTTCTTTTAGAATAGCACTGAAATGAATTTCTCTTTCTCTCACTTGTTTCAAGTCGTCAAAACTTACTTTTCCTAAGTGATAAATGATTTTGAAAAGTCTATCAGGATTGTTGTCTTCGCCGAAATTATTATAAGCATTAAGCGTTTCTTCGAAAGTTCTTCCCAAAAGTGAAGAAAGATGAATAAGGGCTACTTCTTTTTCTTTTCTGCTGAATTTTTTCTCACCTTTTGCTACTTGTTCAATAATTTTCCAAGAACGTTTTGGTTCTCCGTCTTCATCAATTAAGAAAGCAATGTTTCTTATTTTGTCTGCTTCTATGTATAAAAAGGTAAGGTGAGTAAGAATATCATAAATTTCTGAACGACCAAGTAGAACTTCTATATTCATTTGGTGTTCATCTATTCTATAGCAATTTCTTCTACGTTTTTTAGGAACTATAGGTTCAAAACTTCCTTTGTCAAAACCTTCGTCTGAAGTAAGGTGGATAAATGCGCATTCTTCTATACCTTCTGGTAATCTGTCTAATACATATAATAAACCATCTAGTTCTACTTTATTAGGAACATTCATGGTTCCGTAGATTTCTGGATTGATGATTTTTAGAAGGCTTCTAATGCTATCACCCGAAACTCCTGAAGGTTTAAAAAATCCTCTGTAAAATAAATGTCTCATAGAGACATAAATTCTTTCGATTGCTTCTGTTGTTTCTCTTGCTCTAGAATTTGCCATATATATTTTGTTTTTAAAAAAGTCTACAAAGATACAACTTTTATTTTGAATTTAAGATAAGAGTAGTTAATTGAATTGATTTTGAGTAATTTAAGTTCCTTTTTGTTCAAAATGATTTTGTTTCTCTAAGGTACGAAAAATAGCCTAAACTAAAATTAATTTTACATTAAAATAGATTTAAGTTATCGGTTTTATTGATTTTATACTTTAAAATCTATATAAAATTTACGTATACCCTTAAAATTTTAGGGGTGTTTTATAAAAGTTTCGATTTTTTACTTAAATTTGCTGAAAATTTTAACACCTATATGTCAACATTAAGATTTAAAGCGTTAGAAACGCTTCCTTTTAAAAACTTTAGAAAAGATAATCACGTAGAAGTTCCTGCGAAATTATCAGAATTGTATTGCGAAA
>DITA01000030.1:0-55487 GCA_002422665.1 Flavobacteriales bacterium UBA6196
TTTTTATAATGCACTACGAGTTAATATTATTATGATTAAAACAAAAAAAGATCTCAAAAATTATATTTATTTAGATAGAAAGGCAAATTTTATTTCAATTAAAAGTTTAAAAGATTTGATTAATTTGTATTTATTTAATGATATTGCAATTTTTTTACTTTTATTAAGAAAGTGTGAATATTACAAAAGTAAATCTGGTCTGATCTCTAAAATAATTTATTTTTATTATAAAATAAAATTTAAGAAAAAGTCCATAAAACTTGGATTTACCATTCCAGAAAATGTATTTGGACCAGGATTATCAATTCCTCACTATGGAACAATTGTGGTAAATGCGAATGCTAAAGTAGGAGCTAATTGTAGAATTCACGTTTGTACCAATATTGGTGCCTCAGGAGGTTCTAGTATGGCACCAATAATTGGAGATAATGTTTATATTGGGCCTGGAGCAAAGATATATGGAAATGTTGTTATTGGTAATAATAATGCAATTGCCGCTAATGCAACCGTCAATAAAAGTTTTGAAGAAGAGGGGGTTTTAATAGGAGGAGTACCTTCAAAAATTATTGGAGAGATTAATATTAAAAGAATTATTAAACATATATAAGTTATGTGTGGAATTACAGGGTTTATTGATTTTTCAATGAATATAAGGTACAATAAAGAGATGGTCATAAAGGATATGAACAATACTTTAGATCATAGAGGACCTGATGATAAAGGCTATGAGATTTTTGAGGAAGATAAATTTACTATTGCTCTAGGGCAAGCGCGTTTGTCTATTATTGACCTAACAAGTGCGGGACATCAACCCATGCGTTATAAAAATTTCACAATAGTTTTTAATGGAGAAATTTATAATTATAAAGAATTAAAAAATGACTTAGTAGAGTTAGGACATGAATTCCATACTGACTCTGATACAGAAGTTGTTCTTCATTGCTATGAACAATGGAGAGAAAAGGCTGTTAACAAATTTATAGGAATGTTTTCTATTGTTATCTATGATAGTACTACTAATAAAGTTTGTGTTTTTAGAGACAGAGCAGGTGTCAAACCATTTTACTATTATTATTCTGATCAAGTTTTTATTTTTGCATCGGAATTGAAAGCTTTTCATAAACATCCAAAATTCCATAAAGAAATTGATAGAGATAGTATTTATCTTTATTTTAAAAATGTTCATCATGGCTATGTACCAGCTCCTAAAACAATTTTTAAAAATACTTTCAAGCTACCACCTGGTCATTTTTTAGAAATTGACTTGTTAAAAGCTAGTGTAAATATTGATAAATACTGGGATGCCACAGATTTTTATAAATTGCCAAAATTAAATCTGAGTTATGAAGACGCCAAATTTCAGACTAAGAAACTTTTATTATCAGCATGTGAATATAGAATGATAGCTGATGTTCCAGTAGGTGTATTTTTAAGTGGTGGGTACGATAGTACTTTAGTAACTTCTCTATTACAAACTAATCGTTCTGAAAAATTGAAAACTTTTACTATTGGCTTTAATGAAGGTAATAATGAAGGTCCATTTGCGAAAGAAACAGCTAAATATCTAGGGACTGATCACACCGAATATATCTGTACCACAAAAGAAGCACAAGAAATTATTTCTACTTTGCCATTTTTTTATGATGAGCCATTTGCGGATAGTTCTGCAATACCAACAATTTTGGTGAGTCAATTAGCTAGTAAATCAGTTTCAGTTGTGTTGTCTGCTGATGCAGGTGATGAAGTTTTTTCAGGTTATGAATCATATAAGTTTTTGGAGCAAAATTTAAATAAAATAAATAATTTACCAAGATGGTTAAAGACATTTATTGGCGGGGTAGGTTCTTATTTTATATCTGGTATCCCTGAAACTTTAGATCATGGGAGGGTGAAGCATAGAATCTCAGCTTTAATTAATGCTATCAAATATTTAGATAAGACTGAACAGTCTAAAATTGTCTTTGATAATATGTATAGTTTGCCAGGTTCATTTTTAGAAAAAATATTTCTCAACAAAAATTTTGTCGTTAGAGAAAACTTAGATATAAATAGTTTTAAAGAACCATTAGAAGTAGCAATGGCTATTGATTATAAAGGATATCTTCAAAATGATATTTTAACTAAAGTAGATCGTGCCACAATGTCAGTTTCTATAGAAGGTAGAGAACCTTTAGTTGACCATAGAATATTAGAATTTGCTGCCCAGTTGCCTTTAGAATATAAGTGGGATGGTAAAACTAGTAAAAGGATACTTAAAGATATTGTTCATGAATACATACCAAAAGAAATGATGGATCGTCCAAAAACAGGCTTTTCGTTACCAATTTATTCATGGTTAAGAGGTGATTTATCTTATCTTGTAGACGAGTATCTATCTCCTACTTCTTTAGAGCAATCAGGTTTTTTTAATGTACCTTGGGTATCACAACAAGTAAATTTATTTAAACTTAATAAATTACATTATCAGCCTTTTATATGGAAATTATTAATGTTTCAAATGTGGTATGATAAATGGATGAAGTAAAAATACCTTATTAATTCCCTTATTGCATCTTGTAATAATTTTGTGGGTGAAATATTAATTGTTTGATAAATAATTTTTTAACTCTTTTTTTTGGAATTTTTTTTATATGAATTTTAGTCAGACAACATATTAGCAAAAGTAAGTAAGAGATTTTGGAGTCATATTTCTTCAATTGTGAAATGTTGTGGTTATAATAGCAGTAAATAAATCTATCTTAGAAGAAGAGATGCTGGTAGCAGGAGTTCCAGCTAAAGCAATTAAAGAGATTGACGTGAAAAGAATGATTAAACACATTTAGTTTTTAGTATATACCAAACCAGAAAACAACTTTGACGAGAAAATAAGATGATAAAACTTGTCAGCAAATGATAAAAAATGAGTAAAATTTTAGTAACAGGCGTAGCAGGCTTTATAGGATTTCATGTGAGTAAGAAATTAATTGATTTAGGTTTTGAAGTCTATGGTATTGATAATTTGAATGCCTATTATGATGTAAGATTAAAACTAGATAGATTAAAAGAATTAGGTATAGATACACAGTCTGAATTATTCATGAGACAACAGGAGGTGAAAAGCGGAAGCAATGAAAGTTTTCGTTTTTCTCAAATGGATTTGGTAGATGAACACAGATTAGACCACCTTTTTCTTAAAGAAAAATTTGATGCGGTTATCAATTTAGCAGCACAAGCGGGAGTAAGATACTCCATAGAAAACCCTAAAGCATATATTCAAGCAAATGTAGTAGGCTTTATGAATATATTAGAAGCCTGTAGAAGCAATCAGATTAAGCATTTAATCTATGCCTCTAGTTCTTCGGTGTATGGCAATCAGCAAAAAGTACCATTTTCTGAAAAAGATAGAGTAGATCATCCTATAAGTTTATATGCGGCAACCAAGAAGAGTAATGAATTAATGGCACACGTATACAGTCATTTATATGGACTAAAAACTACAGGACTCCGTTTCTTTACCGTTTATGGACCTTGGGGAAGACCAGATATGGCACCATTTCTATTTACAAAAGCCATTTTAAGTGAAACGCCAATTAAGGTGTTTAATAATGGAGATTTAATGCGAGATTTTACCTATATAGATGATATTGTAAAAGGAATTATAGAAGTATTGCTTACAGATAAAATTCAAGAGAATTATAATATTTATAATATTGGAAATAATACTCCTGTAAAACTATTAGATTTTATACAAGCTGTAGAATTGGCATGTAACAAAAAAGCCCAATTAGATTTTTACCCCATGCAAGATGGAGATGTATACCAAACCTTTGCAGATATAGAGGATTTAAAGGCAGTAACAGGATATACTCCCAAAATAAAAATTAATGAAGGAATACAAGAATTTGTCAATTGGTATAAAGCCTATTTTAAAAAATAAATCATGAAAGTTGCGATTGTTATTCCCTCACTGCATGCAGGAGGCATGGAACGGGTGATGTCTGAATTGTTAAATGAATTTTCTAAAGATAAAACTTTAGAAATACATTTAATACTTTATGGTATAACTAGGGAAATTTTTTATTTTGTACCCGAAAATGTTACAATTCATAAACCTTCCTTCGAATTTAAAAATAAATATCGGTTATTTTATACACTAAAAACTTTAATATTTTTAAGAAGACAAATAATAAAAATTGCTCCTAAAAGCATTCTAAGTTTTGGGGAAAGATGGAATAGTTTTGTCCTTATAGCGTGTTGGGGGTTGAAATATCCTATTTATGTATCAGATAGGTGTCAGCCAAATAAATCATTAGGAAAGTTGCATAATTGGCTTAGAAATAAACTTTATCCAAAGGCAAAAGGAGTAATTGCACAGACTGAAAAAGGTAAAGCAATATTCAAAAAAATGTATAAGCATACTAATATTCAGGTGATTGGGAATCCTATTAGACAAATAACATCAGAAAAGAAAATAGATAAAGAAAATATTGTTTTAACAGTTGGTAGATTGATTGATACAAAGCACCATGACGAGTTAATTCGTTTATTTGTAGAAATTAATGACCCTAATTGGAAACTAATAATTGTAGGTGATGATGCTTTAAAACAAAAAAATAGAAGTAAACTAGAAAGGTTAATAAAAGAATTAAGAGCAGAAGATAAAGTGGTTTTAGTAGGTAGTCAAAAAGAAGTGGAACCCTATTATTTAAAAAGTAAAGTTTTTGCTTTTACATCTAGTTCTGAAGGCTTTCCAAATGTAATTGGTGAAGCCATGTCAGCAGGTTTACCTGTTGTAGCTTTTGATTGCATGTCGGGCCCTTCTGATATGATAGCCAACGAAAAAAATGGATATTTAATAGAATTGTTTAATTATGAGTCTTTTAAGAAACACTTACAAATTTTAATGTCTGATGAATCTTTAAGATTGAAATTGGGATTAAATGCTGCAGAAAGCATTCAAGAGTTTAAGATTGATGAAATCTCTAAAAAGTACAAAAAAATGATTCTAGAATAATGAGAGTTTTACAAATTAACGCAACTGTAAATTCAGGGTCAACAGGAAGAATTGCTGAAGATATAGGCCTAGTTTTAATTAATGTTGGGCACGAAAGTTATATTGCTTACGGAAGGGGCAATCAGCCGAGTAAATCTAATAAAATCAAAATAGGAAATCAATGGGATGCCAATTGGCATGGTGTAGTTTCACTTTTATTGGATAGACACGGTTTTGCTTCTAGAAAAGCAACTAAACAGTTGATTAATAAAATTGAAGAATTAAAACCAGATGTTATTAATTTACATAATATCCATGGGTATTATGTAAATATTGAAATACTATTTGATTATCTGAAAAAAATAAATATCCCAGTAGTGTGGACTTTTCACGATTGTTGGCCTTTTACGGGGCATTGTAGTTACTTTGACTCTGTAGCATGTGAAAAATGGAAAACCCATTGCCAGAATTGTCCAAAGAAAAGTTTCTATCCTAAATCTTTATTAATAGATAATTCCTTTAAAAATTTTTCTGATAAAAAGCAGATTTTTAATCAGTTAGATAATCTTCATATTATTACACCCTCTAATTGGTTGAAAAATCTAGTAAAACAATCATTTTTATCGAAATTTCCAGTAAGTTGTATTCACAATGGGATAGATCTTTCGAAATTTAATCCTGTAGAAAATGTAGAAAAATTAATACAAAAATGGAATCTAAAAGATAAAATAATAGTTTTGGGAGTAGCCAGCATTTGGGATCGCCGAAAAGGATTGGATGATTTTATCTCTTTATCAAATAAATTATCAGATACATACCAGATAATTTTAATAGGTTTAACTAAAAAGCAAATAGCACAATTACCTAAAAATATAATAGGTATTGAAAGAACAGAAAGTATTGAGGAATTAGCAGAATATTACAGTTTGGCAAAGGTATTTGTAAATCCTACTTATCAAGATAATTTCCCTACTACAAATATTGAAGCTTTAGCATGTGGTACTCCCGTGGTTACTTATAATACAGGAGGAAGCCCCGAAGCAATTGATAAAGAAACAGGGATAGTAGTAGAAAAGGGAAATGTAGATGAATTAAGAGACGCTATTGAAAGAGTGACAAGTGCTAAAACTGAATATTATGATAAAGAAAAATGCAGAAAAAGAGCGGAAAAGCACTTCGATAAGAACGAAAGGTATCAAGATTATTTACAATTGTTTAAAACTCTTGCGAAATAGAGCTAATAAATATTAAAATGTATACAGGAACTAAAAAATCAGAACTAAAAATATATGTAAGTAATCTTTTAGGATGGAGAACCAATAGAAAATTAATCGTAATAGAAAGCGACGATTGGGGCTCTGTTTATATGTCAGACAAAAGGGCATTAGAGGAAATGAAGACCAAAGGCATTCCATTAGATTCACATTATCTGAAAAACGATACTTTGGAGTCTAATGAGGATATGGAAATGTTAATGGAGGTCCTTCGAAAACATAAAGATTCTTCTGGTCGTCATGTAGTTATGACTGGTGTAAACGTGGTAGCCAATCCTAATTTTGAAAAAATAAAGGCAAACGGTTTTAATAAATATGAATATGAATTGTTTCCTGAAACCGCGAAAAGATTTCCACAAAGTGATAGAATACACTCTTTATGGAAACAAGGAATAGAAGAAAGACTTTTAGTTCCAGTGTTTCACGGAAGAGAACATCTTAATGTGCAACGTTGGATGAAACTTCTTCAAGAGGGAAACGAAACCGTAAAAATAGCTTTTGAATATGGTGTGAGTACACTGTCAAAACAAATCAATGGAAGAAAATTGCCTGATTTACGGGCAGCATTTGATATTGATACCCCAAATAATTTAGAATATCTTGAAAAGGTAATTGATACAGGGTTAGATGAATTTGAAGCTTTATTTGGTTATAAATCTACTTTTTTTATTCCAACGAATGGTCCTTTTAATAATAATTTAGAAGAATTGTTAAGCAAAAAAGGGGTGAAATACATCGGAACAGGAAAAATACAAAGCGAACCATTAGGAGAGGGTAAATATAAAAAGCATTTTCGTTACTTAGGGAAAAAGAATAGATTGGGACAAATGTACTTGACTAGGAATTGTTTTTTTGAACCAAATAGTGAAGAATTTCCCATAGAAAGAGATTGGGTATCCTCTTGTTTGAAAGAAATAGAAGTTGCTTTCAACTGTCGTAAACCTGCTACCATTAGTTCTCATAGAGTGAATTATATGGGAAGCATTAATCCCGAAAATAGAGAAAGAGGATTGAAAAAACTTGATAATTTACTCGTACAAATAATTAAAAAATGGCCTGAAGTAGAATTTATAACTTCTATGGAGCTAGGTGATATCATTACAGGGAAAACCCAAGAAAAATAATGAAATCTAAAAAGATTTACATTGCAGGTCATAAAGGAATGGTAGGCTCTGCAGTTTGGAGGGCACTAGAAGCTAGAGGTTATAAAAACGTATTGGGATGTTCAAAACAAGATCTTGATTTGAGAAACCAACACCAAGTGAATCATTTTTTTCAAAAGGAACAACCCGAAATCGTAATAGATGCCGCAGCATTAGTGGGGGGGATAATGGCGAATAAGGATAATCCATATCCTTTCATTATGGATAATTTACAAATCCAAATGAACCTAATGGATGCTGCACACCAAAATAAAGTAGAGAAATTTATTTTTTTAGGATCTTCTTGTATTTATCCAAAAGAGGCTCCTCAACCCTTAAAAGAAGAGTATTTGCTTACAGCTCCCTTAGAACCTACCAATGAGTGGTACGCAATTGCTAAAATTGCAGGAGTAAAAACAATAGAAGCGATAAGGAAACAATACAACAAAGACTTTGTGAGCTTAATGCCCACAAACTTGTATGGGATAAGAGATAATTTTGACTTGCAAACCTCTCATGTATTACCTGCCATGATTCGAAAATTTCATGAAGCTAAAGAAAAGTCAGAAAAAACAGGCATAAATGAACCCTTAGAATTGTGGGGAACTGGAAATCCTAAAAGAGAATTTTTATTTGTAGAGGATTTGGCAGAAGCTATAATTTTTGTTATGGAAAATAAACTCGAAGAGAGTTTATACAATGTAGGATCTGGGGAAGATTTATCTTTAAAAGAACTTGCTTTACGGGTACAAAAAATAATAGGACATGAAGGAGAAATTATTTGGGATACTTCCAAACCAGATGGAACCCTAAGAAAGGTAATGGAGGTGAGTAAATTAAAAAATCTAGGTTGGTCTCCAAAAATAAGCTTGGAACAAGGAATTGAAGAAACATATCAGTGGTTTCTTGAAAACAGAGAAGAAATAAGAGAAATGAAACTTTAGAATAAATGAAGCAATGGAATGCCAAATTTCAAAAAAATGAATGTGGCGCTATTAGCAATTTAAGGAATCAGATGATTATTTTTTTAAAAAATAGATTTTAGTGGCTCAAAATGGCGAGTAGAATAATAAAGAGATGATAAACAAAACTAAAGAGTAAAATAATCATTCAAATAAATAAAAAAATATGTATACAAATCGAAAATATGATGAATTAATTTTTAGTAATATGAAGAATTAATTAGAGAATGTTAAAGCTAGATTCTTTCAATTTTTATAAATTTGTATAATATTAACAAATAAAAAATAATAGTTAAAAATAACAATATGAAAAATGCACTAGTTTTAGGTGGTGGTGGTTTTATAGGCGGTCATCTAGCTAAAAGATTAAAAGAAGAGGGGTTTTATGTGAAAATTGTAGACATTAAGCCAAATCACGAATTTTGGGATCACAATCTAATTTGTAATGAATATGTACAAGGGGATTTAAGAGATCCAAGAATTGTAGAAAAAGCTTTTGAAGGTAGAGTTTACGATGAGGTATATCAATTAGCCGCTGATATGGGAGGTGCAGGATATATTTTTACAGGAGATAATGATGCAAATGTTATGCATAACTCCGCGCTCATTAACCTAAACGTAGTACATGAATGTGCAAAAAATAACGTAGGAAGAGTATTTTATTCTTCATCTGCTTGTATGTATCCAGAGCATAATCAGCAAGATCCTAATAATCCAAACTGTGAAGAAAGTTCTGCTTACCCTGCAAATCCGGATTCTGAATATGGTTGGGAAAAACTATTCTCAGAACGTCTTTATTTAGCTTTCAATAGAAACTATAAGTTAAACGTAAGAGTAGCAAGATTCCATAATATTTTCGGTGAGTTTGGAACATGGGTGGGTGGTAAAGAAAAAGCACCAGCAGCAATGTGTAGAAAAGCTGCAGAAACAGAAGATGGTGGCACAATAGAAGTTTGGGGAGATGGACAGCAAACGCGTTCTTTCTTGCATGTAAATGAATGTGTAGAAGCAGTACTTAGATTGATGAGACAAGATGATTTCTTAGGGCCTGTAAACATCGGTTCAGAAGAAATGGTAACCATCAATCAATTGGCAGAAATGGCAATTAAACTGTCTGGTAAAAACATTAAAATTCACAATATCGGAGGACAAGAATTCAAAGATAAATACGGATTCTCTTGTCCAGTGGGAGTAAAAGGACGTAATAGTGATAATAAATTATACAGAGAAAAAATCGGTTGGGAAGTAAGCATTCCATTAATCGAAGGAATGAAAACAACCTTTGATTGGATTAATGAGCAAGTAAAACTTCAAAAAAATAATGGCTAAAAATAAAACAGTAGTCATTTTAGACCAAGCATCTGGCTATCTTCAAATAGATATGCTGGATGCTTTATCTACAAAATATGATAAGTGTGTAATCATTGCGGGTACAATTGTAGAAAGAGAAACGAAACTCTCTGAGAAATACAAGTGGCATAAAATTACGAAATATAATAAATCTACGGCATTCAAAAGAATTTACACTTGGCTAGCAGCTACCATTCAGATGTTTTTTATTGTATTATGGAAGTACAGAAACGCTAGAATAATCGCGATTACTAATCCGCCAAGTGCACCTTTGGTTCCTTACCTCTTAAGAGCAAATTATGATATATTAGTTTATGATTTGTATCCAGATGCATTGGTAAATTTTAATTATATTACCAAAGACGGTTGGGCAAATAAAGTGTTTACCCATTTTACCAAAAAAATGTTTAAAAAGGCAAATACGCTTTACACCTTAACACCAGAATTAGCCAAAGAAACTTCTAAATATGCAGAGGGAAAAGAAATAAAAATAGTACCGATATGGACCAATAACGAATTTTTCCCTCAGATTGATAGAAATGAAAATCTAATTTTCAAAAAATTAGGAATCGCAAAAGATACCTTTGTAATTTGTTACTCAGGAAATTTAGGAAAAACACACCCTATTGAAAAATTAGTTGACCTAGCGCATGCATTTAAGAATGAGCCTAATTTTTATTTTCTCGTAATTGGAGGAGGTCATAAATACGAACTGATTCATAAATTGATTGAAGAGCAAAAATTAACCAATATTCAATTATTGCCTTGGCAACCTATTGAACTACTCCCGCACAACATGCAGGTAGGAAATCTAAACGTGGTAACGCTAGATGAAGGAGCAGCAGATTTAAGTATACCGAGTAAAACGTTTAATTTGTTGTCAGTAGGGAAGCCCATTTTAGCCATTTGTTCTAAAAGGTCTGCACTGGCAAATTTGTTAGAAAGAAGCAATTGTGGGCGCGCATTTGAAGCCAACGAAGTAAATGAAATTAAAAGTTTTATTTATCAGCTTCAAAACGAACCAGATACTTATAAATCATACAGCGAAAATGCAAAAAAAGCTTCTAATAATTTTACAAAAGAAAACGCAATGCAATTTTTATAATGTATAAGAAAAGCTTTAAAAGACTAATAGATGTAACAGCTGCAGTGCTGGTTTTAATATTTTTTTCACCCCTATTTATAGGGGTTTACCTATTATTGATGCTGAGTCAAAATTCAGCATTCTTTACACAGGATAGACCAGGGAAAAACGGGAAAGTTTTTAAATTAATTAAATTTAAAACCATGAGTGACAAGCGAGATGCACAAGGAAATTTATTACCAGACGCAGAACGCTTAACCAAAGTGGGGAAATGGGTAAGAAGTACTTCATTAGATGAACTGCCACAATTGATTAATGTATTAAAAGGAGATATGAGCCTAATAGGACCTCGTCCCTTATTAATTAAATATTTACCTTTGTATTCAGAAACCCAAAAACGCAGACATGAAGTAAAACCTGGAATAACAGGATGGGCACAAGTAAATGGAAGAAACGCCATTTCATGGAACAAAAAATTTGAATATGATGTATGGTATGTAGACCATTTAAGTTTTTTATTGGATTGCAAAATTGTATGGAGAACGATAAAAAAAGTCATCATAAGAGAGGGAATCTCAAGTGATACAAGCGTAACAATGGAACCTTTTAAAGGAAATAACTAAATAAAACATAAAATTATGGAAGCAGAATTTTTAGAAATGATAACAGAAGTATTAGAAATTGAAGACAGAGAGATTCAATTATCAGATGCTTTCAGAGACTATGATGAGTGGGACTCATTAGCTAGATTAACTTTAATCGCCGAAATAGACGATAAGTATAACATAGTAATCGAAGAAGAAGCATTTAAAAATGCAATCACTTTAGGAGATTTACTTAACGAAATTATAAAAAGAACGCAGGCTTAATCCATTTTTATGGCAGATTTATCTTTTAAAAACATTGGGATTACGGGTTTAGCAGCAGCAGTACCAAAGAATACTATTGATAATTACAATTACACCCAATTTTTTAATAAAGAAGATGTAAAAGATATCGTAGACAAAGTAGGGATTAAAGAACGCAGATTTGCCCCAGAAGGAATGTGCGCATCAGACTTATGCTTCGCAGCTGCAGAGAAATTAATTTCGGATATGAATATAGACAAATCAGAAATTGATTTGCTAATCTTTATCTCTCAAACTCCTGACTACAGAATGCCCGCTACATCTATTCTCTTACAGAACCGTTTAGGGCTAGGAAAACATACAGCAGCATTTGATATTAGTCTTGGGTGTTCTGCTTTCGTGTATGGGCTTTCGGTAGTATATGGCTTAATGCAATCGGGAGGCTTTAGAAAAGCACTTTTATTAGATGGCGAGACCCGTTCTAGAATATATTCTCCTAAAGATAGAAAAACAGCCTTTTTATTCGGAGATGGAGGAATTGCAGCCATCATAGAAAGAGATGAAAAATTTGGAGAAAGTTTTTTCTCACTCAATTCTAATGGTGCTCTTTCAGACTTAATTAAAATGGATGCAGGGGGCTATAGAAATCCTAGTTCACCAGACACATTAACAGAAAAAGTGGTAGATGAGTATGGCAACATAAGAACAGATGAACATGGGTACATGAATGGAGCTGAGGTGTTTAATTTTGTATTGAGCGAAATTCCAAAAAATTTCAAATCGGTACTCGAGAAATCAGGAAATACCAATGATACAATAGACTTTAACTTGTTTCATCAAGCCAATGACTATATGAATGCTTATTTAGCCAAAAAATTAAAGTTAGAGAAAGAAAAAGTGCCTTCATGTATTGAAAGTTTCGGAAATACATCTTCTGTTTCTATACCTTTAACTATAGCATCTCAATTGCAGAATAAGCTTCAAGGAAATAAAAAGTTAATGTTATGCGGTTTTGGAGTGGGGATGTCTTGGGCTACGGCTCAAATTAATGTGCAAGATTGTTTTATCAGTAACTTAGTAGAATTAGAATGAGTATAAACCCTTTTACCCTATTAAATAAAACCATCGTGGTTACAGGAGCATCTTCTGGAATCGGAAGACAATGCGCTATTACCCTAAACCAAATGGGAGCTTTTGTAATTTTATTGGGGCGATCAGAGGAAAGATTGTTAGAAACAGTAGGGAATTTCGAGAACGAAAATTACCAAATCATAGTGACGGATGTTACAGATTATGAGCAAACTGCTGAAAAGTTAGAAGATGCTCTTAAAACGGTAGGGAAAGTAGACGGAATTGTTCATGCAGCGGGAATTTCTACTACATTGCCACTTCGTAACATTACGCCAGAAAAATTACAACCTTTTTTTGAAACCAATGTTTTCGCTCCTATTGCCATCACTAAGCTTCTTACTAAATTAAAATATGCCAATCCAGATGGGATGAGCATTGTGTTTTTAGCCTCAGTAATGGGAATGGTAGGGGAATTAGGTAAAACAACTTATAGTTTAACGAAAGGGGCTCTCGTTTCAGGAACAAAATCTTTAGCTTTAGAATTAGCATCAAAAAAAATAAGAGTAAATTGCGTAGCTCCAGGAGTTGTAGTAACTCCTATGAGTTCTAATGCTGTCTATGCTCAAGACTCTTCAGCTTATGAAAAAATAAAAAGTTATCATCCGTTAGGACTTGGTAAGCCAGAAGATGTAGCCAACGCTTGCGCTTTCTTGTTATCAGACGGGGCATGTTGGATTACAGGGACTACATTAGTGATAGACGGAGGATATACAGCAAGATAATTTAATATGAAAAAAGTAATAATCATTGGAGCAGGCGGCCATTCCGCTGAAATCACAGACTATATTACCCATTATAATAATTCGGTAGCACCAGAACTCTGTTTTGATGTAGTAGGATATATTGATGATAACAAAGAAAGTTATAATAATTACAGTCTCCTAGGTCCTTACATAGGAACCATAAAAGACCATGAGGTATCCCAAGATGCAGAATACATTATGGGAATAGCCAATATACAATTTAGAAGAACAATTATTCAAAATTTCCTAGAGAAAGGTGCGAGATTTGCTACCCTCATTCATCCTACAGCAATAATTTCACCCTCTGCTACAGTAGGTGAAGGATGCTTGATAGCTCACAACGCTTCGATTGGTGCCAAAGCAAGGGTTGGTAATTTCAATATGTTGAACTCTCGTTGTACTATAGGGCATGACTCTATTCTTGGAGAATTTAATTTTATTGGGCCTCAAGTGGTATTAAGTGGTTTTACAAAAGTAGGAAATAACAATATGTTTGGGGTGAATAGTGCTACAATTCCCACCATTGAAATCGGAGATAATAATACCATTGCAGCAGGGATGATTATTACAAAAACAGTGAAAGATAACGAAACTCACTTTTATCGTTTCAAAGAAAAAGTAGTGATAACTTAGCAAATAAATAGAGAATATAATTTATAAAATTAAAATGATAATTGATTGAAAAATCAAAAAATAAAACAATAAAATGAAAATAACAGTTGTTGGTACAGGATATGTAGGTTTGTCTAATGCGATGCTATTAGCGCAAAATCATCAAGTGGTAGCATTAGATATTGTTCCAGAGAAAGTAGAACTTCTAAACAATAAAAAGTCACCCATTGAAGATAAGGAAATTACAGAGTTTTTATCAACTAAAAATTTAAGTTTTAAAGCAACTTTGGATAAAGAAGAGGCTTATAAAGATGCAGATTTTGTTATTATAGCTACTCCTACAGATTATGACCCACAAACCAATTATTTTAATACAAAAAGTGTAGAGAGCGTTCTTATAGAAATGAATCAATACAATCCTGCTGCAGTAGGAGTAATAAAGTCTACGGTTCCAGTAGGATTTACGAAAAAGATAAAAGAAGATTTAGGAATAGAGAATGTAATGTTTTCTCCAGAATTTTTAAGAGAAGGAAGAGCGTTGTATGACAATTTATATCCTTCTCGCATTATTGTGGGAGAGCGAAGTGAGCGTGCAGAAGTTTTTGCAGGTTTATTGAAAGAAGGAGCCATTAAGGAAGATATTCCAGTGCTTTTTGCCGATTCTACAGAAGCAGAAGCGATAAAACTATTTTCAAATACCTATTTAGCATTACGTGTGGCTTATTTTAATGAATTAGACAGTTATGCTCAAGTTCATCATTTAGATAGCAAACAGATCATAGAAGGGGTAAGTTTAGACCCTCGTATCGGTTCGCATTACAATAATCCATCATTTGGATATGGAGGCTATTGCTTGCCTAAAGACACGAAACAACTATTGGCCAATTATGATGCAGTGCCGAATAACATTATAAAAGCAATTGTAGATGCCAATAGAACGCGTAAAGATTTTATAGCAGATTCTATCATAGAAAGAGCACCGAAAAAAGTAGGAGTATATCGCTTAATAATGAAGGCAGGTTCAGATAATTTCCGAGCATCTGCCATCCAAGGGGTGATGAAGAGAATAAAAGCTAAAGGAATTGAGGTAGTAGTATATGAACCCGTTCTCAAAGAAGAAACATTTTTTGGTTCAAAAGTCATGCACGATGTAGAAGCTTTTAAAAAAGAATGTGATGTTATCATCTCTAATCGAATGACATCAGAATTAGAAGACGTAGCGGCCAAAGTCTACACCCGCGATTTATTTGGTAATGATTAAAATTTATGTGCCAAGTAGATTAATATTTAAAATATAAAGAACATTTTTTTGTAATCATTTTTTATTGCAAATAGTCAATTAAAACTCATTGTTAATAATGAGTAGAGTTAAATAAATAGATTTAATCCATGAAAACAATATTAATCACAGGAGGAGCCGGATTTATTGGTTCTCATGTCGTTCGCGAATTCGTTTTAAAATATCCAGCATATAAAATTATCAATTTAGATGCTTTAACCTATGCGGGAAATCTAGAAAATTTAAAAGATATCGAAGATTTACCCAACTATCATTTCATAAAAGCAGATATTGTAGATGCAAAACAAGTATTAGATATTTTCGAAAAACATCAGCCAGAGGGAGTAATTCATCTTGCTGCAGAATCACATGTAGACCGTTCTATTACCAATCCCTTAGAATTTGTAATGACTAATGTAATTGGGACGGTTAATTTATTAAATGCAGCAAAACACATCTGGAAAGAAAATTATGAAGGAAAACGTTTCCATCATGTGTCTACAGATGAGGTATTTGGTGCGCTGGGAGATGAAGGTTTTTTTACAGAGACCACTAAGTATGACCCACATTCTCCTTACTCTGCTTCCAAAGCATCATCAGACCATTTTGTAAGAGCTTATCATGATACATATGGCTTACCTATAGTCTTAACCAACTGCTCTAACAATTATGGACCAAATCATTTTCCAGAAAAATTGATTCCACTATGCATTCATAATATTCTAAATAATAAACCATTACCTATATATGGAGATGGTAAGTATACTCGAGATTGGTTATTTGTTATAGACCACGCCAAAGCGATTGATTTGGTTTTCCACGAAGGTAAAAATGGAGACTCGTATAATGTAGGAGGATTTAATGAATGGAAAAACATAGATTTAGTAAAAGAGTTGTGTAAACAAATGGATGAAAAATTGGGAAGACCCACAGGTACTTCAGAACAGTTAATTACATTTGTCAAAGATCGTCCAGGTCACGATTTGCGTTATGCTATTGATGCCACTAAAATGAATAAAGAATTAGGCTGGAAACCTTCTGTAACTTTCGAAGAAGGTTTATCTATAACCATAGACTGGTTTTTAGCCAATCAGAAATGGTTAGATAACGTAACTTCTGGAGATTATCAAAACTATTACGATAACCAATACAGTCACTAATATGAATGCTATAGAAACAAAACTGAAAGGATGTTTTATTCTAGAGCCAGTGATAATTACGGATGAAAGAGGTTACTTTTTCGAAGCATTTAATGATAAAAAACTTGAAGAGATTTTAGGCTTTGACCCTGGATTTGTTCAAGACAATCAGTCGAAATCTTCTTATGGAGTTATTCGTGGTCTGCATCTACAAAAAGGAGAATTTGCTCAGGCGAAGTTAGTGAGAGTGTTAGAAGGCACTGTTCTTGATGTAGCAGTAGATGTTCGTCCAGAGTCTGAGACTTTCGGACAATATGTAATGGTAGAATTATCTGCAGAAAATAAACGTCAGTTGTATGTGCCTCGCGGATTTTTGCATGGTTTCTCCGTAATTTCAGAATCAGCTACTTTTTTTTATAAATGTGATAATTACTATCATAAATTATCAGAAGAGGGGGTTCATCCATTAGATAAAACGATTGGAATAAATTGGCAAATTCCGGAAGAAAAAATGATACTCTCGCAAAAAGATAAAGAATTGCAATCTTTTGAAAATTTTAAAAACAAACTGATATAAATATTCAAAAGATAAAAAAAAATATAGTTTACAGAGGCAAAATGGACAGTTAGGACAAGCCTTTTACGAAATTGGATATGGGAAAAAAGTTTATAGAAAGAGAACTAAAAATCATATTGAAAAATTAAAAAAAATGAAAGGAATTATTTTAGCCGGAGGTTCTGGTACACGTTTGCATCCATTAACTTTAGCAGTGAGTAAACAATTAATGCCAGTTTATGATAAACCGATGATTTATTATCCATTATCAACACTAATGTTGGCTGGAATTAATGAGATTTTAATCATTTCTACTCCTCATGATCTGCCCCATTTCGAAAAATTACTCGGAGATGGCGCTCAGATAGGATGTAAGTTTTCTTATAAAGAACAGCCAAGTCCTGATGGATTGGCACAAGCATTTATTCTAGGAGAAGAATTTATTGGAGATGATAAAGTTGCCCTAATCCTAGGAGATAACATTTTTTATGGCTCTGGAATGTCTCAGTTGTTACAAAATGCGGCACAGACTGAAGGAGGCGTAATATTTGCCTATCAAGTGGCAGACCCAGAAAGATATGGCGTGGTAGAATTTGATGAACAGAATAATGCAATTTCAATTGAAGAAAAACCACAAAACCCTAAATCTAATTTTGCTGTTCCAGGGCTATATTTCTATGATAATTCTGTTGTAGAAATTGCAAAAAATATCAAACCTTCTCCCCGTGGAGAATTAGAAATTACAGACATTAATGCAGAATATCTGAAACAAGGAAAACTGAAAGTTGGTGTCTTTGATAGAGGAACGGCATGGCTGGATACTGGTACCATTCAATCTCTTATGCAGGCAGCACAGTTTGTACAAGTGATTGAGGAGAGACAAGGTCTTAAAATAGGGGCAATAGAAGAAGTAGCTTATCGTATGGGCTACATCTCAAAAGAAGAATTAAAACAAATAGCAGCACCTTTACGTAAAAGCGGATATGGAGAATATTTGTTAAATTTATTTAAATAAATGATGAAAAAAGTATAAATTAACTAATTCATTCTGAGGACGAAAAGAACTCAAAAAAAGTAATTTTTATTCAATAAGAGTTAAACAGACTCTAAATAGGATTTAGAGATTTAAGTAAATGAATTTTAAAATAAAAAAATTTATATTGAAATCTTCTAACTCAAACACCTACTTAATACAAAGTGAGGTGGATGAAAAGAGATGCTATTTAATAGACGCAGGGAATGGTGTAGAAGCGATGCATGCTTTAAAGCCTAATCAGAAAATTGACGCCGTATTTTTATCACATGCACATTATGACCACATTGCGCATATTGGAGATGTAATAGAAAAATTCCCCAGTTGTAAAATATACTGTTCAGAATATACTAGAGTTGCACTCTCAGACCATAAACTCAATTTATCTTTCTATCATGGGACTCCAGTCAGCTTTATGGGAGAACAAATTAATATAGTAAAAGAGAATGATATCATTCCTCTTTTTAATCAGGAAAAAATGGTAATCCTAGAAACACCAGGGCATAATGAAGGTTGCCTCACTTTCCAATTAAGGAACTACTTTTTTACGGGAGATGCTTTAATTCCTAATATCCCAATTGTAACCAAACTAAAATCTGGAAACAAACAGCAAGCGAAAGAATCTGCCTTGAAAATTAAAATGACTACAGACGAAAACTCCTTTATTTGTCCGGGTCATCTCAATATGATAAAATCTACCGAAATAGATTGGAAGCTTTACATCAATGAATGAAACTTAGAGCCTGTTTAAATTTTATTGCTGAAAATTTTTATAGGAATTTTGAGATGAATTTTTTGCATCATGTTTGAAGATTTAGCGGGCTAAATCGAAAAAAGGAAGTGAAAAAGGCGCTCAAAAGAACATAAAAATTCAGCAAAGACAAATTATAAAGATCAAAAATTATTTTTCGGTAAAATTTAAACAGGCTCTTAATTATTTGATGCTTTCTAATCTTATTTAGATTCAATATTTCATTCATTTAAATAGGGAATTGCAATATAATTACGATGAAAGATTGGCTTTTAACCATATTTACCATTCATAACTTATTTTTATTGTCAGGAGCCTTCTTGATATATAAATTCAGCAGAACTCGTAAAATATATTGGGGACTAACCTTAGCTATTGGAGTGCTTTGGCTAGCCACTTCTACCTATTACTTACCTGCAAAATGGATGAAATATGAAGAGAGCCGTCAAAAGAGAATTTTGCCAGCCAATCATAAAGAACAGGTCTACATTCATGTTTTTGGGGCAGGATATATTTTAGATAAACGTTTGAATCCATCTCAGCAGTTATCTCCTACATCTCTTATTCGTTTGGTTGAAGCGGTTAGATTAATGAAATCTTATCCAAATGCCGTTTTAGTAACTTCGGGACACTCGAGATATGGTGTAAAATCTCAAGCAGAAGTGGCTAGAGATGCGGCTATTTCTTTAGGAGTTCCTTACAATAGAATAAAAGTATTGACTACTCCTGATAATACCTTTACAGAAATTCAGTCTTTTACTCAAAAAATAGGAAATGATGTTTCTGTAATTGCGGTTTCGGATGCTTTACATCTACCAAGGATTCATTTTTTATACCATCAATATCCTCACCTGAAAACGTATTATGCTCCTACTAATTATCAAATAAAAGAAGGGCAAAATGGAAGTGTAGGAGTAGATTTTCCCAGTGTAAATTCTATAGAGATGGTAAATGAAATCATAAAAGAGAGACTGAAATTCGCAAAAGATAAAGCAAAAGTGTATTTTCTGAAATAGACTTCTTATTAACTGCACAATCTGAAAAGATATTCCTATAATTCCAAGCATTTACATCCTTCCCCTATTCTCCGTTCTAAAATTTCCCCTTTCTTACTTTTAAAATTTTACAGTTTTATAACTTTCCAACTTTACCTTATATCCTTATATCTACAATCTCAAGTTTCCATTCTTAATTCTCTATTCTCTATTCTTGGTTCTTGATTCTTGGCTCTTGGCTCTCGGTTCTCGATTCTCCCATTTAGCGTTCAATTCACAATTCGTTAATACAAATAACTACAAAACAAATTTGAAAATCATTCAGATTTATGTAAATTTGCATGTCTACTTTTCAGTAGACAAATACACAAAGATTAAAAGCACCCATGATGACTCAGAAAAATGAACCAGAAAACAAGATGAATGAGGTAAATGTTTTACTTACTTTAGCTAATATAAGATATTTACCAAGATATATCATCATCGCAATAGATGTTTTTTTAATTGGAATTTCTACTTTTTTTTCATTCAAAATACTAGAAAAAGTTTTAAATCAATCAGATTTTATAGCAGAAAGTTTTGCAGGTTATGCTTTAATAATAGCAGTAAGTCTTTTCTATATGTATGTTTTTAAAACATACGCAGGTATTATAAGACACTCTACTTTTTATGATTTATTGAATCTTTTATGGTCTATTGTAGCCACTTCATTTACGCTTTGGGCGCTTTCTGGAGCTTATAATATGATGTATGACCATTCGGATCCTGTAAATGTATCTTTTTTTATCGTTTTTTTCTTCTTTTCATTCAGTACGTTATTTATGTTTCGTCTTTTTGTAAAAGAAATGTTTCGCTGGATAAAGGAGTACAAAGACAATTCTCTTAAAAAAAGAATATTAATTTTAGGAATTTCTGATTATTCAGTAGCAATCGCAAATTCTATCATAGAAAGTCATAATTTACAATATAAATTAAAAGGTTTTTTAACCAAGAGAAACGATTCTAGAAATGCCAAAATTTTTGGACTAGATATCATGACTCAAGAAAAATTTATTAAAACCCCAAAAGAAGAGCTAGAAATAGATGGAATCTTAATTCTTAAAGAAAATTTATCTGCCAATGAATTAACAGAATGGGTGAATTTGTTTTTAGAAAAAGAAATGGAAATTTTTCAAGCTCCTTTGGTAGAAGAATTCAATCCTGAAAAAATTCATACCAATATTCGCAGCTTTCAAATAGAAGATTTACTCAATAGAGAACCTATTTGTATTGAAAATGAAGAAGTAAGATTGATTCATGAAAATAAATCGGTTCTAGTAACAGGAGGTGCAGGTTCTATTGGGAGCGAAATTGTGAGAAAAGTAGCCTCATACCATCCGTCTAAACTAGTAGTGGTAGATCAAGCTGAAACACCGCTGCACGAAATCCAGTTGGAAATGAACGAAAAATTTCCAGAAATAGATTTCGAATTCATTTTAGCTGATATTACCAATAAAAAAAGGCTCGAAAGCATCTTTACAAAATTTAATTTTGATTTGGTATATCATGCTGCGGCCTATAAACATGTTCCCATGATCGAAAATAACCCTCACGAAGCAGTTTGGGTAAATATATTGGGAACAAAAAATCTGGCTAAACTCTCTGTGCAAAATAAGGTGAAGACATTTGTAATGGTTTCTACAGATAAAGCGGTAAATCCTACCAATGTGATGGGAGCATCTAAGAGATCTGCAGAATTATTAGTACAATCTTTACAATTTTTACCTGAAAATAAAACCAAATTTATTACCACCAGATTCGGAAATGTTTTAGGAAGTAACGGTTCTGTAATTCCACTTTTCAAAAAACAAATTGAAGCGGGAGGGCCTATTACCATTACCCATCCAGATATTGTTAGATATTTTATGACCATTTCTGAAGCATGCGAATTAGTGCTACAAGCCTCTACTATGGGAAAAGGAGGCGAGATTTTTGTCTTTGATATGGGAAAACCTGTGAAAATAAAAGATTTAGCAATAAAAATGATAAAACTTTCAGGAAAAGAACCTGAAAAAGATATTCTATTAAAATATACAGGTTTAAGACCTGGAGAAAAACTATATGAGGAGTTATTAAGTGATGATGCAAAGAATCTTCCAACACCTCATCATAAAATTATGGTTTCTATGGACCCGTATAAAGAATATAGTGAAATAAAAGACTTAATAGAACAAATAGAAGCTGCGGCACTTTCTCATGACAAAACTCAAATCGTGAGAATACTTAAAAACATGGTTCCAGAATTCATCAGCAATAATTCAATTTTCGAAAAATTAGATAAATAAACAAAATTGTATATTTGTGCGTTTATCTTAATAAAATAAGAGTATTAATCATGGTTTCCTGTAATTTAAATTAATTTTTTAAATTCAAATTAGGAAATAAATTTTCTTTATAAAATGTTCATAGTTAACAATTTTGAAATATTACAAAATAAAAGAATATTAGTTACAGGAGGAGCTGGTTTTATCGGCTCTAATCTTTGTGAGACATTACTAGATTTAGGAGTAAAAGTCACTTGTTTAGATAATTTCTCTACAGGAAGAAGAGAGAATCTAGAAACCTGTCTTCAGAATTCTAATTTCACACTCATCGAAGGAGATATAAGAAACTTAGAAACTTGTAAAAAAGTTTGCGAAAATCAAGATTTTGTCTTGCATGAAGCTGCGCTGGGTTCGGTTCCTCGTTCTATCAATGACCCCATTTCTAGCAATGAAGTCAATGTAGGTGGTTTCTTAAATATGTTAGTGGCAGCAAGAGATGCAGGCGTTAAAAGACTCATCTATGCTGCGAGTTCTTCTACTTACGGAGATTCTGAAGCACTGCCCAAAATAGAAGAAAGAATAGGAAAACCACTTTCGCCATACGCAATAACCAAATATGTAAATGAGTTATATGCTGATGTGTTTAAGAAAACCTATGATTTTGATACCATTGGTCTCAGATATTTTAATGTCTTCGGAAGAAAGCAAGATCCAAATGGCGCCTATGCTGCGGTAATCCCTAAGTTTGTGATGCAATTCATGAACCATGAATCACCAGTGATTAACGGAGGCGGTGAGTATTCTAGAGATTTTACGTATATAGATAATGTCATTTTAATGAATCTATTGGCATTAACCGTAGAAAATGAAGAGGCAATTAACCAAGTATACAATACCGCTTTCGGAGAAAGAACTACCTTAAACGATTTGGTGAAATACCTGAAAGAATACTTATCAGAATTTGACCCAGAAATTTCAAAAGTAAAGGTAGTTTATGGCGATTACAGAAAAGGAGATGTTCCCCATTCTCTAGCAAGCATAGAAAAAGCAAAAACACTTTTAAATTATAATCCGAAATTTTCCATGAAAGAAGGACTGAGAGAAGCAGTGAAGTGGTATTGGAAAAATCTGAAATAGGTGGAAAAATCTAAATTATTTTTTGTTCAAAAAATAATTTTGTATTAGAATTAATATTAATTTTTTTGCTGTTTTTTTATAATTATTTAATAATACTAAATAGCATATTGAATTTTATATTGCTACTTTTGTATAGTTTTTGAACCTAATTGTTCTTTAAACTATAGTTAATAGTTGTTATTTTGTGAATCTGTCTGTGACTCACAATTGCGAAGCCGTAGAAAAGTGTCATCATTTGAAATACTTTTTCAATATAAAAAAGAAATTTTGTGAATTGGTATGCATTATGCACAAAGCCACGAAATGAAAAAAAAGTGGAAGAGCAGCTCCATAAAATGGGGTTAGAGGTTTTCTGTCCCAAAGTATCTGTAGTTAAACAGTGGAGTGATCGAAAAAAAAGGTGAGTCAACCACTGATTCCTTCTTATGTTTTTATCAAGAAAAAAGAACAAGAAAGAGATTTAGTATTTAGTGTTTCTGGTGTTGTTCGGTATCTTTTTTTTCTAGGAAAGCCCGCTATAATAAAGAAAAGTGAAATCAATGCCATGAAAGAAACCTTAAACCATGACTTTAAAGATGCTCAGGTTACGGATTTAGAAAAAGGGCAAAAGTTTACCATAGAAGAAGGAACTTTTAAAGGGCAAGAAGCTACTTTTATAGAGCAAAAAGGCAGCAAAATAATTTTGCGTTTAGAGAGTTTAGGAATCAAGTTGATTTTAGAAAAATAAGAAACATAAAATGGAATATAAGTTAAATTAATTGGTAATGAATCATAAAATTACAGTAGTAGGTCTAGGATATGTAGGATTACCCTTGGCAAGATTATTCGCCACAAAATATCCAGTCGTAGGCTTTGATATCAATGCGGCAAGAATACAAGAGCTCCAATCAGGAAAAGATTCTACTTTAGAAGTAGAAGACCATTTATTACAATCCGTGTTATTAAACGAAAGTCCTTCTAAAGATAAAACTGGACTTTTTTGTACAGACCAAATAGAAGATATTGCAGATGCGAATATATATATCATTACCGTTCCTACCCCTGTTGATAAAAACAATAGACCAGTTTTAACACCTTTATATAAGTCCAGCGAAACCGTTGGAAAAGTGCTAAAAAAAGGAGATATTGTTATTTACGAATCTACCGTTTATCCTGGTGTAACAGAAGAAGAATGTATTCCAGTGCTTGAAAAAGTGTCTGGTCTTACCTTTAACGTAGATTTCTTTGCGGGGTATTCGCCAGAGCGTATTAATCCTGGAGATAAAGAGCATACGGTTGAAAAGATTTTAAAAGTAACTTCGGGTTCGACCCCTGAAATAGGGCAACAAGTAGATGCTCTTTATAAAAGTGTTATTACAGCTGGAACGCATTTAGCACCCACGATAAAAGTAGCGGAGGCGTCTAAGGTAATTGAAAATTCGCAACGTGATATTAACATTGCGTTTGTGAATGAATTGGCGAAGATTTTTAATATTTTGAATATTGATACCCATGCTGTTTTGGAAGCTGCGGGCACGAAATGGAATTTTTTACCTTTCAAACCGGGCTTGGTGGGTGGTCATTGTATAGGGGTTGATCCTTATTATTTGGCTCAAAAAGCACAAGAAGTGGGGTATCATCCTGAGATTATTTTAGCGGGTCGCCGTTTGAATGATTCTATGGGAGAGTATGTGGCGACACAAGTCATAAAAACCATGATAAAAAACGATATTAAAGTTAATGGGGCAAAAATTTTAGTATTGGGAATTACCTTTAAAGAAAACTGTCCAGATGTACGCAATACGAAAGTGGTGGATGTGATTCGCGCTTTAGAAAGTTATAGTACAGAGGTTACGGTTTACGATCCTTGGGCAAATCCTGAAGAAGTGCAGCATGAATATGGAATATCTTGTTTGTCCGCCCTTTCAGCAGGTTTAAAATACGACGCCATCATGTTAGCTGTGGCTCATCATGAATTTCAGGTAGTGGATATACAACATTTGAAAAATGATCAAGCTATTGTTTACGATATCAAAGCTTGTTTGGATAGAAATTTGGTAGACTCAAGATTGTAAAACTATATCTAATGTTTTTTAATCAATGAAGAAATGAGTGTTAATAAACGGATAGCTAAGAATACCTTAATGTTATATGGTAGAATGCTGTTTTCAATGATAGTTACCCTTTATACCTCCCGAGTTGTTCTGAATACTCTTGGTGTTGAGGATTTTGGTATTTATAGTATTGTTGCTGGGGTCATTATTATGTTTGGTTTTTTAAATAATGCCATGTCAGCCTCCACTCAACGTTTTCTTACATTTGAAAGTGCAAAAGGAAATATTGATAGTTTAAAAAATATATTTAATGTTAGTATAACTATTCATCTAATAATAGCTATAATAATTTTTATTATAGCCGAAACTATTGGAGTGTGGTTTTTAAATACACAATTGAATATACCTTTGGAAAGGATGACAGCTGCAAATTGGGTTTTTCAATTTTCGATTTTTTCATTTTTTATTTCAGTATGTTTAGTTCCCTATAATGCCGTAATTATCGCAAATGAAAAAATGCAAGCTTTTGCATTTATTGGGTTGGTAGAAGTAATTTTAAAACTAATAGTTGTTTTTCTGTTAACTATTATTGAGTTTGATCAACTGATAACTTATGCTGCTTTGTTATGTTTTGTTACAATTGTTGTAAAAGTGTCGGAACAAGTATATTGTAAGCTTCATTTTAATGAAAGTAAAAACGTTGTATTAACATGGGATAAAGATATGACAAAAGACATGGGAGCTTTTGCAGGTTGGAATTTATTTGGTGTAGCTGCTGGTATAGGTTATGGACAAGGTGTAAATGTTCTTTTAAATATTTTTTTTGGAGCGACTATAAATGCATCTCGTGGTATTGCTTTTCAAATTCAAGGTGCAATTAGTAGCTTGATAACAAACTTTCAACTTGCATTAGCCCCTGCAATAACAAAGGGCTATGCACGGGATGAAAGTAAACAAACTTTTGATTTAGTTTTTTCTTCGTCTAAATTATCTTTTTACTTATTACTTATATTTGCGATTCCGTTACTTGTAAAAACAAATTATATATTAGTATGGTGGCTAAAAATAGTGCCAGAATACTCAGTAATCTTTACTAAATTAATAATTATTGATTTAGTAATATCGTCATTGTCTGGTCCTTTGCATATATTGGTACAAGCCGCTGGTAAAATTAGAAATTACCAAATATTAGTAAGTGGAATCTTGATTCTAAATGTTCCTTTTTCATATCTATTTTTAAAACTAGGCTATTCGCCAGAAATTACAATAGTTATATCTATTTTCTTTTCTTTAATAGCTCTTTGTGCAAGACTTTTTATTTTACATTTTAGTATGCTGTTTCCCATTAGTCAATATTTTAAGAAAGTAATTTTTAAAGTAGTTATAGTTACTTTTATTTCTTGGGGAATTTCTTATTATATTAGTCTTTATTTGCAAAACGATTTTTTGGACTTTATGATTATTTGCTTGGTTTCATCTATTACTATACTCTTGTCTGTGTTTTATTTTGGTATGGACTCTTTAGAGAAAAGCTTTATTGTATCAAAAACGGTTAATATTTTGAAAAGATATAAATGAGAATACTATTTATTACCACAGAATTAGGCAAACGAGCCCCTGGGAAAGTGTATGAATCTTTTATAGATGATTACGAAAAAAAATATGGTAAAGAAAATATCGATATAATTACAACAGAATGTAATACTAATTCTAATAACGTTACAATATATAAGCGAAGATATATTCATCCGAGATTTAGAAAACTATCTGTCATACTATTTTCAGTAGACTTATTTGATTGGTTGTTGGCAAAAAGAATTAATAAATCTATTAATACAACTAAATATGATATTGTTTTTTCATTAATGTCTCTTCATAATTTTATGCCGCTTTATTTAGGACGTTTAGTCAAAAAAACGCATAAAAAACTCGATTGGTATCTTTATTCTGTTGATGCTGTTCCTCCGCCTTTAGGCTGGGGAGAATCAATATTTTATAGAAGAGGGCTTATTAAAATGATGAGGACTAATTTAAAAAATATAAATAAATTTTATTCTTCCAACGAGGTAATGCTTAATTACCAACTGAATTTATTAGACTATTCATTTTCAGGTGAAAAAGGATATATCCATACATCGGGAAAATACAAAGAAAAAAAAATATTTGCTAAAAATAATGATGGCTTTTTTAATTTACTCTATACAGGTGGGATTTATGGTGTACGAAGACCAGAAAGTTTAATAGATGCTTTTTATAAGATTTCATTGCAATATGAAAATGTAAGGCTGTATTTTGTAGGGACAAGCCCGATCTCTGTTGATTTATCTAAGTATGATGAAGTATTCAAAAGTAAAATTATTTTTGTGAGTTATACAGATGACTTAGAGAAATATTATCAACTAGCCGATGTCCTTATAGATATTGATGCAGATTTGGAAAATGATGTTTTTATGTCCAGCAAGTTTTTTAATTATATAATGATAAATAGACCTATTTTATCTATTACAAGAGAAAATAGCCCTACATATCTTTACACTATGAAAAATGGCTTAGAAAATGTTCATTTTGCAAAGCATCAAGCAGATGATATAGAGAGTGTTTTGAAAAAAATAATTAAACTGACTACGGATTATGAAATATAAAAATATAGAGTTTTCTTTTCTTCAAGCAATCTGTCTTATTATCTATAAGCTTTTCTTAGTTTGGTTGCCAGCATCTATGGCACCAATAGTAGGTAAACTATGTAAAAAACTGAGATACTTATGCTGCAAGCATATTTTTTTTAAGTGTGGAAAAAACGTCAATATTGAGCGTGGAGCTTCATTTGGATCAGGGTTTAGATTGGTGATAGGGGATAATTCTGGTATTGGTATTAATTGTACCGTTCCAGGGAATATTGTTATAGGCAAAAATGTAATGATGGGTCCCGAATGTTATATATTGTCTATAAATCATTCATTTGATAGAATTGATATCCCTATGATAGAACAAGGAAGTACTGCACAGCTTGATACAATTATAGAGGATGATGTATGGATCGGAAGGCAGGTAATTTTCACGCCAGGCAGAATTGTTAAAAAAGGTTCTATCATAGCTGCAGGATGTGTTTTAAGTAAAAACTTTCCGGAGTATAGTATTATTGGCGATAACCCATCAAGAATAATTAAATCTAGAATAAATAGTTAGAATAATTTATTAAATAAAAAGTAACTAAATGACAATAACTAAATATAACTATATTCAACAACTTAATCGTTTTGATTTTTATCTTATACTCATAATCTTTTTGTAAATGCTTTCAAAAGAAAACCTACCCGTAAATTTAATAATTGGATTTAATCTTATTACTATATTTGTTTTTAGTACTTCTCCTATAGAGTGGTATACAGATAATTTATATTTATTTTATTTATTATCTGGAACTTGTCAATTCCTAACTTATGTCGGCTATAAAAGGGGTTTTAAAAATGCAAATAGAATTAATTTAAAAGGAGTTCCTTTAGCATTAAATGATAAACGGTCTGTTAATTTCATTTTTGGATTTTATATATTAACTTTTTTATTAAAATATGCATACTTGCTAAAATTTAAACCATATGAAATTATAGAAATGGTTAAGTTTTTAAGTATTGGAATTGCGGATCCAAAACTAGGATACTTACTATCATTAGATAGTTCTCGTATTACAGTAGTTCCATGGTTTATATATTTCTTGATTTCTATTATTAATCAAATTTTTTTTATTGTCGGTTTTTTTAGCTGGAAAAGTTTTTCCAAAATAAAAAAAATTCTTTTTTTATTTTTATTATTTATAGAAATCTATTTTTGGATGGGTAGAGGTACTAATTTTGGTGTAATTGTTCTAATAACAACATTAATATTAGTATTATTAATTAATCTAAAAATTAGAAAAATCAAATTTTCATTCATTTTAAAATATTTTTTTATAATAATTAGTCTTTTTTCACTGAGTATTTCATTCTTTGGTAATAACATGGCTAAACGATCTGGAAATCAAAGCCTGAATTTGGACGCTTTTGATTTAGGAAATTCAATAGTTGATCCTAATCATATTTCTTTACAAGTGATTCCTGAAAAATTTCATCTAACTTATATGTATGTGGTTTCTTATATGGCTCAAGGTTATTATCATACTTGTTTAGCTTTTGATTTAGAATATCAACCCACCTATTTTTTAGCAAATAATCCAGGAATAATTAGTTTTTCTGATATTTTCGGTTTAAATTTTTATACAGATACTTATGTATATCGACTTAAATCTAAAGGGGTTGACCCTGATATAAATTGGCATTCATCCTATACCTGGTATGCTTCAGATTTTACGTTTCTAGGTGTTCCTTTTGTTTTTTTCTATTTAGGATATTTTTTTGGTTATTGTTGGAATTTGGGACATTATAAAGGTGACTTTCTGTCTAAAATTTTATTTGTAATAATTGGAAATTCTTTAATATTCACTTTTGCAAATAATAACTATTTAAGTACGGTTTTTTATACATTAATTATATTAATACCTCTTTGGTATTTTACCAGAATAAAGAAAATTAAAATTTAGTCGAAAAGATTGATATATAAAAATCCAAAAATATTTCAAAATGATAAATAAATTATATGCAAACACAATAGGAAAGTATGGTAGAATTTATTCCTTGATAAGATTTTTGTTAAGAAATTATTACAATTTCATTTTTCCTTTGCAGGTTAAGCTGAAGAAAAAACAGAGTCTTTCTAATGATGATAAAATTATTGTTTCGCTTACATCTTTTCCTAAAAGAATAAATAAAGTTTGGATGGTTGTGGAAACAATGTTCAATCAAACACATAAACCAGATAAGGTTATTTTAACATTATCAGAATTACAATTTCCAGACAAAAAAATCCCTCAGAAGCTTTTAGAACAAACACAAAGAGGGCTTGAGATTATTTGGACGAAAGATGATATACGCTCTCACAAAAAGTATTATTATACGATGCAGAAATATCCAAATTCTATTGTAATTACTGTTGACGATGATGTTTTATATGAAAAATCTTTAATAAAAAAACTTATACATTTTAATAAAATTTATCCAAATTGTATCTTATGTAATTGGGGTTCAATAAAAATAGGAAATGAATATAAGAATTGGGAGAATTTGCTGTTCCAACACAAATCACCTTCTTATTATGTGCTGCAGATAGGAGTTGGTGGTGTATTATATCCACCAAATTCGTTATATAAAGATGTATTTAAGAAAGAATATTTTTTAGATATGTGTCCATTAGCAGACGATATATGGCTCAATGCGATGACGGTTCTTAATGATACTAAAATTGTAAAAACAGACTATAAGTATTACCAAATGCCCATTTTGTACAAGGATAATGATACTCTAGATAGCTTAAATAATGGTGAAAACCAGAATACCAAACAAATAGGTAATCTCATAAAAAAATATGGAAAAGAGTTTGAATCTAAATTTATTGTAAATGAAGAGTAAGAATATACAAAATAATAATATCTGTTGTCTGTTTAACTATGCATCTCACTATAGATTACCTATTTTCAAAAAAATAGACGAGGAATTGAACGCTGATTTTTATTTTGGTACTATTCCGGGCTGCACAATAAAAAAGTTTAATTATCAAGATTTACATAATTTTAAAAAAGAGTTTAAAACATTAAAATTCAAGAATTGTTATTGGTATATTGGCAGTTTAAAATTATTGTTTAAACCATATGAAAATTATATTCTTACAGGAGATCCATTGATTTTGTCCAATTGGATTATTCTAATTTGGGCAAAAATTTCAGGAAAAAAAACTTATTTCTGGACACACGGGTGGTATGGTAGAGAAACTACAATAAAGAAACTAATAAAAAAAAGTTATTTTGGGTTAGCTACGGAAATTTTTTTATATGGAGAATACGCTAAAGAATTAATGATAAAAGAAGGTTTTGACGAAAATAAATTACATACTATTTATAATTCTTTGGATTATGAAAAGCAAATTTTAGTCAGAGATAGTTTAAAGTCATCGGATATCTATAGAGATCATTTTAAAAACAATCACCCGGTGATTATTTATATTGGAAGAATTCAAAGAAGTAAAAAAATAGAATTAGCAATTGAAGCAATGCTTTTATTACAGCAACAAAATCTGTATGTTAATTTTGTGATTTTGGGTGAATCCAAAGATTATGACTTTAAAAATGAAATAGAACGCTTTGGATTAAAAGATTTTATTTGGTTAGTCGGTGCCTGTTATGATGAAGAACAGATAGGCAATTATATTTTTAATGCGAATATATGTGTTTCTCCTGGAAATGTTGGTCTTACAGCTATTCATAGCTTAATGTATGGAACCCCTGTGATTACTCACAATAATTTTCCAAACCAAGGTCCAGAATTTGAAACGATAATAGAAGAAAAAACAGGAATGTTTTTTAAAGAAAATAATATTGAAGATTTAGCAGATAAAATATCTTATTTAATTAATAATCCAGTACAAAGAGAAGACTGCTACAAAGTGATTGATGAAAAATGGAATGTAAATAATCAGGTAAGAATATTAGAAAATATTTTATGAAATTGCTAATAGACAATTCTAATCTTTTTGCCGACGGTGGACTTCAGGTAGCTTGTTCTTTTATAAATGATCTTAGTGAATTGGGAATGGCCACTTACAATATTTTCCCACGGTAGAAAAAGGTGTGTTATTTGTTTTCTAAAAATATGGTGCAAATATCTGTCACCATATTGACCGTAAAAAGGATATAGTGATTATTATATAGAAAAGTTAATTCAATATGGGCATGAAAAACACAAAAGTATTCAATTGAATTATATTAAGATACACAGAAAAAAAATGAATTATGATACTTATTGATGCTTTATACATAAATAATGGGGGAGGGAAAGTTCTGCTGGATTATTTAATAATCAATCTCGAGAGAATAGAATCCACCAAAGTGTTTTATCTTTTGGATAAGAGAACTAAAGGATCTATACCTAAAATTAAAAAATCTAACAGTGTAGAATACATTGATGCAACATTATTTAACAGAACCAGTTTTTATAAAAAAAATAAAAACAAGTTTTCGGTAATTTTATGTTTTGGTAATATACCTCCCTTTGTGAGAGTAAAGGCAAAGGTATTTACCTACTTTCATCAACAATTATTTCTTCAAATACCAGATGGGTTTACACTTAAATCTAAAATTATTTATACGATTAAACAAAATGTATTAAGAATATTCAAAAAAAATACAGACTATTGGATGGTACAAACTCCATTCATAAAATCAAAGTTGGCACAGAAATATAGAATAAAACCTGAAATTATTAAGGAATTACCATTCTATGTTCCTCTTTCTATTAAGAAGCTTGATAGAATTGCGAATTCTTATGTATATGTGTCAAATGCAAGTCCTCATAAAAATCATCGTATTCTAATTGAGGCATTTTGTAAATTTTTTGATGAGCATCAAACAGGCAGTCTTACTCTTACTGTTGACGAAAAATTTCATGAAATTTTCGTCTTGATAGAAAATAAGAAAAAGTTAGGTTATCCTATTTATAATATAGGCTTCGTAAATCATGCTACAATGGAGGAGGTATTTGCTAAAGCAGAGTTCCATATTTTCCCTTCTTTGGCAGAAAGTTTTGGATTGGGCTTAGTAGAAGCTATTGATTGTGGTTGTAAAGTAATCGCAGCAGATTTACCATATACGTATGCAGTTTGCGATCCTTCAGCCGTATTTGATCCTAATGATATTGATTCTATAGCTCAAGCCTTTTCATTATCTTTGTCAGATAGACTTCCTAATTCGGTTTCTAAAATAGTAAACCGTATTGATAATATAATAGTTTTATTACAAAATATAAAATAAAATGCAAATACAAAATAAAACCCTTCTTATCACCGGAGGAACCGGATCATTTGGAACTGCTGTTCTGAACAGATTTTTACACACAGACCACTTCAAGGAAATCCGTATTTTTTCTCGTGACGAGAAAAAGCAAGACGACATGCGTAACTTATACAAAAACGATAAAATCAAATATTATATCGGTGATGTACGAGATTATGCATCGGTAGAACCTGCAACGCGTGGGGTCGATTATATCTTTCATGCAGCTGCTTTGAAACAAGTACCTTCGTGTGAATTTTTCCCGATGCAAGCAGTTAAAACCAATGTGGAAGGAACGCAGAATGTGATTCGAGCTGCTGCTGCTAATCACGTAAAAAAAGTTATTTGCTTGTCTACTGATAAAGCGGCTTATCCTATTAATGCTATGGGTATTTCTAAGGCGATGATGGAAAAAGTAGCCGTTGCAGAATCAAGAAACTTAACCGATACTGTTGTTTGCTTAACACGCTACGGTAATGTGATGGCGTCTCGTGGTTCGGTGATTCCTTTGTTTTTAAATCAAATTCAAAAAGGGGAACCTATTACCATAACAGATCCAAATATGTCAAGGTTTTTTATGTCTTTGGAGGATGCGGTGGATTTGGTTTTGTTTGCTTTTGAGCATGGTAATCCGGGTGATTTGTTTGTTAACAAAGCACCTGCTGGAACGATTGGAGATTTAGCAAAGGCTTTAATTACGTTAACAGGAAAGGATGTTCCTATTAAGGTAATAGGGACACGTCATGGTGAAAAATTGTACGAAACTCTTTGTACTAGGGAAGAGATGATGAAAGCTGAGGATATGGGGAATTTTTATCGTGTACCAGCGGATAATCGTGATTTGAATTATGCAAAGTATTTCTCTGAAGGGGAAGAAGATGTTTCTAGAATAGAGGATTATCATTCGCACAATACCAATCAAAAAGATGTCGAAGGTCTGAAGAAGCTTATTTCTACATTGCCACTGATACGAAAAGAGGTTTTTGGTGAAGATGTGGAACAACTACATGATTAATAGATTAAAACACTAAAAAATCATGATTCCGAAACTCATTCCTGGAGGTTCCCATTCTGACATTAGAGGAACACTTACTTTTAACAATGATTTTGATGCTACTTCCATTAAAAGAATGTACACTATCGAAAATGCAGATTTACATTTTATTAGAGGTTGGCAAGGACATAAGATTGAACAACGTTGGTTTTCAGCAATGAAAGGGACTTTTAAAATTCAAATACTCTCCATTGCTTATTTTGAAAAAGGATTAAAAGGCTTACAACCTTATTCCTTTGTATTGAAGGCTGATCAAATGGATATTTTGCATGTTCCAGCAGGGTTTGTAAGTAGTATTCAAGCATTGGAAGTTGGTGCAAAACTGCTCGTCTTAGCCGATTATAAGTTGGGTGAAGTCGACGATGAATTTAGATTTGAATATCATGCCGATGATTTTTTAACAATAAAATAGTTTATGAAAATATTGATAACCGGAGCCAATGGTTTCGTTGGTAAAAACTTAGTTGCACAATTACACAATATTAAAGTAGGAAAGGCGAAGCATCCTGTTTTAGGAACTGATTTACACATTATTGAATACAGCCGAGAGTCCGATGCTTCCGTATTAGAAGCAGCTTGTAAAGAGGTTGATTTTGTTTTTCATTTAGCCGGAGTAAATCGCCCAATAGAACAAAGTGAGTTTATGACTGGTAACTTTGGCTTTACTACAGTCCTTTTAGAAAAACTGAAAGCGAACCATAATAATTGTCCCATCGTACTTGCTTCTTCCACTCAAGCTGAGCTGGATAATCCTTATGGGATAAGCAAAAAAGCAGGTGAAGAGGCAGTAAGGGCTCATTTTTCTCCACAGGAACGCGAAGAAAAGGCACTTATTTATCGCTTTCCCAATATTTTTGGGAAATGGTGCAAACCCAATTACAACAGTGCCGTAGCTACTTTTTGTCATAATATTGCAAATGATTTACCCATTTCTTTAAATGACCCGAATGTAGCAATGACTTTAGTTTACATAGACGATGTGGTAGAAGAATTAATCGGCGCATTAACGAATAAAGCCACCCGAGATGGTGATTTTTGCATTGTTCCAACAATTCATCAGCTGAAACTTGGACAAATTGTCGATTTACTGTATGGTTTTAAAGAACAACGCGAAAATTTAACGGTGCCGAATGTCACCCCTAACGCTTTTGAAAAGAAATTATACGCTACCTATTTGAGTTATTTACCAGCAGCGAAATTTTCCTATCCTCTAAAAATGAATATCGACCCAAGAGGAAGTTTTACCGAAATTATTCGAACACCCGAGAGAGGACAGTTTTCGGTGAATATTTCAAAACCAGGCATCACAAAAGGTCAACATTGGCACCATACCAAAAATGAAAAATTTGTGGTTGTTAGTGGAAAAGGACTCATTCAATTGAGAAAAGTTGGTAAAGATGAAAATGGTAATGATTTTCCAATTAACGAATTTTATGTGAGTGGCGAAAAAATGGAAGTGGTAGAAATGATTCCGGGGTATACCCACAACATCATCAATCTTTCAGAAACAGAAGATATGGTCACTTTTATGTGGGCAAATGAAAGTTTCGATCCCAATCGTCCCGACACTTTTTTTGAGGAAGTATAATTTAAAATTGAAGATTTAGAAAAAAATACAATATGAAAAAATTAAAAGTCTTAACCGTTGTAGGTACACGACCTGAAATAATTCGTTTATCTAGAGTATTAATTGCATTGGACCAATCTGAAGCAATCGAACATGTTTTAGTGCATACTGGTCAGAACTATGACTATGAGCTTAACGAAGTTTTTTTTGAAGATTTAGGCTTGCGCAAGCCAAATCATTTTCTCAATGCAGCAGGTTCGAATGCTACTACTACGGCGGGACAAATTTTAATCAATATTGATTCCGTTTTGGAAGCAGAAAAGCCTGATGCCTTTTTAGTACTTGGAGATACTAATTCTTGTTTGTGTGCCATAGCTGCTAAGAAGCGACATATTCCTATTTTTCACATGGAGGCTGGGAATCGTTGTTTTGATCAACGAGTTCCTGAAGAAACGAATCGTAAAATTGTTGATCATGTATCGGATATCAATTTAACGTATTCAGATATAGCACGTGAGTATTTATTGCGCGAAGGATTATCAGCGGACAGGGTTATTAAAACAGGTTCTCCTATGTTTGAGGTACTACATCATTATTTACCACAAATTGAAGCTTCCACGGTTTTAGAAAAATTAAATTTAGAACAAGGGAAGTTTTTTGTGGTATCTTCTCATAGAGAGGAAAACATCAATAACGAGAAAAATTTCATAAACCTAATGGCTACTTTAAATCAGGTAGCGGAAAAATATAAATTTCCAATCATTGTTTCAACTCATCCAAGAACTAGAAACATGATTGAGAAAATGAAAATTGAAATGCGTCCTGAGATTCAATTCTTGAAACCGCTTGGTTTTCACGATTACAATGCCTTACAAAAACAGGCGTATGCTGTATTGTCAGATTCAGGAACCATTTCAGAAGAATCATCGATTTTAAATTTTAGAGCACTTAATATTCGCCAAGCACATGAGCGTCCAGAGGCCATGGAAGAAGCATCGGTGATGATGGTAGGTTTAAGCCCAGAGCGTATCATGCAAGGTTTAGTTCAATTACAAACCCAAGTTGTTGGTGATAGAAATACTTTAGGTTCTAATCCCCAATCCCTAGTCCCTAATTTCCGCCCTGTTGCCGATTATTCGATGCCGAATGTTTCCGAGAAAGTGGTTCGAATTATTATTTCATATACGGATTATATAAAAAGGACTGTTTGGTCAGAAGAGATATAAAATGACATTAAGGAAAAAAATATTAATACACAGTATCGTATTTAGTCCAGACGGAGTTTCAACCGCCTATTTATACAAGGATATTGCTAAAGCATTTAAAGAGCATGGTTTTGAAGTGGTTGTTTTAACAACCACTCCTCATTATAATATTGTACCTGAAGAGCTAATTAAACAACCATTAAAAAAGAAGTTTTTTGGTTTTTATTATGAAAGTAACTTTAATGGTGTAAAAGTTCTGCATATACCTCAGAAAAAATTTAAGTCCACATTATTAAGAATCGTTGGTTTTATATTCTGGCATCTTATGGCACTTGTTCTCGGGTTAGGGCAACGAAACATTAATGCAATATTATCTCCTTCGCCACCGCTTACAATTGGATTTGTTAATTTGATTATAGGAAAAATTAAAAAAGCTAAAGTTGTATACAATGTTCAGGAAATATACCCTGATTTTTTGATTGAAAAAGGTGGGTTAAAGTCTAAACCTGTTATTAGAATTCTAAAATGGTTGGAGCGCTTTGTGTATAACAAATCAGACGCTGTTACAACAATTGATCAGATTTTTTATGATACCGTTATAGAGCGATTTGAAAACAAGTCTAAACTTCATATAATCCCTAATTTCGTAGATACAGACCTATACCATCCTCTTTCTTATTCATCTTTAAACATTGATAATAGTTTATTTAAAGCAAATAATAATCTTAAGCTGATGTATGCAGGAAATGTCGGTCATGCACAAGATTGGTATCCTTTAATTGAAACGGCAAAGAAAATGAAAAACGATCCGATTGATTTTTATGTTATCGGTGAAGGAGTTATGAAAAAATATATTGAAGATCAGAAAAAGGAATACAGCTTAGAAAACTTATATATTTTACCATATCAGCCTAGGGAAATGATGCCACAATTGTTGGCATTTGCAGACTTGCAATATATCTTTATGTCTAAAGAAATGGAGGGACATGGTTTTCCTTCCAAAGTTTATACAATAATGGCATGTGGTAAGCCTATGTTGATCTGTTCTGGAGATAATACACCAATTGTAAACTTTTTGAAGGATTTGAATTGTGCAGAAATTATTTCTACAGCGGATTTATCAGAGAAAGTAGCGCATATTGAAAAGTTTCTAAAAACGGCTACAGAAGAAAAACTTCGTATATTAGGTTCAAACGGTTTAAAAACAATCGAAAATCATTATACAAAGCAGGTGGTAACAAAAAAATATGTTAATCTTATAAATAACCTTTTTTTAAAATGAAAACCATCATTACAGGAGCCTCTGGCTTTGTAGGTCAAAACTTATCTAGGTACCTCAAGCAGAAAAATATTTTTGTAGAAGAATTGTCCCTCAGAAATAAAGAATGGTCTACACAATTAAATCAAAAAGCAAATGCATTAATACACTTAGCAGGTAAAGCCCATGATGTAGAAAAAACAGCAGAAGAAAAAGAGTATTTTGAAATTAACAGAGATTTAACCATTGAGCTGTTTCAAGAGTTTCTAAAATCAGAAATTCAAGATTTTTTCTTTTTTAGTTCTGTAAAAGCAGTTGTAGACCATACAGAAAGTATAGTGCACGAAGAGATGATTCCCAATCCTCAAACCCCCTACGGTAAATCAAAATTGGAAGCAGAGCTATATTTATTAGCCCAAAATTTACCTCTTAACAAAAGATTATTTATTATTCGTCCTTGTATGATTCACGGCCCTGGTAATAAAGGAAATTTAAACATACTCTTTAGTGTCTTAGAAAAAGGAATGCCTTGGCCATTAACCAAATTTGTTAATCATCGTTCGTTTCTAAGTATAGATAACCTATCATTTATGATGTACGAAATGTTAAATAATAAAACCCTGAAATCTGGGATTTATAATTTTGCAGATGATGAATCTTTATCTACCAACGAACTCGTAGTCATCATGAATAAGGCATTGGGCAAAAAAACTAAATTCTTACATCTGCCTAAATTCATAGTATACGCCATTGCAAAACTGGGGGATGTAGTGAATCTTCCCTTAAACTCAGAAAGAATGAAAAAACTCACTGAAAACTATGTGGTCTCTAACCAAAAAATTAAAAATGCTTTAGGCATAAACAGGCTTCCAGTCTCTCCGCACCAAGGAATTACAGACACTATTAAAAGTTTCAAGAAAATAAAAGACACTCTTACATAGAAAAGAAGAATGAAAAGAAATAAAATTCTAGAAGACGAAACGGTTTATACCTATTGATTACCTAAAAAACAAATTTGAAAATTCTCTATAATTATGTAGATTTGCATTTGGTTCAGTAAATCCACAGCTCAGTATCCTGTTGCTTTTATTTAAAAAAATATTACTCTTGCATAAGGGGAAAAGATGATAAAGAAGGGGAAATAGATGAACTGTTTATTTATTTGATGAAAAACACAATAATATCAGATTTTAAAAGTTACTTTACTTAAAATTGATAAAAACTATTTTAATAATGATTAATAACAATGTAAATGAAAAATAAATTTTTAATTCTCTTACCTTTACTATGGCTGTTTTTTAATGCTTGTACAAGTAAGAAAAGTATAGATTATATGCAAAATATAGAAGACATAGCGTTAGAAGCTTCTGCAAAAAATGCAAAATCTACCATCCAGCCTAATGACCAATTAGTCATTCTGGTGACAGCCAAAGACATGGATGTGGTAAGACCATTCAATCAAAACTTTTCTTCAGGTCAAATTTTACAATTTTCATTACCAAGCAGCAATACGCCCACACAAAACCAAACTTCTACTCAAGGGCCTACTTATGTAGTAGATGCTCAAGGAAATATAGAGTTCCCAGTATTGGGCAAAATCAATACAGAAAACAAAACAACAGAAGAATTAAAAGAGATCCTAAAAAAAGAATTAGCGACTTATGTAGTTAATCCGCAAGTTTCGGTGAAGAACACTAACTATAAAGTGACGGTTTTAGGTGAAGTAAACAAACCCGGTACATACTATATCCCAGATGCGCAAACTACACTTTTAGGAGCAATTGGATTAGCAGGGGACCTTACCATATACGGGAAAAGAAATGATATTTTAGTGCTGAGAAATATTGATGGAGTAATTACCAAAGAAAGAATAGACCTTTCCAAAGCAGATTTTATAAACTCTCCTTATTTTTATCTCAAACAAAATGACGTAATTGTAGTTTCTCCTAATGAAACCAAACAAAAAGTCTCAAGATTAGACCCAAATGCAGGAATCTATATCTCTGTAGCGTCTATTGTAGTAACGATCTTAGCATTGATTTTTAAAAATTAGAAAAAAATGAACAATAATAATATTCAGCCAGAAGAAATTCAAATCAAAGAATTAATAAGACCATACATGAAACGATGGAAATGGTTTGTGTTAAGTGGTTTTTTTGCTTTAGTAGTAAGCTATTTTTTTCTAAAAACTCAGAATCCTGTATATGAAACAGTGTCTACTGTTTTAATTAAAGATGCTAAAAACTCATTTGGTGGTCAAGACTTCGAAATGTTAAGAGATTTATCAGGGCTAGGTAAAATGAACTCTGATGGAGTAGATAATGAATTAGAAGTTTTCAGATCAAAAAAACTGATGACCAAGGTCATTAAAGATTTAGGTTTAGAAACAGATATCTATATTCCAGGCTTTTTTAAAGATACTGAGGTATATGGTAAATCTTCACCTATTATTGTTAAAATAGTAAACGAAAAAGAAATCATAAAGCCAGTTGATCCAGTTCACTTAGTGATAAAAGGAGATGATTTATTACTATCTTCTGATGATATGGGGAACATAAAATCAACATATAATAAATTAATTTCTTTACCTAATGCAAACATCATCATTTTTAAAAACAATAACTATATACCAGATCCTAAACTCCCCATCAAAGAACTTCTGTTGAGCGTTTCTTCTTTGGATGCAAAAACAAAAAGCTATCAATTAAAATTAAATGCAGATTTAGTAAATAAAGATGTTACAGTTATCAAACTTTCCATGAAATATCCTAATGTGGATAAGGCAAAAGATATCATTAATAATTTAATTGAAGTATATAACGCAGAAGCCATAAATGACAAAAACGAGGAGTCTAAGAAAACTGCAGAGTTTATCGAAGAACGTATCGCAAATGTCGGAAAAGATTTAGGAAATGTAGAATCCCAAAAAGAACAGTTTAAAAAAGCAAATCAAATTACAGATCTTGCAGTAGAAGGAGAAATTGGTCTTAAAACTTCTGCCGAAGCCAGAGCAAAACAACTAGAGTTGTTTTCTCAGTTAGAATTAACAAACAGTCTTATTTCATATGTTAGCAAACAAGGGAACTATCAAGTAATTCCCAATAATATCGGATTGAATAATCCAGGTGCAGTAGCCAATATTACTGCTTATAACCAATTAATTTTAGAAAGAAATAGACTGCTGGAAAATGCTACCCCTCAAAACCCTTTGGTAATAGAAGTAACCAGCCAGATTAATAATCTAAGACCCACTATTCTACAAAATCTTCAGAAAAGCAGAGAAGGCTTACAATTAGCAGTGAGCAATTATGAATATGAACAAAACTTAGTCTCAGGAAAAATCGCTAAAATACCTTCTCAAGAAAAAATGTTCAGAAGTATAGAACGCGAACAGCAGATTAAAGAAGCACTATATCTATTATTACTTCAAAAAAGAGAAGAAACACAAATCTCACTGGCGGTTACTGCTCCAAAAGCCAGAATTATAGACAAAGCTTTCAAAGATAAACAAGTGGCTCCAAAAGCAATGATTGTTATTCTTGCCGGGCTATTAATGGGATTACTCATACCGTTTGCCCTAATTTATTTATTTGAATTATTTGATAATAAAATTAAATCAAAACACGATATAGAGAAAATTTCAAACACTATTCCTATTATCGGCGAAGTTCCGCAGCTAGAAAAAGGAGATAATGAGTTAGTGAAAATGAATGATAGGTCTCCTCTAGCAGAATCGCTCAGAATCTTAATTACCAATATGAATTTTATGGTAGGAAAGAAGAAAGGAAAAGTCGTTTTTGTAACTTCCACTGTAAAAGGAGAAGGGAAAACCTTCGTTTCAGTAAATCTTGGGTTAACCATTGCTAGTCCTAATAAAAAAACTATTATTATTGGTGCTGATATCAGAAACCCGCAGCTACAAAGATATAATGAAGAAAGAAAAGGATTAAAAGGATTAACAGAATTTCTGTATGAAGACAGTCTAGACTATAAAACATTAGTGCATAAAAGCATTTATAATCAGTACTTAGACGTAATGTATTCAGGAAGTATCCCTCCTAATCCTACCGATTTACTATCTAACGGGAAATTTGAAAATCTAATCCAAGAATTGTCTCAACATTATGATTACATCATTCTAGATACCGCTCCATTAATGCTAGTGACAGACTCGTTCCTAATTGCCGAAACAGCTGATATTACTCTTTATGTGGTGAGATCTAGATACACCGAAAAATCATTAATTGATTTTGCCAAGAAAAATTATGAATCCAAGAAAATAAAAAATGTTGGTTTTGTGTTAAATGACGTTGATAAAGATTATTTTGGATATGGCAATAAATATGGTTATGGCTATGGAGTGAAAGAAAAATCGTTTTGGCAAAATTTTAAATCAAAATTCAGTATTTAAAAACGAGTAATACGATTCTTGATAACTAAGATAAATATAGTAAAGAAGAGACTAAGACCATTGTGTTGAATTACTTTTTTATAAAAATAATAATATTAAAAAAGTAAAAATAGGGCCTCTACTTTACTCTTATAAACAACTATAAGAGTCTCTTAAACTTTATCTTAAATTTTAATATATAGAAAGTAAATCTGAAATTAAAAAATTAAAGAAGATAAATTCTAAAAATTAATTCCTTTTTGAACATTATATAAGGTAAAATAAAAGATGATTATTAAAGCGTTCGGTTCCTTATTATGGCATCAATAAAGAAAAATTTTGCCTATAACATTCTACTTGCAGTATCTCAAGTTTTTTTCCCATTAGTTACATTTCCCTATGTTACTAGAGTGTTAGGGCCTGAGAGCTTGGGAATCGTAAGTTTTGTAGATTCTTTTGCAGGATATTTCATTTTAATTGCAGCACTAGGAATTCCTGTATATGGAGTGAGAGAAATCGCAAAGCATAAACAAAAAGAAGACCAAAGCAGAATTTTTTCTGAAATATTTTCTATACATGCTATTCTTACCGTTTTTGCTCTGGCTATTTATTTCGTTTCTGTTTTTTTCTATCCTAATTTTCTATCTAATTACCAATTATTTCTTTGGGGAGGCATCATGATTTTTGCCTGCATTTTTATTGGAGAATGGTATTTTCAAGGAGTAGGAGAATTTAAGTTTATTGCAATAAGGACCATGCTTATTAGATTGGTATCACTTATTTTCTTGTTTTTGTTTGTAAAAACACCTGAAGACCTATTAAATTATTTTTTAATTATTGTTTTTGCTGTTTTGATTAACGCAATTATCAATTTTTATCTTATTAGAAAAAGACTTACTGTAAATTTTTGCTTAGATATTAATAGATTAAAAAAGCATTTACGCCCCATGTTTTATATTTTCTTTTCTAGAGCTTCAGTTACTTTATTCTTATTTTTAGATACCATTATTTTAGGATTTTTGTCCTCAGAAAAATCTGTAGGAATCTTTAGCACTGCCCTTAAAGTTACTAAAATTCCAATTCTTATTGTAAGCGCTTTAGGAGTGGTTCTTATTCCAAAACTTACAGAATCATTTCATGAAGGTAATATAAATCACGCAAAGAATTTATTAGAAAAATCAGTAAACTTTGTGGTTTCAGTTTCTATTCCTATTCTTTTGTTCTTCATCACCATGTCTTCTCAAATTATTTTCCTCTTTGCAGGACCACATTATAAAGGCGCAGCAGTCCTTATCCAAATTCTTTCTCCAATCATTCTTATTATAGGTCTGTCTAACATTTTTTCTATGCAAGTTCTCACTCCCATGGGAAAGGATAAAGAAGTAATGATAGCAGTCTTAATTGCTATTGGGGTATGTCTCTTATTTGACTTCACATTAATTCCTTTTTTTGCAGAAAAAGGAGCCGCGATAACTAACTTTTTGGTAGAATTTACCATTGCCATTATAACATTCTTTTTTGCTAAGAAATATTTTAATGAAATTATAAATTGGAAACTTTTATTGAAAAATATTATTTTAGGGCTACCCATTATTCTAATTATAGAACTCCTAAAAACTTATTTCGATAATGCATTCATGCTACTGCTCTTATCAGGAATAATCTTTTTAATATATTTTTCCATATTAAATATATGGATAATCAAAAATGAAATATATCTAGAGATGTTTTCTAAATTAATAGATGGTTTTAGAAATATTAGAAATTAATTTTATTATCCATCACTCAATAAGTATGCAACAATAAATAAAAAATATTAGAGTATAATTATTAATAGCTTATCCTACAATAAAATCTAAGAGAATAAAATAAATTTTATATTTTAAAAATTAATGGTCAATCAATCTCGTATAAAATTATCAATTTTAGTTCCTACCATCGGAAGAACTATCGAACTTAGTGCGCTTCTTCATTCTATTTTAGATGCGAAACTTTCGTTCCCTTACGAGATTGTACTCATTGACCAAAATCCCATAGGATACTTAGACGAAGTTTTAAATAACTATAGAGATAAACTCCCTATAAATCATCATGTTGTAAAATTTAAAGGTCTTTCTAAAGCCAAAAATTATGGAGTAAAAGCATCTTGTGGTAGTTTCATCTGTTTCCCAGATGATGATTGTAAAATATTTCCGGATACATTCCCTAATGCCTTCTCTTTAATAGAAAAAGAAAATGCTGATTTGGTATTCGGTAAATGTATAGATGAAAATAGAGCAGATAGCGTTCTTCGTTTTCAAAAAAAACAATATATTCTAAATCATCATAATATGTTAGGTGGTTTTGTAGAAGCTACAGTTGTCTGTAAAAGAGATGTTTTTATGAATTTTGAATTTGATGAGAACATGGGAGCGGGTACTTTTTTTGGAGCGGAAGAAGGCTTTGATTGGTTATACAGAATTTTATCTCATTCTAATTTAAAAGCCGTGTTTTCTCCTGAAATTACATTTTTTCACCCTCAAGTAATAGTGTCTAAAGGGGATATCTCAGCCCTCAATAGAGTTTTTAAATACAGATGTGGTACAGCTTACTTATGTCAAAAACACAGTTTCAATAAAAAATATTTTTCAAGAGTATTCCTGAGTTTTCTAGCATATCTATTCTATTTTTTTATTAATAAAAATAAATCAGAATATTATAAGACCGAATGGATGGCATTGCAAATAGGGAAAATATTTGCAAAAAAAAATATTTCTAGTCTAAAGAAAGATCCATTTTCTTCATGGGAGTAAAAGAACTCCTTTAGCTTTATAAAATCTTTTAGTAATAAGGTGGCTGGAAAAATTGTTAATGATTAATAATCCTATATTTAGTGAGATATTTAATTAATTTATAAAGAAAATATAATGAAGTCTCGAAAAAGTTTAATTTTACAGGCTTTTATTAAATCATGAAGGAGCTTGTAAAAAATAACTCTCTATATTTCTTTTTTGTGTTTACCCAGATCTTAGTGGTCTTATTAGGGACACAAAAAGATAATATTGTTGGAGAAAATATTCAATTAAATAATGCAATATTTTATCATTTTGCAGGATTATTATTTTTTACATTAGGATACATGCCCATTTCGCCTAAAGTTTTTATTAACTATAGCAAAATAGAAAAAAAAGCAATTGTCTTTTCTAACAAGTTTTTTGTATTGGGCTATATTTTTTCAATAGTTGGGATTATTACTTCTATTGCTACTATTGGAAGCATTATTTCGCCTACAGAATATCTTACTCTTCTTTTTTCTGGAGAGTCTAATTTGATGGAGATTAAATATGAAGCAGGTTCACAAGGATTAGAAGGTGTTTTTAAAATGATGAACTATGCCCCGGTAGGTGTTTTTCTTATTACAAGCGCTTTTAGTACTTTCTTTATTGTAAGAGAAGATGATAAAAAGAGAGTGAATAGACTTATCTTTTTCTCCATTATGGGGTGTGTTGTAAAAGTGTTTTTTTCTCTAGATAGATTAACCATTTTAGCAATTGTTTTAGTTTTTTTCTACAAGTATTTTTTAGTAAAAAAAATAAACCTCAAATACATTATATATATTTTTTTAATATTTGTCTTACTTTCATTTGTTACAGCTAGTAGAATGAATGGAAGTAACATTTTTGATTTTTTAGTTACCTATTTTAAATTATCAATAGCCAACTTTGAATTAGTCATAGAAAATCAGAAAACTCAGTCTTACGGATTTAATACTTTTTTATTGCCTCTTTGGTATATTATGAAGTTTTTCGGAATTGATTACCAAGTGCCAGAGCCGGAAGTTTGGATTTGGGCGCCTGCTCAATATTTTGCTTCTTATTTATATATTGATTTCGGACTGATGTCTTTTCTGTTTTTTCTAATAATTGGATTTTTTGTAAGAAGAATTCAAGTGAAAGCAATAAAAGGAAGTCTAAATTATATCAGTATATATTTTATTGTGTTATTTGTACTTGCTTCATTTGCAAGTGTTCCCATAATTAGAGGCGTAGAGTTTTGGTTGCTCTTGGTCTTAGCTTTTTTTCTCAGTTTTACAGTCAAAACAGAAAACCAAAAGTAAGTACTTCTAATATATTTTTTTAATAAGTTTGACTGAATTTTTAGAATTTTTGATTTTTTTTCTTAAAATAGTAAATAAAATAATATAGTTTAATTTGTAATGCTTGATTGAAGATGAAAGGATGGCTATTGATAAAAAATAATATATTTTTTTGTGTGTTTTTAGTAGCACACATACTCATGGTAGGATTAGCAATAAATGGACAGACGCATATTAAAGATATAAATATTAATAAGGCAATTTTTTATCATTTTATAATGACTTTCCTATTTGGATTAGGATATCTTTTATCTATTAATTTAATAAAAGATAAAAAGCACGCTACGGCTGTACAGTATCTTACATTAGATAAAACTTTTTTTTATCTCGCTTTTGCGTTAACAACTTTTGGATTATTTACCTCTATTTTAACAGTAAATAATATATATCCTATTAAACAATATATTTTACACCTTTTTAATTATGGGCAACATAAAGAATTACTAGTAGATATTAAATATAAATCAAATACAAGTGGGCTTTCTGGCATTGTCAAAATGTTCAATTATGCACCTTTAGGAGTTTTTTTTATAGTGTCTAGCTATCTTAATTTTTATAAAATTCAAAAAAAATCTGATGAAAAAAAACTTATTGGTTTATTGGTCTATACCATTATTTGTAGTTTAACCAAAACATTTTTCTCTTTAGATAGATTAACATTATTGGGTGTCTTAGTAGTAATGCTTTATACTTTGTTTTTTTCTAAAAGTAAATTGAAAAAATACTTCATTGCAGTCATATTGCTAATATTCTTAATTCTTTCGTTTATTACCTCAGCAAAAATGTCAAATTTAGGAATTGTAGAATTTCTTAGATTATACTGTAGATTAGGTCTAACCAATTTCGAACTCCTAATCGAAAACCCAGTAAACTACACTTGGGGATTGAATACTTTTTTTATGCCTCTTTATTTTATTGCTAAATTTTTTAATATTCCCCTTGATGTGCCACAAGCAAAAGTAGTGGTTTGGGATAATGCACAATATTTTTTTGGATACCTTTTTTTGGACTTTAAATTTTTTTCCTTTATTGTTGTCTTTTTATTAGGCATAATGATTGCAAGATTTCAAATGCTTATTAATCGAAAAAAGAAGTATGCAATAAGTATGTTTTTTGTAATTTTATTTGCTATAAGTACGCTCGTTGTAGTTCCTATAATTAGAGGGGTGGAGTTTTGGCTCATGCTTATCATTGCATTAGGTTCTTCGTGGCTGATAAAAGTTGATAATCAATAATTAACATAAGTGTATAATAATATAATAAATAGTAATGCTGCTATAATTACTGGCGCTTGTAAATAAAAAATGAAAATAGTTTTAGATAATATTATATATGCCCTTCAGCGTTCAGGCGGTGGATCTGTTTATTGGACAGAACTATCAAAACGTTTTCTGAATATTGACAATGAAATTTTATTTTTTGAACCTAAAGAAAAATTTGAAAATATTTTTAGAGAAACATTAAACTTGAAAAATATTAAGACTGAGTCAAAGTGGTTTTTGAAAATAAGAAGATATATGCCATTTACAGAAAAAATTGAAGGAAGGTATATTTTTCATTCCAGCTATTACCGATATTCCTCCAATCATAATGCCATAAATGTCACAACCATTCACGACTTTATCACGGAGAAATTTAGAAAAGGATTAGCACGCGAAATAAATTTATTTCAAAAAAAATTAGCAGTGAATAACTCGAAAGGTATTATTTGCATATCAGAAAATACAAAGAAAGATTTGTTGTATTTAATGCCAAATGTAGATGAAAAGAAAATAAGAGTAATTTATAATGGTGTAAGTGAAGATTTTTTCAATATAGAATATGAGTTTAATATTGCGGATAAAGACTTAAGATTTAAACAACTAGAAAATGAAAAATATTTACTATATGTAGGTCATAGAACAGGTTATAAGAATTTTAAACTTGCCGTTGATGCCGCTTCTCAATTTTTAAACCAATATAAATTGGTAATAGTAGGAGAACGATTTACAGAGGAAGAAAAAAAATGGGTAGAATCTAAACTTGGAAATCAATATTTACAACTAAAAGGCTTAAATAATGAAAATTTAAATCACCTCTATAATAAGGCCTATGCGTTATTATATCCTTCATCTTACGAAGGTTTTGGAATTCCTATTATAGAAGCCATGAAGACCAAATGTCCCGTTATTGCATTTAAAAATTCTTCAATTCCTGAAGTTGCTGGAGAAGCAGCTCTATTATATGAAGAAGAAAATGTAGATTCTATCATTCACGGAATTCAAAAACTACAAGATAAAGACCTAAGAGATAGATTAAAAAATAAAGGAATTATTCAAGCAGAAAAGTTTAGTTGGGATAACACCTTTAGGCAATATATAGAATTTTATAAAGAACTTTATGAAAAAAATTGAACAATATGGGGTGCTTGGAGTTTTAAAAATGTTCATAAATTTAATTAGAACTAAACTTACATTTTCTAATGCTAGAATAATACGTTTCCCGATAGACATTAGAGGGAAAAAATATATTCAAATTAGTAAAGGATTTACTACAGGTATAGGATGTAGAATAGAAGCTTATCCCAAAGGAAACTATAAGACTTTGTTTATTGGAGAAAATTTCCAAATGAATGATTATGTTCATATTACCGCTTTAGAAAGTGTTAAAATTGGTAAAAATGTGCTATTAGCTAGTAAAATTTACATTTCAGATTGCGCGCATGGTAGTTATAGCGGAGATAATAATGACAGTAATCCAAAAACTCCTCCTAATATTAGACCCTTATCCTCTGAGCCTGTTGTAATAGAAGATAATGTGTGGTTGGGAGAATTTGTATCAGTATTACCAGGCGTTACGATTGGCCAAGGAACGATTGTAGGAGCAAATTCTGTCGTTTCTAAGTCATTACCTCCTTTTGTTATAGCTGTAGGTACACCAGCGAAACCAATTAAAAAATTTAATTTTGAAAACAAGAAATGGGAAAAAATATAAAAAATATTTTAGTTACAGGAGGTGCAGGATTTATTGGTTCCAATCTAGTGTTGAAATTATTAGACAGGGGATACTATATTACAGTTTTAGATAATCTTTCACCTCAGATTCATGGCAAAAATCCAGAAACAGAATCCTCTTTGTTTAAAAGCATAAAAGATAAAGTGAAATTTATTAAAGGCTCTGTTACTGGTAGAGAAAATTGGGAAAAAGCGGTCTCTAACCAAGACGCAATTATTCATTTGGCTGCTGAAACAGGTACAGGACAGTCTATGTATCAAGTGCATAAGTATGTAGATGTCAATATTAATGGAACAGCTTTAATGCTAGATGTATTAGTAAATGGAGATTATAAAATTAAAAAAGTAATCATTGCATCTTCAAGAGCTATTTATGGGGAAGGTAAATATAGAAGTAAAGAATTAGGGATAGTATTTCCTTCTCACAGAGCAGAGGAAGATTTAAATAAAGGAGATTTCGAAGTAAAATACCCTAATTCTTCTGATCTTACTTTAGTAGCCACGGATGAAGAGTCTAAAATTCATCCATCATCCGTGTATGGTATCACAAAACAGAATCAAGAGCAGATGATCATGACTGTTTGCCCTACATTGGGTATTGCGGCAGTTGCATTTCGTTATCAAAATGTATATGGTCCTGGTCAATCGTTAAAAAATCCTTACACAGGAATTCTATCCATTTTCTCTACTCAAATTAAAAACGGAAACGGAATCAATATTTTTGAAGACGGTAAAGAAAGTCGTGATTTTGTTTATATTGATGACGTGGTAGATGCTACTATACTAGGGTTAGAAAAAGAAGAAGCTAATAATCAGATTTTCAATGTGGGCACAGGTACTCCTACAGATGTATACACTGTAGCAAAACAATTAATCGAAAATTATCGCAAAGAAGTCCCGATTACCATCTCCGGAAATTATAGGTTAGGAGATATTAGACATAATTTTGCTGATATTACTAAAATTTCCTCTATGTTGAATTTTGTGCCAAAAATTTCTTTTAACCAAGGGCTCGAAAAATTTACCAATTGGGTGAATTCGCAAGAAATTCAAGAAGATTATTATCAGAAATCTATCGAAGAAATGAAAGCAAAAGGACTTTATAAATAGCAGATGAATACCTCCGTAAGAACGCTCGAAGATAAAAAAATTCTATTTATTTCAGTTAAATTTTTTAACTATGAAGACATAATAAAAACGCAACTAGAAAATCTAGGTGCTGAGGTAGATTGGTTTGATGAAAGACCCTCAAATACCGTATTTACAAAAGCCATGATACGGGTCAATAAAAAACTAATTTCTACGTCCATCAATGATTATTTTAAAAAAGTAATAGAAGAAATCATTCATAAAAAGTATGATTATTTTATTTTGTTTAAAGGAGAAGCTACACCTAAATTCTTTATAGAATTTTTGAAGAAAAATAATCCTGGAATAAAATTGGTGTTCTATACATGGGATTCCTTTGCCAATAATAATAATGGATTAGAAATTATGGATCTCTTTGATCGTAAATTTACTTTTGATCCTCAAGATGCTAAAAAATACAATATAGGATTTCGTCCCCTCTTTTTTGCACAAAATTATGCCAAGCTTTATGAAGATAAAAAAGCATTTAAATATGACATAGCTTTTATTGGGACTGCACACTCAGATAGATACTTAATTACAGAAAAAATTAGAGATTGGTGTGTGAAGAACGGGATTCGTTTATTCACTTTCTACTTTTCCCCAAGCAAAATATTATTTAAGTTTAAAAAAATTACAACAAAAGAATTTAAATTATTTGATGAAAATAAAATAGCATATAATTGTCTGGGACACCAAGAGATTATCAATATTTACGCTCATGCTAAAGTTGTTTTAGATATTAACCATCCTAGCCAAAAGGGCTTAACGATGAGAACTTTTGAATCTTTAGGTGCTGGTAGAAAATTAATTACTACCAATCCAGAAATCAGAAAGTATCCATTTTATAATCAATACAATATTTGCGTAATTGACAGAAAAAATATTGTGTTAAATACTAATTTTTTTAAAACTGAGTTTATTCCATTAGAAAAAGGTTTATTAGAAAGCATGTCTTTGAAAGGAATGCTGGAAGAAATTTTGGGACTAACCGAAAATCATTATTGGGAAAATGTATAAAGTTTCTATTGTGGGGGCCTCTGGTTTTTTAGGGCAACATTTAGTGAGGGAGATTGATAACGCAATGGGAGTATCTTTGCGAAACAAAACGTGGATAGACGATGTATCCAATAGTGATATAATAATTAACCTCGTAGGAAAAGCGCATGACCATAACGGAACGGCCACCAAAAACGATTTTTATTTTGCAAATGTAGAATTAACAAAAAATATTTTTAATGAATTTCTAAAATCGAAAGCCCAAATACTGATTCATGTAAGTTCTATTGCCGCAGTAGAAGAATATGAATCACTAAAACCCTTAGAAGAAGATCATCCAAGCAGACCATTTTCTCACTACGGCAAATCAAAAAGAGAAGCCGAAGATTGGCTCCTGAAGCAATCTTTGCCGAACAATAAAAAAATCATAATCCTGAGACCTCCAATGGTACACGGAGCAGGAGATAAAGGAAATCTGGGACTGCTTTATAAGTTAATTTCAAAAGGAGTTCCCTATCCATTAACGTGTTTCCAAAACAGGCGTTCTTTTCTTTCTATTGAAAATTTAGTTTATTTTATGAAAGAAATTATTGCAAAAAATGTAAATTTAAACTCAGGAATTTACCACATTGCAGATGATGAAACTATTTCTACCAAAGAAATTATTGAAATAATTAAAAACGTAAAAAATAAAAAAATATTAGACCTTAGCATTTCTCCCACTTTAATAAAAACAATCGCTAAAATAGGAGATATTATACCACTACCTCTAAATACAAAAAGATTAAAAAAAATGACAGGTAATTTAGAGGTTTCTAACCAAAAAATAAAAAATGCACTTGGTATAACTCAATTGCCAATTTCGGCAAAAAAAGGAATCGAAATAACCATTAAAAGCTTTAAATAATCCATGGAATACTTTATTATTGCCATCATTCTTTTGGCATTAGAACTACTTTATTTTAAAATAGCAGGTCATTACAATATTATAGATAAACCAAATCATAGAAGTTCCCACACAAAAATAACACTGAGAGGAGGAGGAGTAATTTTCCCATTCGCATTTGTATTGTATTTTGTGATGAGCATTATACATAGAAAAGAATGGTTCGTGCCAGAGCAATTTTGGAGCTTTGGATTAGGATTATTCTTATTGTCCACCATTAGTTTTTTAGATGATATTCTAGATTTGTCTACTAAATTGAGATTGGTTTTTCATTTCTTATCAGTAGTATTATTAATTTATTTCCTTGGCTTGTGGGATGTGTTACCATTTTGGACATTACCTCTTGTATTTATTTTTATCATTGGAGTACTTAATGCCTATAATTTTATGGATGGTATTAATGGGATTACAGGATTTTATAGCTTGGTTATATTAATAACTTTATACTATATTAATCAATATAAAATTTCTTTTGCAGATATTCATTTTATTGTTTATCCCATATTTGCCTGTTTAGTGTTCTTATTTTTTAATTTTAGAAAAATTGCTAGATGCTTCGCTGGGGATGTAGGAAGCATGAGCATCGCTTTTTGGGTATTAGCTTTATTAGGGGCATTAGTTATAAAAACCAAAGATTTCACATATTTTCTTTTCTTAGGAGTGTATGGAATAGAGGTAGTCTCTACAATTATTCAGAGAATTAAAATGAAAGAAAATATTTTTGAAGCACATCGTCATCACTTATATCAATTATTGGTAAATAAAATGAATTGGCAACACCTTTCAGTTGCAGCCCTTTATGGAGCAATACAATTAGCAATTAATTTTTCAATCATCTATTGGGAATTAAATTTTTGGCAAGGCCTTTTATATTTAATCCTTCCTTTTTTTATTATTTATATTACTTCTAAATATTATATTTTTAAAAAAACAGGAAACTTTTAACATCTCACAAAATCATCTTTTGCAATAATCTAAAATATCTTTTAAAAGAATAATTTTATCCAAATATGTCGAAATGAAGAATTAAATAAGAGAAAGTAATTGATTTTAATAAATTACGATAATAAACTCAAAATATATTATAATCTTTCATTTAATTGTTAAAAAATTCTTTATTTTTGCATTTAAACAAATTATTAAACGTGCTAATTAAATTAAACACAAATGAAAAATGAAATTTGGCTTTCATCTCCACACATGGGTGGTAATGAGATAAATTTCATTCATGAGGCTTTTGAACAAAATTGGATTGCCCCGCTTGGTCCAAATGTTGGAGGATTCGAAAAAGATCTTAAAAATTACTTAAATCAAGATGTAGAAGTAGCTGCGCTTAGTTCTGGTACAGCAGCCCTTCATCTCGCATTAATTATTTTAGGAATTAAGCAAGGTGACGAAGTATTGTGTCAATCACTTACGTTTTCTGCTTCTGCCAATCCTATCGTATATGTAGGTGCCATACCTGTGTTTATTGATAGCGAACCCGAAACATGGAATATGTGTCCCGATAGCCTGGAAATGGCAATTAAGGATAGATTAGCTAAAGGCAAGTCCCCAAAGGCTATTATTGTAGTTCACCTTTATGGAATGCCTGCAAAAATGAATGAAATCATGGAAGTAGCTCAAAAATACAATATTCCTGTGATTGAAGATGCCGCAGAAGCATTGGGTTCTGCTTATCAAGGAAGAAAATGTGGAACTTTTGGACTCATGTCTATTCTAAGCTTTAATGGAAATAAAATTATTACTACTTCTGGTGGAGGAGCCTTGGTTTGCAAAAGCTTAGAGCATAAGAATAAGGCAGTTTATCTCTCTACTCAAGCCAGAGAAAATGCTCCTCATTATCAGCATTCTGAAATTGGTTATAATTACAGAATGAGCAACGTCTCAGCTGGGATTGGAAGAGGACAAATGGAAGTTTTGGATAAAAGAGTGGAGGCGAGAAGAAACAATCACTTTTTTTATGTAAAACTTTTCCAAGAAATAGAAGGAGTTACTGTTTTTAGTGAACCCAATGAAGATTTTTATTCTAATCATTGGCTCTCTGCAGTAACAGTAGATGAAAGGATTACAGGATGGTCTAATCATGATCTTAGGTTACAGTTTAGAAACGAAAAAATAGAATCTAGACCGCTATGGAAACCTATGCATCTTCAGCCTGTTTTTGAAAATTGCATCTATTATGGAAACTCGGTTGCCGAAGATTTGTTCAATAAAGGATTATGCTTACCTTCTGGTTCTAATCTTACAGAGGAACAAAAAAATAGAATTAAAGAAGTTGTTTTGAAAATGAAGTAAAAAAACAACAGAAATTAAATAATTGAAAAAGTTACAAAAAAATTGGGAAGGATTACCCACTATTAATCCCCAAAAGCACAGATTTTTCTGTGCTTTTTTATTTGCAAAACAATTAATTAAACCTGAAGAAATCACTCATTCTAGAGATAAAAAACAAATTTTCATTAAATTAACTCGTAGTGCATTATAAAAAGGTTATTTATAATACGAAAAAAAATCGTATATTGTATTGAATACCAATCTAATACACTATGAATA
>DITA01000037.1:0-18672 GCA_002422665.1 Flavobacteriales bacterium UBA6196
CTCAAAACGTAGTTGGTTTAGATGGCTTAATGCATTTTTACCAAGATTATGAGTTCGAAAATGAATTTTCTAGAAATTTCATGGATAAATTTCCATACGAAAGAATTAAGCCAATGCTTTATTTCTCTGAATGGACAGAATCTCAGTACGATTACTTCAAAGACGCTAAATATGTAGGAAATACGGCTACTTTCCCAGGTTTCTATGCGCCACAAGGAAGACAATTGCGTCTAAAAGCTGTAGATGATAAATTTTTAGAAACACTTAATGATTTAGGCGTTACTAATTTCGAAATGGAAACTTCTGCGATTTATGGTTTGTCTAAACTTTTAGGACACAAAGCAGTTACCATTAATAACGTAATTGCGAATAGAAGACGCGGAGAGTTTTCTGCTGATCATCATCAATCAGAAAAAAATATGATTGAATGGGTATTAGAAAGAGTTATCAAATAATTAAGAATCTCTTACTTTATAAATAAAAACCAGCTAAAAATTAGCTGGTTTTTATTTTTTGAGAAATTTTATTGGGTTTTAATCCAACAGTCTTCTACGTGATCATTCACCATTCCTGTGGCTTGCATATGTGCATAAACTACGGTAGAACCCATAAATTTAAAACCCCGTTTCTTTAAGTCTTTGGCAAGAGCATCAGAAATTTCGGTAGTTGCGGGAACTTCTTTCAAGGTTTTAGGACGATTGATAATCGGTTCATGATTTACAAAACCCCAAATATATTTACTGAAAGAACCAAATTCCTTTTGAACTTCCATAAATTTTTGAGCATTATTAATCGTGGCGAGTATTTTCAGCCTATTCCTTATGATTCCAGCATTTTGGATAAGTTCTTCTACTTTCTCCTCAGAATATTGTGCAATTTTTTGATAATCAAAATGATCAAAAGCCGCTCTGAAGTTCTCTCTTTTGGCTAAAATGGTGTACCAACTTAAACCAGCCTGAAAACTCTCTAAAATCAGAAATTCAAAAATTGTTTCATCATCATAAATAGGTTTTCCCCATTCTTGATCATGGTAATTTCGGTATAAATCGTCTTTTTCGCACCATGCGCATCTTACTACTTCCATATTATAGATAGTATTGATAATTAAAATTTTACGTTAAAAAATTTAATAAAATTTTATCAATTGGTTAACAAAATCTTGTGAAATAAGTGAGTAAATTTGTTATGTAAAAATTCACAAAATCTAGGTAAAGATACAACCTTCCTAATAATAGTTATTCATAAAAAATCAAATTTTTGTTGAAAAGAACCTCTGAAAAATTCAGAGGTTCTTTATTTTTTTTAACGATATAACAATTCTTCATAATTCTGTAAGAACTGCAGTGTTTAATAATTCTACATTTGCTTTACTAACCAATCAAAATATATTATTATGGACACGAACAAACCATTAGAAAATGCTTCTGACAGATTAGAAGAAGCAAGAGACAGAACAGTAAACTCTGTAGAAAATACCGCAGAAAACATGTCAGAAAGAGCAGAAAATTTAGCAGATGATGTAAAAGATACTGCAGAAAATGTTTGGGAAAAAACCAAAGATGTTGCCAATGACATTTGGGAGAAAACCAAAGATGTCGCTGAAAACGTTAAGGATAAAACCGAAGACATGATAGACGATGTAAAAGACGAATACAGAGACAGAACCAATTAATTTTTATTCATCATTTTGATTTAGAATCCCGAATTTTTCGGGATTCTTTTATGCTATAAGTAATATTTTTATAAATTTGCCTAAAATAAATTATTATGTACGGATTACTTAAAGGTAAAAAAGGAATTATTTTCGGCGCGCTTAATGATCAATCTATCGCTTGGAAGGTAGCAGAACGTTGTCATGAAGAAGGTGCAGAATTTATCCTTTCAAACGCTCCTATAGCAATGAGAATGGGCGAAATAGATGCTTTAGCACAAAAAACTAATTCAGAAGTAATTGGCGCAGATGCTACTTCTATGGAAGATTTAGGAAAACTTTTTGATGCAGCTATCGCTAAATTTGGTAAAATAGATTTCATCCTTCACTCTATCGGAATGTCTGTAAACGTAAGAAAAGGCAAGCATTATACAGATATCAACTATGATTGGTTAGAAAAAGGTTGGGATGTATCTGCCGTTTCTTTCCACAAAGTAATGAAAACTGCTTGGGAAAAAGATTGTATGAATGAGTGGGGTTCTATCCTAGCGCTTACTTACATCGCTGCTCAAAGAACTTTCCCAGATTACAACGATATGGGAGATAACAAGTCTTACTTAGAATCTATCGCGAGATCTTTTGGTTATTATTGGGGAGAGAAAAAAGTAAGAGTAAATACCATTTCTCAATCTCCTACCGTAACTACAGCAGGTTCTGGTGTAAAAGGTTTTGGTGGATTTATGGGATTTGCAGAAGATATGTCTCCTCTAGGAAACGCTACTGCATTAGATTGTGCTAATTATTGTGTAGCCATGTTCTCAGATCTTACCAGAAAGGTAACCATGCAAAATCTATTTAATGATGGCGGTTTCAGTAATACTGGAGTTTCTCAAAAAGTAGTAGATAAATACAACGGAGAGTAAAATCTCTAACATTTCAAAATACAGAATCCATTCAGCTCTTTGTTGAATGGATTTTTTATGGCGCTTTAACACGCTGTCCGCTATATCTTTTTTAAATTTCCCAAAGCTTTTCCCGTTGTAAAAATTTAAAAAAGGATGCCGCTTCCATCGTTAGCGCGGTGAACGCAGATAAGAAAATTTAGTTATATTTGGAAAAAACTTCTTTACAATGAATTACCACAAAATTCTACTTTCTACCGCTATTTTAGCATTTTCTTTTCATCATGCGCAAAACCTTAAGCTCAATCCTACTTCGGCAGAAGAACGCTGGAAAGGTTACGAACAAAGAAAAAAATTAGAAGAAAATTCTATTCTCAAAAATTTAGAATTCAGAAATGTAGGCCCTACAACCATGAGTGGTAGAGTTACAGATATAGATGCGAATCCAGAAAATCCTGCAGAATTTTATGTGGCTTATGCTTCGGGTGGATTGTGGTACACCAATAACAACGGAACTACGTTCACTCCTATTTTCGACAGAGAAGCCGTAATGACAATTGGTGACATTTATGTAGATTGGAAAACCAAAACCATTTTCATAGGAACTGGTGAAAGCAATTCTTCTCGTTCTTCTTATGCAGGAATGGGCATTTATAAAAGTACAGACCAAGGAAAAACTTGGCAAAATCTAGGTTTAAAAAACTCGCATCACATTGGCCGAATTGTAGTAAATCCCGAAAACAATAATGAAATTTGGGTAGCAGCAGTTGGACATTTATATTCACCAAACGCAGAAAGGGGCGTTTTCAAAACCAATGATGGTGGCAAAACTTGGAAAAAAACACTTTCGGCTGACCAAAATTCTGGAGCGATTGATTTAGCCATAAATCCACAAAACCCAAAAGAAGTTTATGCTACACTTTGGTACAAAGAACGTAAAGCGTGGAAATTTGTAGAAAGTGGAGCTTCATCTGGTATTTTCAAATCCAATGATGGTGGTGAATCTTGGCATAAAATTTCAACCAAAGATTCTGGATTTCCAGCAGATGAAAACGTAGGAAGAATCGGACTTTCAATTTTTCCAAAAAATCCGAATATCATTTATGCGATTGTTGATAATCAAAAAACAAGACATGCTTCAACTACAAAAGAAGAAAAAATTGAAAAATCTTTGGACAAAGCCAAAATGCAAAAAATCACCAAAGAAGAATTCTTGGCTTTAGATGATAAAACGGTTAATGAATACCTTGATGGAGAACGTTTCCCTGAAAGATATACCTCTGAAAACCTAAAAAAATCGCTCAGAGAAAATAAAATCACGGTAAAAGATATTTTCAACTATACACACAATGGAAATGATGATTTATTCAACATAGAAATTGAAGGTGCAGAAGTTTACCGCTCTGATGATGCCGGAAAATCTTGGAAAAAAACCAACGAAAAAAATCTAGACGGTTTATATTACACTTACGGTTATTATTTCGGGCAAATTTGGGTTTCGCCTACCAATCCAGATAAAGTAATTATTGCTGGAGTTCCGATTTTAGTTTCAGAAAATGGTGGAAAATCTTTTAAATCGATAGATTCTCCAAATGTTCACGCAGACCATCATTCAATCTGGTTTAACCCGAAAAATGACAATCATTTCATCAATGGAAATGACGGCGGAATCAATATTTCTTACGACAATGGAAATTCTTACATTCATTGCAATTCATTGCCCGTTTCACAGTTTTATTCGGTGGATTATGATTTAGAAAAACCTTACAATGTTTATGGAGGAATGCAAGATAACGGCGTTTGGTTTGGCCCATCAAGCAATAGATTTGACTATAAAAAAGGAAAATTTGATAATAGCGATAATTTCAAATTTCTATTAGGAGGAGACGGTATGCAAGTTCGTGTAGATTTCAGAGATAATGCTACTATTTATACTGGTTTTCAGTTCGGAAATTATTTTAGAATTAACAGAAAAACCAATGAAAGAAAATATCTAGAAGTTCCTAGAGAAATTGGCGAAAATCCACTTCGTTTCAATTGGGAAGCTCCTTTCCAGATTTCTCGACACAATCAAGACATCGTTTATTTTGCTTCGCAAAGCGTTTACAGAAGTATGGACAAAGGCGAAACTTGGCAAAAAATTTCTGGAGACTTAACCAGAAATACTAAACAAGAAAATGTGCCTTATTCTACTCTTTCAACAGTGGAAGAAAGTCCAAAAAAATTCGGTTTAATCTATGCAGGAAGTGATGATGGATTGGTAAATGTAACCAAAGACGGTGGAAATTCTTGGCAAAAAATTGGCGATTTCCCGGGATTTTGGGTTTCTATGGTTCAACCTTCTTCTTTTTCGGAATCTAGAGTTTATTTGAGTTTAAATGCTTACAGAGAAGATGATTTCCGTGCATTGCTTTACAGTTCTGATGATTTCGGGAAAACTTGGAAGAAAATTGGCGAAGATTTACCTTCAGAACCCATTAATGTCATCAGAGAAGATCACACCAACGAAAATCTATTGTATGTAGGAACTGATAATGGATTGTACATTTCTCTAGACCGAGGAAAAACGTTTATGTCTGCCAATAATGCTACACTTCCAAACGTTGCTGTTCACGATTTGAAAGTTCATCACAGAGATAATGAATTAATTATAGCAACACACGGAAGAAGTATTTACATTGCCGATGTGAAGAAATTACAAAAATTAACGCCAGAAAATTTAGCTAAAAATTTAATCGTTTTTGATGTTGAAAGCATTAATTTCAAAGAAAATTGGGGCAAATCTTACAGTAATTTCACTGAAATTGAAAAGCAAAATTTCCCAATAGAATTTTACACTAAAAATGCAGGAAACGCTGTCATTAAAATCATTAATGCTCAAAATGAAACCGTAAAAACCATTAATCACTCTGCTGACAAAGGATTTAACACCATCAGTTATGATTTAACAGTAAATGCAACTGAAAAGTCTAAAAAAGCAGATGATGGCAATGTTTATATCTCTCCAGGAAAATATACGGTAGAAATTTTCATCAACGGAGTTACGGAAAAGAAATCTCTGGAAGTGAAAGAAAGACCTAAATCTAAAAGCAAAAGAGTAACCGAAGTTCCGCAAGGAACAATGTCTCCGGGAGAATTTAAAAAATGGAGAAAAGAAGTTGGTTTCAAAAAACAATTATAATTTTAAAACACAAAGAATTTTAAAAAAAATATCTCTTTTAATGAGTAAAGCTTATTCCGTAAACGGAATTGATTAAGCGAACGCTTCAAGAGTGAATTTATTCACTTTCTTTGCTTTCTTAAAATCTTTATAAAGCAATAATAATCTTTGCGTTTAAAAGTTAACAAAAAAAAAAGTCCCGAAAATTTCGGGACTTTTCTATTATTTTACACTTGGAATTACGATGAGACTTTCGTTTCCTGAACTATTTACCGCTTGAACTGCAAAGAAATAATTGTCTTTAGAATAAGGCAGTTTCATAGAATTTTCTTTGGTGAAAAATTTCTTTTGCCAAGTAGAAGAATCGGTTTCACGCATGAGAACGTAGTAACCTGAAACTTCTCCATTTTTTGGTTTTTCCCAATGAATGGTCGTGAAATTGGTCAATTCTTTTACCTCCATTTTTACATTTTCTGGTTTTGAAGGAGATTTTGCCAAATTTGCCAAAACAGAAACATTTACCCCGACATTTTTCTTGAAATATTCAAAATCCATGAATTCTGGTAAATCTCCAAATTGTTTGCCGTTTTCTTTTCTAATATCTTGATGTTGATGGTCGTAATTTTCATTAAATTCAGTCAATCTTACCGCTGCAAAACCTTGATTCACAAAAGAAGTATGGTCGCCACCACGAAGAAATCTGTCGTTTCTATAAATGAGTTTCACTTCTAAATTATCTACATAACGCTCTCCAATTTCTTTGATGTATCTTGCCAATTGTCTGGCTTCACCATCATTTTCTAAGCCTAAATTTCTAATTCCTTGCGCTTTTTTGTCCAAATCAAATTGTGGTAAACCTTCAGAAAAAACTCTTAACTGATTGGCATTAATTAAATTGGTTTCACTGGAAAGATTATTACCTACCATATCATTATTCAATAAAGCTTCTAATTGCCAATTTTCATTTTTTGCCTTTTCTGCAAGCATTTTAGCACCTAACAAACCTTGTTCTTCGCCAGAAAATGCTACAAAAACTATAGTTGCAGGAAATTTTGATTGGCTCAAAATTCTAGCAGATTCTATTACGGCTCCTACTCCGCTTCCGTCGTCATTTGCTCCAGGTGCGAAATCTTTGTTATTCATCACATCAGAAACTCTGGAATCAAGATGTCCGCCAATCATAAAAATTCTTTTATCATTAGGATCAGTTCCACGCAAAACAGCAATAGCATTTCCTAAATCTGTTGGCTGATTGATTCTTTTTCCATCTGGTTGAATGGTTTGATTTTGCAGAAAAACTTCCATTCTTCCATCAGAGTTTTTAGCATAATTTTTAAATTTAGAAAGCACCCAATTTCTTGCAGCACCGATTCCTTTTTTGGCATCAGTCGTAGAACTCATCGTATGACGAGTTCCGAAACGTACTAATTTATTGATATGAGATTTTAAAGAATCTGCGCTTACTTGAGACACATAATTCGCAATTTCCGCATCTCTGGAAACGTTTTGTTGCGCAGAAAAAACAGCAGGAATTAAAAAAATTGAAACTATAAGTTTTTTCATTATTTAGAGTGGGTTTTATTTATTTTAATTTCAAAATTTCTTTACAAAAACGTTCTACCACTTCGGTTTCTGTAGCCCAAGAAGTAATAATTCTAATGGCTGATTTTTGTGCATCTATTTTCTTCCAAACATAAAAATCAAACTGTTCTGAAAGTTTCTCAATTTGTGAATTCTCTAAAATCGGAAAAATTTGATTGGTGTCTGTTTCCGCCAAAAAATTACAACCAATTTCTTTGAAAGTTTGCTTGATTTTCATGGCTTGTTGATTGGCATGTTTCGCTAAATCCCAATATAAATCGTCTTTCATCAACTCTTGAAACTGAATTCCGAGTAATCTTCCTTTCGCGAGCATTGCCCCTTTTTGCTTAATGTGAAACCCGAATTCTTCTTGTAAATTTTTATTATTAATGACAATGGCTTCCCCAATTAAAGCTCCGTTTTTGGTTCCGCCAAGATAAAAAACATCTGTAAACTTCGCTACATCTTCTAGCGTTACATCATTGCTTTCTGCCGTTAAAGCGTGTCCTAATCTGGCACCATCCATAAATAAATATAGATTTTTTTCTTTGCAAAAATTTGATAAATCTTCCAGTTCTTTTTTGGTATAAATCGTTCCAATTTCGGTAGAATTAGAAATATAAACCAGCTTTTGCTTTAATTGATGAGGAACATTGGTATGAACATCTAACACTTTCTGAATATCTTCTGGTTTCAGTTTTCCATCGGGAGTTTCTACCCCATGAACTTTATGACCTGTTGCTTCTATCGCACCTGCTTCATTGGTAAAAATATGACCAGTAGTTGCAGAAACCACACTTTCGTGAGGTCTTAGAATTGCCGAAATCACCAATAAATTCGCTTGAGTTCCTCCACTTACAAAATGAACTTTGGATTGTGGAGCATTTGCTTTTTGAAGAATGAGTTTTTCTGCTTCTGCACAATAATTATCTAAACCGTAACCATTTTGTTGAGAAAAATTGGTACGCATTAACGCTTCTAAAATACTGGGATGACAACCTTCTGAATAGTCATTTTTAAAAGAATATTTCATAGGACTAAATTAAGGAAAAAGTGCAAGATTGTTAATACTTACAATATTAATTTTAAAATTAACTTGTTCTTTTGTCTTGAAACAAAAGAACCAAAAATTCAAGACTGGTACTCGGCTAAAATTTTAAATAATTTTCTAAAATTTCCAAAACTCGTCCCTAGCTTTTTCCTTACATACTCAGACAGTGGAAATTTCTTTACAAAAATTTTTCAAAATTTTCAAACGCCTCCGTTTCCTAGGTCATAAAAATCGAAAAACTTAATTGAAAAAGCTTAATAAAATACGGAAACTGCGCCCCAGATTGAGCCATTGTTGGAGCTCATCTCAAAAAATATGGAAATTAGGATTGGCTTTTGAGATAGCGACTGGCGAAAGCTGGAAATGGCGCCCATATTATTTGCTTTTTCTATAAAATTTAGCTATTTTTTCATTATTTTCAATAAAGTGTGTAACCTTTTCGTTATAATGAACGTATAATAAGATATGAGACAGTTAAAAATTACAAAACAGGTTACCAATAGAGAAACCGCTTCCCTTGACAAATATTTGCAAGAAATTGGTAAAGTAGAACTCATCACAGCAGACGAAGAAGTAGAACTCGCTCAAAGAATCCGTAACGGAGACAGAGCTGCTCTAGAAAAGTTGATTAAAGCCAACTTGCGTTTCGTGGTGTCTGTATCAAAACAATATCAAAACCAAGGATTATCTCTTCCTGACCTTATTAATGAAGGAAACCTTGGCCTAATGAAAGCTGCTAAAAGATATGACGAAACCAGAGGTTTCAAATTTATTTCTTATGCAGTTTGGTGGATTAGACAATCTATCTTACAAGCTCTTGCTGAGCAATCTAGAATTGTAAGATTACCTTTGAACAAAATTGGTTCAATCAATAAAATCAACAAAGCTTACGCACACTTAGAACAAGAAAATGAAAGACCGCCTTCACCAGAAGAATTGGCAGAAGTTCTAGACATGAGCGAAGAAGATATTAAAGAATCTATGAAAAACTCTGGTCGTCACTTATCTATGGACGCACCATTAGTAGAAGGAGAAGATTCTAACTTATATGACGTTTTACGTTCTGGTGAATCACCAAGTCCAGATAAAGACTTAATGCTAGAATCTCTACAAATAGAGATTGAAAGAGCTTTACAAACGCTTACACCAAGAGAAGCAGATTTAGTAAGATTATATTTCGGTCTAAACGGAAAACATCCTATGACTCTAGAAGAAATAGGTGAAACTTTCGACTTAACGAGAGAAAGAGTAAGACAAATTAAAGAAAAAGCGATTAAGAGATTGAAACATAACTCTAGAAGCAAAATCTTGAAGTCTTACCTTGGTAAATAAAAAATTCTTAAATTAGAGCAAAGTTTTCGGGCTTTGCTTTTTTTATATGAAAACATTTATTTCTGATTTATACAAAAGACCAACCTTCCTTTCAATTTTAGGAATATTATTATTTGTTATAATGATTCCTTTATTTATTTATCAAATGATGACTTTAGATGAAAGTTCAAGTCTAGTTTATATGTTAGAAATTATATTTTTATTAATCTTTTTCTTTATTATTTTGATTGATAGGTTTTTACTTGAATTTGGAAACAATAAATTAATAAGTATTTTAGAATTTTTAGTTATTTCTAGTTTTTTAATTTATTATTATATAAGTCACAATAATAGCTTTTCGATAGGTTAAATGAAATCAATAATTTTAAGAAAAAGAGTTTTCGCTTGTTTATTAGATTATCTAATATATTTCACTGTTAGTATTTTTTATGTGATTTACTTTGGAAATAAAGACCACGAAGGAACTTATTCGGTAAATGGATTAAAGGCATTACCTATTTTTTTATTTTGGTTTCTCTATTTTATCATTATAGAATCTTTATTTAAAGCTACTTTAGGGCATTATTTATCAAATTTAAAAGTTGTTCAAATAGACAATAAAGAAATTGGTTTAAAACATTCTTTCAAAAGACATTTAATAGATATAATAGACTTTTCGTTCCTTGGTTTGCCTGCTTACATCAGTGTAAAAAATTCTGAAAAAGGTCAAAGATTAGGAGATTTATTTGCAAAAACAACAATTATAGAAAGTAAAAAATAAAATGAAAACAAAACTTATTGCACCCTCTGTTTTATCTGCAGATTTTGGAAATTTACAGCGTGATATAGAAATGATCAACCGCAGTCAAGCAGATTGGTTTCACGTAGATGTAATGGACGGAAGATTCGTTCCGAATATTTCTTTTGGCTTCCCAGTCATGAAAGCGATTCAGGAACACGCTAAAAAATTTGTAGATGTGCATCTTATGATTGTAGAGCCAGAAAAATATGTAGAAGAATTCATCAATTACGGTGCAGACTTGGTTTCAGTACATTATGAAGCATGTACACATCTTCACAGAACCATTAATTTAATTCAAGACAAAGGTGCAAAAGCTGGTGTAGTGCTTAATCCTTCTACTCCAGTTTGGGTTTTAGAAGATATTATTACCGAAGTAGATTTGGTTTTATTAATGAGTGTAAATCCTGGTTTTGGTGGACAAAAATTTATAGAAAACACCTACAAAAAAATCAGAGAAACCAAAGAATTGATTCTGGAGAATAATTCTACAGCGCTCATCGAAATAGACGGCGGCGTAAATACCGAAAACGCTCCAAAACTCTTCGAAGCAGGTGCAGATGTTCTGGTAGCAGGAAATGCTGTTTTTGCCAGTGAAAATCCAGAAAGAACAATTGAACTGTTAAAAGTTTAATTTCAAAAAAAACTAATCACCATTATCATGAAAAATGAAAAATCTTTTTTCGAAACCACCATTGATGCTATTTCTTGGTTGAAAATAGTTGCATCGCCAACTATTTTAGGAATTGGAATTGGCTTTGCGTGTCAATATTACTTGAACAGTAATTTCCTTTTTGGATTTTTTGTCATAGCAGGAATTGTTTTAGGAATTTATTGGGCCAATAAAGTTTCTAAGAAATATGGAGCAACAAATTTTATTTCAAAAGTAGATGCTTCACCAGACATAGATGAATATGTAAAAGATAAAAAATAAAAAGTTCGAGAATTTCTCGAACTTTTTTATAAATTTTGGGTAAAAATATTTGATTAGAAAATTTCTCTTCCAGAAAAATGGAATTGCGCTTCAATTAGAGCATTTTCATCAGAATCTGAACCATGAACTGCATTTTCACCTACGCTTCTTGCAAACATCTTTCTAATAGTCCCTTCTGCAGCTTCAGCAGGATTGGTAGCACCGATTAGTTTTCTGAAATCTTCTACTGCATTTTCTTTTTCTAAAACTGCAGCTACAATTGGTCCAGAAGACATAAATTCTACTAATTCTCCATAGAAAGGTCTTTCTGCGTGTACTTCATAGAATTTTTTAGCATCTGCAACCGTAAGTTGAGTTAATTTTAATGCTTTGAATGTAAATCCTGCTTCTGCAATTTTCCCTAAAATTGCTCCAATGTGCCCATCTGCAACTGCATCTGGCTTAATCATTGTAAATGTAATGTTACCTGACATAATTTTTTTTAAAATATTTTTTGCAAATGTAAGATTTTTTTGTATTTTTGCAAAGGAAACTTATTTCAAAGAGAGCCATTTTCTTTTGGCACGTTATTTGCAATATTAATAACGATTCTCATGTTTAATTTGAGTTTTCATGGTTATTAGTTTTTACCTCCAAGCAATTGGAGGTTTTTTTATGTAAAAATAAAATGTTAGATTTGAAAAATATTACATCTAACAACATGAATTCCCTTACCGAAGAAAACTATTTAAAAGCCATTTTCCATCTATTAGATTCTGAAAACCAAGTTACCGTAAATGAACTAAGCAAATTTTTACAAATCAAAATGCCTTCTGTAAACAGCATGATGAAAAAATTTGCAGACAAAAATTGGGTAATCTACGAGACCTATAAACCAATAAAGGTAACAGAGTTAGGCAGAAAAGAAGCTGCTATAGTGGTAAGAAAACACCGATTAACAGAAATGTTTTTAGTCGAAAAAATGGGATTCGGTTGGGAAAATGTACACGAAATTGCAGAACAATTAGAACATGTACACTCTGAAGATTTTTTTGACAAGATGGATGAAATCCTCAATTTTCCAAAAGTAGATCCTCATGGTGAACCTATTCCAGACAAAGACGGTATCATTATCACTCAAAATCTTAAAAAACTAAGTGAGTGTAAAATAAATGAAACAGTAATTCTTACTTCTGTGACTATTTCTACAGATGATTTCCTGAATTACCTCAACCAGAGAAATTTAGCTTTAGGTGCAGAAATTTTAATTAAAAATATAGAAAAATTTGATGGTTCTATGCAGATAGAATTTTCAGATAGAACAGAAATTCTAAGTAAAATGGTTTGCGAGAAACTATTGGTAAAAAAATAAATCCCGAATTTTTTCGGGATTTTATTTTTATGTATTGAAATATCAATTATTTTCCAGCTTTTAGAGCAGCTTCTACTGCTTTCATTTCTTGGAATTTAGCATCATTATGTGAAGTTTGATATAAACCTTTTAATAAAGATACAATTTCTACATCTTTAGGGTTAAGAGAATAAATTTTCTCTGCATAAGGAATAGCCTTGCTTAATTTAGCTCTTCTTTCACCTAATAATTTATTGAATACATCCATTTTTTTTGCTTTTCTAGCTGCATCAATTGCTTCTATTGCTTTATCATCTCCATTTACATAGATATTGAATACCATACCTTGTAGAGCTTCTACATAGTTAGGGTCAATTTCTAAAGATTTTTTGAAATAACCTTCAGCTTCAGCTAATTTACTTGGATCTTTACTTGCTAAAACTCCTAAATTATACCAAGAAACTTTATCGTTAGGATTTTTAGTAACTTGATCTTTTAGATTAGCCATGAACTGATCCATTTTCCCTGATTTGTAGTAAACCGTACCTTGTTGTTCTGTTAATTTACTACTTTTTGGAAATTTAGCTAATCCTTTATCTATTAATGCTAAAGCTGAGTCATAGTTTTGGTTTTCTATCTCTAAAGCTACAGCCGTTTCATACAATTCTTGTTCTACACTTGGAGTGTTTTCTGTTTTAAAATCAGTATAATCACCAGTTGCACCCATTTTTTTATAAAGCTCAAAAGAATTTTTGTCAAGATTTTCTACTACTCCTGTTTTCTTATTTTTTGCTTTATATTCAGTTTTTACACCAGTATAACCTTCATTAATTAACTCATTATAAACCTTAGCAGCTTCTACATTTTTTTGACCTTGAGCATAAGATACACCTGCATAATATTTATATAGTTTATCTTCACTACCTGCTGCAGCTAATAAATTATTTACTTCTAAGAATTTTTGACCTGCTAGTTCATGGTTTTTTGCGTTATAAGCAGCCATAGCTTCTTCATTAGCTTTAGTCAAAAGTGGATTAATCTTTGCTCCAAGATTTCCTGCAAGTGTAGGTGCGTAAGTTTCTTCCTTAAGATTAGCCACTCCAGAAGCATCTGCTGCTTCTTTTCCTACATAATACACTTTTTGTTTTTCTGCATTTTTACCTACATAAATTTTAGTTTTGCCTAATGCAGAAATATGAGCTAAAACAGAAGCTCCTTCCGAAATTTTTCCTGAATTTAAAAGGCCAAGACCTTTAGCATAATAATATTGCTCTAAAATGGTAGGCTCTAAAAGGTAAGTTTTACCACCTAAAATTGCATCTGCAGCACCAATCTGTGTATTTGCTGTAGCAGTATCATTTGCTTCGATTGCTTTGAAAGCAGCTGAAATTTCTTTTTTTTGTCCAAATGAAAAACCAAAGGCAATAACTGCTGCACTTAAAATTATTTTTTTCATAATGTAAAAATTAAATTTTTAAAAAAAGGACAAGTTTATGGCTTGTCCTCAATATAATACTATTCTTCTTCGTTCTTATTTAATGTATCTTCTTGAGATTCTAGAGGAGCTTGATTCTGAGTTTCTTCGTCATTATTTTCTACTGTCTCTTCAGTTTCTTCTTCTACTTCTTTGTCCATCATCACTTTAGCAACAGCAGCAATCTCATCATTATTTTTCAAATTAATCATTCTTACTCCTTGAGTATTTCTACCCATTACTCTTAGGTCGTCCATTCCCATTCTGATGGCAACTCCAGATTTATTGATAATCATCAAACCATCTTCATCTGTAACCGACTGAATCGCAATAAGATTTCCTGTTTTATCGGTAATGTTAAGCGTGATTACTCCTTTTCCACCTCTATTGGTAATTCTATAATCTTCTACTGCGGTACGTTTACCATATCCTTTCTCCGAAACTACTAAAACCGTCTCATTTTGAATATCATTTACCACAATCATGCCAATTACTTCATCGCCATCAGATAAATCTACACCACGAACTCCAATAGAACTTCTACCAACTGCTCTTACTTTTTCTTCTGGGAATCTGATACATTTACCACCTTTAGTTGCAATCATGATTTCAGAAGTTCCTGTAGTTAATTTAGCTTCTAATAATTGGTCATCTTCTCTAATTTCAATAGCGTTAATACCATTTACTCTAGGTCTAGAATATTGTTCAAGAGAAGTTTTCTTGATGATTCCCTTTTTAGTTACCATTACTACATACATAGAATTTACATAATCTATATCTTTTAGATCATTGGTTCTGATGTATGCTCTGATTTTATCATCTGGTTCTATGTTAATTAAGTTCTGAACTGCTCTTCCTTTCGCTGTTTTAGAACCTTCAGGAATTTCGAAAACTCTTAACCAGAAACATTTTCCTTTTTCGGTAAAGAACATCATGTATTGGTGATTAGTCGCCGAAACAATATATTCTAAGAAATCTGCATCTCTAGTAGTAGCAGCTTTGTTACCAACTCCACCTCTACTTTGAACTTTGTATTCAGAAAGTGGCGTTCTCTTAATATAACCGGCGTGAGAAATTGTAAGAACTACTTTTTCGTCTGGAATTAAGTCTTCGATAGACATTTCTCCACCTGAGTAATCTATTTCTGAACGTCTTTCGTCTCCGTATTTTTCTTTAACTTCTAGCAATTCATCTTTGATGATTTGGTATCTTCTAGGTTCGTTAGAAAGAATGTCTTCTAAATCTTTAATTAAAGCCATAATTTCTTCATATTCGGCTCTAATTTTGTCAAGCTCCATTCCTGTTAAACGAGCAAGACGTAAATCTAGAATCGCTTGAGCTTGAATTTCTGAAAGTTCGAATTCTGCAATTAATCCTTCTTTCGCTTCTTGTGGATTTGCAGAATGACGAATAATGGCAATGGCTTTATCAAGAGATTCTTGCGAACCAATTACTTTCATAAAACCTTCTAAAATATGCGCTCTTTCTTTCGCTTTTTTCAGCTCATATTCTGTTCTTCTCACAATCACTTCGTGACGGTGGTCTACGAAATGATGAATAATATCTTTAAGATTTAATTGTTCTGGTCTACCATGAACTAAAGCGATATTATTAACAGAGAAAGAAGTTTGTAAAGCAGTATATTTATACAATAAGTTAAGAACAACATTTGGAATCGCGTCATTCTTTAATTCATAAACTACTCTAAGACCGTTTCTGTCTGACTCATCTCTGATTTCGTAAATTCCAGGAATTTTTTCATCTTTTACCAATTCTGCAGTTCTGGCAATCATTTCTGCTTTATTCACTTGGTAAGGAATTTCGGTAACGATGATGGCATTTCTATTGCCTATTTCCTCGAAACTAACTTTCGCACGAAGCACAATTCTGCCTCTTCCTGTATGGAAAGCATCTCTTACCCCTTCATAACCATAAATAATACCACCTGTTGGGAAATCTGGAGCAATAATATGCTTCATCAATTCATCAATAGTGATTTCTTTATTATCAATGTAAGCGCAAATTGCATCTATAGCTTCAGATAAATTGTGTGGCGCCATATTGGTAGCCATACCTACCGCAATACCAGAAGTACCATTTACCAAAAGATTTGGAATTTTGGTAGGAAGAACTTTTGGCTCAGTTAATGAATCATCAAAGTTGTTCTGAAAATCTACCGTTTCTTTATCTAAATCAGAAAGAATTTCGTCTGAAATTTTCTTTAATCTCGCTTCGGTGTAACGCATTGCAGCGGGTGGATCCCCGTCCATAGAACCGAAGTTACCTTGACCATCTACTTGCGGATAACGCAAACTCCATGGTTGCGCCATTCTAACCATCGCATAATAAACTGAAGAATCTCCATGAGGGTGATATTTACCTAAAACATCCCCTACAATTCTTGCAGATTTTAAATATTTTCTGTTCGAAAAAACGCCCAAACCATACATCCCGTATAAAACTCTTCTGTGAACAGGTTTTAAGCCGTCTCTTACATCTGGTAACGCTCTGGAAACAATTACCGACATTGAGTAATCAATGTAAGAGGATTTCATTTCATCAACGATGTTGATAGGAATTAGTCTTTCTCCTTCTTTATGCATACATTATATTTTAATTATTTGAAAATCAGACTTATAACAAAATAAACTGATTCCTAAATTTTTCAATTTTAAATAACGCACGAATATACGAAAAAATGCCGAAAAAATTGACGGAAATTCACAATTTGTTATCCACAAATAAGCTAATATTTATCATTTTTTGAAAACAAAATAAACCGCCGAAACCAAACAGACAAAAGCCGCTAAATGATTCCATTTAAACGATTCATTTTTAAAGAAAAACACTGCAAATACGGTAAAAACAACCAATGTAACTACTTCTTGTATAATTTTCAACTGAAATAATGTAAAAGGACCTCCATTTTCTCTAAAACCCAATCTATTAGCCGGAACTTGAAAGATGTACTCAAACAACGCGAATCCCCAACTAATCAAAATGACAGACCAGAGCACAGATTTTTTCATCCAACCCCATTCTTGAAATTTGAGATGACCATACCACGCAAATGTCATGAAAATATTAGAAATCAATAAAAGTAGAACGGTGAGAATTCCTTTTGTCATTTTTGAGTATTTTTGCAAAATAATTTCCAAAAATAAGAAAAATGAGCATTTTAAGCATAACATTCCACACCGTAGAAAGCCAATTGCAGACTTGGGAACAGTATTTAGAGAATGAATTGATGAGTTTAATTGAAAACTTTATAGACGTAGAAAAATACATTCTTTCTGAAGTAAATACCGAAATGCTTACCGAAGGCAAGAACACCAATCTCCTTCTCATCTTCGAAAGCGATGAAAAAAGACAAGAGTTCACAGAAACGGAACTCTACAACCTTTCTGAAATAATCGCTCGAAAATTCGGGGAAAGCATGATGATTTTCAAAACAGAATTAAACGAAAAAAAATCCAGATTTTAAATAATCTGGATTTTTTTAATTTTTATCAATATATAATATTAACATTTAAACAACACTTAAAAAAGCCATCGTATCAATATTATCTGCATAAGTATTGAGACTAGGATTTTGCGCTTCACCAAAGTTTACAGAATTTTCTATTCCCAATTCTGGTTTTGCTACCACGCACTGAATATTTGATTCATTTTCCACGAGAAAAGCATGAACTTCTTCTACACTTTCGTATCTGCTGAAATTAAGCACAGAAAGCGGCGAAAATAGTGCGCTATCTTCTTTGAGCATTACAAAATTATTATCCAAAAAATTTTCTTGATTCAAGAGATAAACTGCTTTGTTATAATCATAGTTATTGGCATATTTATGATGATTAATTACGTCTTTGAAACCTAAAAAGTTTTCAAAAAGTCTGCTTAATTCATAATCTTTCGGGATAAGAAGTCTCGTTACATTTCTACAACCTAAACCAAAATATCTGAAAATATCTTCTGCCAATAATTGCAATTCTTCATCAGTTTCATCTCCTTTAATTACTGCCACAGAAGTTCTGTTCTTTCTAATAATAGACAAAGCATCTTTAAAATAATATTCTAAATATCTCGCTGTATTATTACTTCCTGTAGCAATTACCGCATCATATTCCGTCAATCTTTCTACAATCTGAAACTCTAAATTCCACTCAGAAAATTCACCCCATTTTTTCAAAAAGAAAGGCAAAAGAAGTCTATCTTTAGAAGAAAGTTTAATCAGCGGAATATGATTGCTTAGAATCACACACATCACATCATGAAATCCCACCAAAGGAATATTCCCCGCCAAAATCAATCCTACTTTTTTAGATATTTGAGAAACCTGATATTCTGAAAGCCAATTTTTAATATTTTCTTGGGTTAAAATATCTGCCCAATTTTTAAAACAAAACCTTATGTTTTCTTGAGTAAACCAAGGGTTTTCTACCTCGCTTCGTCTCATCAATGCGGCTAATTCTTGCTCATCAT
>DITA01000104.1:0-16631 GCA_002422665.1 Flavobacteriales bacterium UBA6196
TACAAATAAGTAAAGATAGATCTGTTACTACAGGTTTCTTATATTGGAACAGAGTTCATGGAGATGGTTTTTCGAGAGGAGGATATATTGATAATAATTATCTAAATCTTGACAGATGGAATATTCAAAACATTGTAGATTTAAAAAAATCATTCCAAGATCATAACTTTAATTTAGTTTTGGTTAATGAATTCCAAAAACAAAAATCTAATTATTTCTTTGGTCAAGGACAAGGTCTTTCGAGTGATTATTTTGGAGAAGTAGGATTGATTTCAGGATCTTATACTACTCAGTACTCAGGAGGTTCTAATTCGGAGAATGGACTAATTTCTTATGCAGCAAGATTAAGCTATAACTATGATAATAAATACTTTATTCAAGGGACTATAAGAAGAGATGGTTTATCAGCATTGCCAACTGCAAATAAATGGGGTAATTTTCCTGGTCTATCTTTAGGTTGGACGGTTTCTAACGAAAATTTCTTAAAAGGAAACAAGGTTTTGTCTGAATTAAAACTTAGAGCTTCATATGGGAAAGTTGGTAATACGGACATCGGAAATTATCCTTACTTAGGTCTTTATGGTCCATTTAAGTATGCAGATTACACAGGTATAGCGTATTCACAAGCTGGTAACGATCAGTTAAAATGGGAAACGAATGTTAAGAAAAATATTGGAGCAGACTTTGGTTTTGCAAACAATAGATTAACTTTTAGTGCTGATTATTTCATTAATCAAAATGATGGATTAATCTTGGCTGTTCCTGTACCACCTTCACTAGGGGTTCCAAATAACTCTATCAATAAGAATATTGGTAGTATGGAGAATAAAGGTTTTGAATTCTCTTTAGGTGCTGATCTTGTTAAAAATGAAAACTTTACATGGAATGTAAATGGTAACCTTACATTGATGGAAAATAAAGTTCTAGCTTTGGTTGGAGGAAATGATATATATCCGTCGCAGAATGGGCAAACAGCTTATTTAATCAGAGAAGGAGAGTCTTTAAGATCATTGTATGGTTTTAAATACTGGGGTGTAAATATGGCAAATGGTAACCCTGTTTATTATAAAGCGGATGGTAGTTTAGTTCAAGGAAATTTAAATAATAGTACCTATTACGTTTTTGATCCATCTAATCCATCAGTTTTAGGAGCTCAATCTACTTTGGGTAATGCAGATAGACAAATCTTAGGGAATACATTACCTACTTATTTTGGAGCATTAAATACCAATATGAAATATAAAAATTTCGACTTTGGTGTAATGGCAAGATTCAGTGGAGGTAATAAAATATTTAACGTTACAAGAAGAGAATTACTGAACCAAGATTTTTATAATAATGGAACGGAAATTCTTGGAAGATGGCAAAGTGTGAGTGATCCAGGAGATGGATGGACTCCTAGACTTTATGGGACAAAAGGAAGTTTTGTAAATTTGGAAGGGGTTGCAAACTCTAGATTTGTAGAAAAAGGAGATTTTCTTAAAGTTGATAATATTACTTTAGGATATTCATTTGATAAATCAGTGATTGAAAAAGTAAGCTTATCTAAGTTTAGAGTTTATGCAGTATTGCAAAATGCAATCATGTTTACAAAATATACTGGTATAGATCCTGAAATGGAAAGTACAGGTATGGACTATAATTCTGTGCCGAGACAAATGACATTTTCAATGGGTATAAATGCAACCTTTTAAAATTTAAAAAAAATGAAATTAGTAGAATTTAATACAATTAAGAAATATGTCTTTGGTTCATTATTAGCATCGTTGCTATTTGTTTCATGTACCGAAGAAAATGTTATAGAATTAGAGCCATATAACCAAATCAGTGAAAATGTAGCATTTGATTCTAAGGAAAATATTATTTTATCTGTTAATGGTATGTATCAGGCTGCGCAAGTAGGTCAATATAATGGTGCGGGAAGAGGTTATCCTTTTGGAGCTGCTTATTTTCAGCAAAATGATATGAGGGGAGAAGACATGGTAAATACAGCAGCGTTCTATGCGATTACTTATGCTAATACTTGGGATCCTTCAGGAGCNNGTTACAAAAGCAATCGAAAAAGGTGTTATTTCAGAAGCGGAAGGAAAAGATTTTATTGGGCAAGCTATGTTTTTTAGAGCTTTCAGTCACTATGAGTTATTGAATTTTTTTGCTCGTCCCTATAAATTTACTTCAGATGCGTCTCATTTAGGCGTTCCTTACAGATTAAAACCAAGTAATTCTGTGGCAACAATCGATGAGAATATAAAATTAGGAAGAGGAACAGTAGCGCAAAACTATGCTCAAGTACTTTCAGACTTGGATACAGCAGAGAATTACATGACTTCTAAAACTACAAGGTCAACAAAGAATGGAATCGTATATGCCTCAAAAGAAGCTGCAATTGCTTTAAAAACAAGAGTGTATTTAAGTAAAGGAGATTTCCCTAAAGTAATTACAGAAGCAGATAAATTGAATGGTAAGTATGCTTTGACATCAGATCCAAATGCACCGTTTGCAAATAACTATGGAAACTCAGAGAGTATATTCTCTTTAGAAAATTCTGCTACTAATAATCCTGGGGTTAATGGAGCATTAGCATCTCAATATAATGGTAGAAGATTAATTGCTATTAGCCCAGTAATTTGGAATGAAGGCAGTTGGTTAGCTACAGATAAAAGAAGAGGTGCTTCTATGGTTCTTAGTGTATCAGGTGTTTTATTTTCAAATAAATATAAAGATACAAGTACCTTGTCAGATGCTTCACCACTGCTAAGATATGCTGAAGTGTTGTTAAATAGAGCAGAGGCAAAAGCTAGATTAGATGATCCTACTTATTTGGCAGATTTAAATGCTGTGAGAAACAGATCGTTAGCGAATCCTGGTACTGAGCAATATACGGCATTTGCAACGAAAGCCGATGCTGTAAAAGCAATTCTTTTAGAAAGAAGAATAGAGTTTTTAGCAGAGGGCTTAAGATGGAACACAATTCATAGACTTCAGCATGATGATGTAGCACCAATGAGTGGTATTCCTCAAAAATATAAAAATGGAGCGAATCCCGTAGCTGCAGATTATAAAATAGGAATTCCTTATGTGTTTAAAACAGGTGATGTTCCTGGTTTAGCATATTCAGATTATAGATTTGTTTGGCCTATTCCTACATTAGAAACAAGTGCAAACCCTACACTAGCGGCTCAGCAAAACCCAGGTTGGTAGTAATTCATACAAATTTTTTTTAAAACCACTCTTAGAGAGTGGTTTTTCTGTATAACGACGCTTAATTATATTTATTCTAAATAAATAAAATAAGATATGATAATATGTTAAAAACAATAAATATAAATTTATCTTATTTGTGTTTTTTTTTAAAAAAAACTTATTTTATTTTTTATTTTTCAATTTATTAAAATTCAAAAAGAAATAAAATATGATATATATTTTAAATTAAATAACAGCAATTTGGATATGTTAAAATTTATTAACAATTTTGTCTATTAAAATATTAAATATTGTTAATATGAATGTAAAATTAAAAGTTTTAACAGTAGGTGCTCTATTTTTTATAGGAGGTCAAGCTGTTATGGCGCAAAAGAAAAAAGATTCTTTAGGTGAAAAAAAGATTGAAGAAGTCGTAATTGTAGGTTTTGGTCAAAAGAAAACAGTAAATGAATTGACGGGAGCTGTGGGTAACATCAAAGCAGATGCTATCGAAAATGTTCCTGTAGCATCAATTGATAAAATGCTACAAGGTAGAGTTGCTGGTGTACAGACAGGGAATGCTTCTGGTCAACCTGGTGGATTTGCTACTGTAAGAGTAAGAGGGATTGCTTCAGTTAATGGTGGAGTAAATCCAATTTATATTGTAGATGGAGTAAGAGTTACCGCTGGAGACGTAACAAGAGGAGCAATTACAGCAAATATTCTTGCCAACCTTAACAGTGATGATATTGAAAGTATGACGGTACTTAAAGATGCTGCATCTACTGCAGTATATGGTGCTGATGCTGGAGCTGGGGTAGTAGTTATTACAACAAAATCTGGTAAAAAAGGTAAACCAAGAATCAATATTAATTTTGAGCATGGAACTAACTCAAGAGCAATTGAGGGACAAAGAGGTTTAAATACTGAACAATATAGATATTTATTATCTCATACTTTTGGAAACTATTTTGGATTAACACCTGAAGAGTTTGCTGCGGAAGCTATTGCAGGTAATATCAATGCGGATGTTCAAAATATCTATACAACGGCAAATAGTACAGATTGGAGAAAAGCATTAAGCAGATCTGCATACCAACAATCAGCAAATGTATCAATTAATGGAGGTAATGATAAAGTAACTTATTATAACTCGGCAAACTACTTTTTACAAGAGAGTGAAATTAAAGGATCTGATTTCAAGAGAGTTGCTTTTACAAATAAAGTAAATTATGAAGCGTCTGATAAATTTAAGGTAGGTACAGATATTCAGATGTCTTATAGTAAAATTAATACGCTAAATAATGGTGGAGCTTTTGCTAACCCAATTTTAACAGAATTATTTGCTAGACCAACAGACGCGGCTTATAATCCTGATGGTTCTTACTATTTAGGGGTAAATGGTAGATTAAGTAATAACTTATTTAATAATGCATACTTAGCTGAAAATAATTATTACAGAGCAGAAACAGCAAGAGTTTTTGCTTCATTAAATGCTGATTATAAAATCCTTAAAAATTTAAACTATAGATTTGTATTTGGTGGAGAATTCATCAATGTAGAAAACCAAACTTATCTTAACCCTGTTCACGGAGATGGATATGCAGTAAATGGTAGAAAAACAGAGTCTATAGACAGATTATTTAACTGGAATTTACAAAACATTTTAAGTTATAACTTTAAAATTGGAGATAAAAATAACTTTGATGTAAGATTAATCCAAGAAGCTTATCAAAGACAGAGCCATGTAGTAGGAGCTAGTGCTACTTCTGTAGGTTCTCCATTATTAGAAACTTTAACAAATTTTGTTAAGCCTGCTTCTTTCCAAGGAGATAGAGGGCAAAGTTCTAGAACTGGTTATGCAGCAGTGTTTAATTACAATTTTGATAAGTTAATTAACTTAGATGCTTCATATAGAAGAGATGCTTTATCTAACTTTACAGAAGATCAAAAATGGGGAGATTTCTACTCAGTTGGTTTAGCAGTAGATTTAGCAAAAATAAACTTAATTAAGCAAATTGATCAAATCTCTATGTTTAAATTGAGAGGGTCTTATGGTAAAGTTGGTAACCAGATCTCTAGTAGCCCATATTCATTACTAGGTTTCACAACTAACTATAATGATTTAGCTGCTGTAACTTATGGTGGTGTATATAACCCAGATTTAAAATGGGAAGCTATTAAACCTCTAAGTGTTGGTATTGATGCTGGTTTATTTAACAATAGACTTACATTCACTGCAGAATATTATAGTAAGAAAACAACAGACTTAGTGTTTTCACAACCATTATCATTGTCTCAAGGTTTAGCGTCTATGGACAGAAATATCGGTTCATTGGTTAACAAAGGATGGGAATTTGAGGTAAACGGAGAAATTATTAGTACAGAAAATCTTAGCTGGGAATTAGGAGGTAACTTCAGTACATTAGATAATGAAATTACAAAATTATATGGTGGAGCTGATATAATCTCTGGTTCTACAATCTTAAGAGAAGGCGAAGCAGTAGGTACATATTATATGAGAAAATGGGCTGGAGTAGATGCTACAACAGGTAGTGCACTATGGTATATCAATGGTAAAGATGGAGAAACAACATCTAACTATAACGCAGCACAATTAGCGGTTCAAGGAACTAACTTCTCTAAATATTATGGAGGTATTAATACTAAAGTGGTTTACAAAGGATTTAGCGTTGAGGCTTTGGCAACTTACGGTTTTGGTGGAAAAGTATTAAATGACTGGGCTAATTACACTCAATCTGATGGTCAATATTCTTATAATTATGCAGGTTCTACAGACCAATTAGATTTCTGGACTCCTGATAATCCAAATGCTGCAAATCCTAAACCAGTTTATGGTAATACAACATTATCAAATAGAGTTTCTACAAGATACTTATCTAAGACAGACTACTTAAGATTAAGTAATGTTAAGATTGGTTATAAATTTAATTCTGAGTTATTAAAGAATACAGGTTTAGCAGGATTTGAAGTGTATGTTCAAGGGAATAATGTTTGGACTCATCTATATGATGATACTTTAAGATTTGACCCAGAAAATAACTTAAATACTGCAAATAATCTTAATTTACCAGTTCAGAAAACTTATTCATTAGGATTTAATTTACAATTTTAAAAAATTATAAAAATGAGAAAAAACATTTTAAAATATACAATAGCATGTCTTTCAATAGGTCTTACTATGGCATCATGTAGTAGAGACTTTGTTGAGACAGAATTTTTCCAGTCTGTAGAGCAAAGACCGTTAGTTTCTATTGAAGAATTAGAATCTTCGGTAAGAGGACAATATAATGCAATGAGAAGTGCCTCTTATTATGGATGTGATTTTACCATGATTTCAGAAGTGAGAAGTGATAACATGTTTTCTAATAACGCGAGTGGTTATTATAATACTGTAAGTAATTACTCTATGTTATCAAGTGACGCTTATGCTTCAGGTCCTTATACACAAATGTATAGAGTGGTAGCTTTAGCTAATTTAGTTATTAATAACCAATCTCCTACTCCATTAACTTGGAAAGTAAGTACTGATCCTACAGCAATTAAAAATAAAGAAAATTACTTAAAAGGACAGTCTTATGCAGCTAGAGCTTTAGCATTTTTTGATGCTTTAAGACTTTATGGACAAGAATATTCAGGAGGGACAACAGGTATTGTAATTCCTACTAAATATGAGCCTACTAAATTACAAGCTAGAGCAACAGTTGACGAAGTGAGAACTCAGATTGAAAATGATTTCACTACAGCTCTTTCTTTAATGTTGCCAAGTTTAGATTCTTATACAGATAAAACAGTTCTCAATACAGTTTCTGTAAAAGTTTTAATGTCTAGATATTATCTTTACAAAAAAGATTATGCAAAAGTTAGACAATTAGTAAATGAAGTTATTACTGCTAGCTCTGGTAGATATTCAGTAATTGGTAGAGGTGATTATGCTAACAGTTTCAGAAATAGCTCTGCTCAAAATTCAATTTTTGAATTAGCAATTGGTACTTTAGGTGATTTAGGAACTACTTCTACTTCTTATAAACTTCTTAACGCTCCTCTTGGATATGGAAACATGAAAGTTCTTTCTGCACTTAGAAGTTCTTACAGTACTAATGATATTAGACTTGCAGGAATTACTTCGGGACTTGTTTTAAATGGTAAATATGCTAACACCTTTGATAATATTAAAGTAGTAAGATTTGAAGAAGTTTTACTAAATGGTGCAGAAGCAGAGTTAATGCCAGGCGGTGATCCTGCAAAAGCTTTACTATATTATAAAGCAATTTTAAGTAACAGACTTACTGATACTTATAATCAAGACGGAACAATAAATAAAACCCTTCAGCAGCAGTTAGATGAAATTACATCAGTTACTTTGGCAAATATTTATCAAGAAAAGAAAAAAGAGTTTGTAGGAGAAGGTCATGGTATGTTTGACTTATTGAGAAGAGGACAAGGCATCACTCAGAGAAATACTTCTGGTGCAGCTGTAAGAGTAAGAAATGTTGGTGACAACTTACTTGCTTTCCCAATTCCAAGAGCAGAAATTAATGTTCCTGGTTCATTAGTAGTACAAAATCCAAGCTACTCTAACTAATTAAATTTATTTCATCATAAAAACCCTCCGATTTCGGAGGGTTTTTTATTTCCATTAATTCTCTTACTTTTGTACTTCAAAATATTAAAATGAAACACCCTTATTATTTTTTTTTAAACATTTGCATGATTATGGGTGTTCCATCTGACCATTAAAAATTAATAAATATAAACAGATGAAATATACTTTATTCATCATATTTTTTGCAGTACATTTTTTAGGAGCACAAATCGTCAATAAAACAGATAGCAATGTTCCTACGGATACATTGATTGTTGACAAAGGAAGAAAAGATTCTTTGAAAATCTTTAAGCCAACCATAAATGACTACCAGCATTATACTCAGTTTTCTGAAAAGAAAATTTTTGACACTGTTTTTACTATTGACAAATCTTATCAATTTACACAATACAATAACCAAGACAATTTTGGAAAAATCCAATTTGCCAACATCGGTTCTGGATTTCAAGATTTAATGTTTCGTGTCAATAAAGAACAAAACTTAGCGTTATTACCTACTCGAAAATCACATTTTATTTTAGGAATTGATGATGTTAAATATTATGATGTAAAAACGCCTACCACATCTTTCATCTACCATAATGCTATGAAACAAGGAGCAGCCTTGAAAACTACTTATACTCAAAATGTAGGAAAAAATTTCAACGTAGCATTAGAATATATGGGATTACGTTCTCAAGGTGTATACCAAAGAGAATTAGCAGCTTCTAATAATTTCGTTTTATCTTCTCGTTTTAATTCTAAGAACAATCGTTATCGGTTTTTCACACATTACATTCACCAAAATGTAAACAACGAAGAAAATGGTGGAATAGAAGATTTAAGTCTGTTCTTGGGAGATGACACTCGTTTTAATAATAGACAGAATCTTGCGGTAAATCTTACCTCTACAGATTCTAGATTTTCGTACAGAAGATATTATTTCTCTCAGGAATTTCAGTTTGTGAATTCAGAGAAATATCCTTTTAAAGTTAGACATACCATTTTCCATCAAGCCAATAAATATTGGTATAAACAACAAGGTTCTGAGTCGTTTTATAATTCAGATGTTGTAGAAGATTATGGAACGTCTGCTTATAAGTTTTCTAAAAATTTAAGCAATACATTTACCTTGCTTTTTGATAAACCTACTTTCAAATTAGAAGCGGGAGTTCGTCATCAAATGATTAATTTAGGAACGGACAAAGAACTTCCAGCCATTGTTGGTGTTAGTATTCCTTTAGATAATAAAGAAAACAGATTTGGCGCAGTGGGGAATTTAGAAATCAAATTATGGGACAAGGTAGATTTAAAATCTAATCTAGAATATTCTAACGGAAGTACTTTTGGCAACTTCCTTCGTTCAGAAAACAACTTGAAATTAGAACCGATTAAAGATTATATTTTAGATGCTCATGTAAATTTACAAACCTCTAAACCGAGTTTCAACTATTTAATCAATCCATCTTTTTACCAAAATTTCAATTATAATTTCTTAGATGCTAAAAACGAAAGCACTTTAGAAATCGGAGGTAAAGTCAATCTGAAGTGGTTCCAAAGTTCAGTTTTTGCTAATTATTTTAGAATAGAAAATTACACCTATATCGGTGCTGATTATCAACCAAAGCAAAGCGATTCATCACACAATATTTCTCAAATCGGTGGCGAAGCTACTTTTTCTTATTGGAAACTTAATTTCAATACCAAATTGTTCTTCCAATCTGCTTTGTCTGAGAAAAATCTTTACCCAATGCCTAGTTTTATCGGGAGATTAAATGCTTATTACCAAGCAAAAGCGTTCAAAGATGCTGCAGAAATTCAAACAGGAATAAAAGTGTATTATTTCTCTAAATTTAATTCCAGAGAATATTTCCCAGTACTCAATGAATTTGCAGTTTCTGCAAATACCGCTTCTATTGGTGGTCAACCTATTGCAGATGCTTATTTTAATATGAAAGTAAAAAGAATGCTTATTTATGCAGAAGCGCAGCATGTAAACACTACTTTTATGAAAAACAAATCATTCGCTGCTCCCAATTATCCTATTTATGATTTTCGATTGAATTTAGGAATTGTTTGGTATTTATTTCACTAAATTTGCTTCATGCCGAAGTTTAAATTTCCGTTTCAAGATTTAGAAACCATCCCGAAATTAATCAAGGACTTTCTTCAACAAGAAATTCCGCAGTTTTCTGCATACCAGTTTACCTTAGAAAACGCACTGTTACAAGCAGAAAAGAAAGCACATGACTATACACTAGAGCAAAGAAAAATATTGGTGGACGTTCTTAGAGCGCAGCATCAGCATTTAGATTTAAGTGCTAAGCAATCGCAGCATTTAGATTTGCTCTTATCCGAAAATACTTTTACTGTAACTACAGGTCATCAACTGAATTTGTTTTCTGGGCCGGTATATTTTGTTTACAAAATTTTACAAACCATCAAAACGGCTGATTTTTTAACTCAAAAGTCAGATAAAAATTTTGTTCCTATCTTTTGGTTGGCTACAGAAGACCACGATTTTGAGGAGATTAATCATTTTAAAACTACAAATGGTTTTTATCAAGTCAAAGGAAATTCTGGTGGTGCAGTTGGCAGAATTATTATAGAAGACAATAGTTTTTTAGAAGAATTCGAAAGAGAATTTAGAGATGATGTTTTCGGAACACAGCTTATTCTTCTTGCCAAAAAAGCTTATCAAAAAGGAAGAACTTTTACCGAAGCTACTCAGATTTTGGTTCAAGAAATTTTTGCGGAGTTTGGACTTTTAATGATAGATGGAGACGATGTTTTGCTCAAAAATCAAATGCAAATTATCTTCAAAGAAGAACTGCTAGATCAAACGACACATCATTTTTCTCAAGAAAATGTAAAATTCCTAACAGAGAAATACGGGAAAGTACAAGTAAACCCAAGAGAAATCAACCTTTTCTACTTGTCTGACACCAGAAATAGAATAGAATTCGATGGAGAACAATTTCAGATTGTAGATAAAAATCTCACGTTTACTTTAGAAGAATTGGCAGAAGATTGGTCTAAAATTTCACCGAATGCTTTGTTAAGACCTGTTTTTCAAGAAATAGTTTTGCCCAATATTGCTTACATTGGCGGGAATGCGGAAATCATGTATTGGTTAGAAATGCCAAAGGTTTTTGAAAAATTTGGGGTAGAATTTCCACTTTTGGTTCCTAGAAATTCTATGTTGTTCCTTAGAAAGAAAACTTTAGATAAAATAGAAAAATCTGGAGTAGCCTTACAAGACTTTTTGGGAGATTTCCAGAAATTCTTAAATCAAAAATTGCTGAAAGAATCAGAACTGAATGCTGATTTAGAAAGCCGAGAGCAATTATTAAAAGAAAATTTTGAAATTTTAAAAAATAAAGCTTCACTTACTGCCGTTACCTTTAGAAATATGGTAGAAGCAGAAGAAACGAGACAATTGAAGTCTTTTCAGAAATTTAAGAAAAGATTGTTACGTGCAGAAAAAATTCTTCACGCAGATAAAATAGATTATCTTCAGCGTTTGTATTCAGAAATTCACCCTGCTAATAACTGGCAAGAAAGAAGCCTCAATTTCAGTGTCTTTTTCGCGGAAAACGGCGAAAAATGGCTCGAAAATTGTTACCAAGAAATGGAGGTTTTAAATTCTGTCTTAATTGTTAGCGAATTTTAGCCCGAAAAACATTAATTTTGCAATTTAAATAACAAGGATGAAAAAATATCTTGTATTCATATATACGTTAATAGGTTTTGTAGCTTTTGCACAGAAAACACACACTGTAGCAAAAGGTGATACTCCGTATAATATTTCTAAAAAATATGGCGTAACACTAGACGAACTCACGAAGCTAAATCCTCAAATCAAAGAGGGAAAATTAGCGATTGGAGATGTTTTAATCATCACTAAGAAAAACTCAGAAGTTGTAAAAACTACTGAAAAAGCGGTGGCTACTACCAATCAAAAATTAGGCAAAATTGTTCTTCAACCGAAGCAAACGATTTACGGAATTACCAAACAATATCATATTTCTGAAGTGGATTTAAGAAAATTGAATCCTAACTTAGATCAGCATATGAAAATTGGTGACGAGGTAACTTTGCCTGCTGAAAATATCAAAAAATATGCAGATCAAAATGCATTCGTAAAAACAGAAGTTCCAGTAGAAAAACCTGTAGAAAAGGCAATAGAAAAGCCAAAAGCAGATGAAGGAACTTATGTGATTCAGCCAAAAGATAATTATTACAGAATTACCAAAAGTTTTAACCTTACTCAAGAGGAATTATTTACCATCAATCCTGGTTTAGAAGAAAAAGGATTGCAACCCGGTGAAGTCATTAATGTGAAAAAACCTCAAAATTCTAAGGTTAAAGAAACAGTAACTTGGCAAGAAGATAAAAAAACCGAAAAAGCAGAAGTTCAGAACGTAGTTGCAGACGAATACCAAACATACACGGTTCAGAATGGCGATACTGTTTTCGGGATTCTTAATAAATTTAATGTTTCGCTAGACCAATTGCTAGAACTTAATCCTAAACTTTCAGAAGGTTTAAAACCAGGAATGGTTCTAAAAGTGAAAAAATTAGAAGCGGGCTATATTAAAAAATCTGGTGATGAACTAAATGTAGTGTTGATGTTGCCATTCGGTTTTGATGATGGAGACAGCAAATACAGAAGTATGGCTGCTGATTTCTTAACGGGTGCAAAATTAGCCATCGAAAGAAACGCTAAAGCAGGTCAAAAACTAGATGTAAAAGTAATAGATGCAGGAAGTGAAGCAAGTTTTAAAAATTCACTTACCCAAATTAATCAAAATAATACAGACTTAATCATAGGACCGTTTTTCAAGTCAAACGTTTTAGAAGTTTTAGACTATGTAAAAACTCAAAAAATTCCTGTGGTAGCTCCGTTTGCAAATTCTTCAGAGCTTAGAAATTATAGCAATTTGGTGATTATCGAAACAGAACAAAGTGTTTTTGCAGATAGAATTGTAAAAGAAGTTTCTTTGGCTTATTCAGACCAAAAAATATATATTGTGGCAGATTCTAATAAAACGTATGCCAATTATATGAAAAAACAGTTAGAAGGTCAGTTGAAAAATGCAAACATCACCGTAGTAAATTCTTCGGCAGATATTCAGTTAGATACGAATATGATGACCGGTCAAACCGCTCCAGTGATTGCTATTTTAGCAAATGATAATGATGATGCAGGAAGTGATTTTTCAAAAAGAATCATTGATTTGGCTAAAGAAACCAGCGGAATGAAATCATTCAGTATGTATTACCATCCATCTTTTGAAAAAAATATTGCCGAACTCAGCAATGCGAGCTTGGTGTATTTGATGGATAGAAAAATAAACACAGACGGTGACTTCGAAAAAGAAGTTCTCGCAGATTATAAGAAAAAATATTGCAAAACACCTTCTAAGTATGCAGTAATTGGTTTTGACGTAGTAAATGATATGTTGACCAGAGAAAATAGTAAAGGAGAATTGTTTAAGCAAATGAATAAACCTCAAACCCAATTGGCTACCAAGTTTGAATTTGTACGAAACAAAAACGGAGCATACGTGAACCAGGGTTACAGAGTAGTGAGATTAGTTCCTTAATAGCAAAAACTAATACTAAACAAAAGAAGAATAAGACTCAAATTTTATCGAAAAAAATTATGAAAGCACTTGTATTTCCAGGGCAAGGTTCTCAATTCGTAGGAATGGGAAAAGAACTCTACGATAGTAGAAAAGAAATTAAAGACTTAATGGATTTCAGTAATGAAATTCTAGGTTTTGATATACTAAAAATAATGTTCGAGGGAACAGATGAAGACCTTAAAAAAACAAAAGTTACACAACCAGCAATATTTATTCATTCTGTAGCTGCTGTAAAAGCAATTGACGGAACGGGAGCTCAAATGGTAGCGGGACATTCTCTAGGAGAATTTTCTGCATTAGTTGCTAATGGAGTTTTAAGTTTTGAAGATGGGCTTAAATTGGTTTCAGAAAGAGCTTTGGCGATGCAAGAAGCTTGTGATATTAATCCATCTTCTATGGCAGCAATTCTAGGTTTAGATGATGCTAAAGTGGAAGAAATTTGTGCATCAATTAATGGAGTAGTAGTTCCAGCGAATTATAACTGTCCAGGACAATTGGTGATTTCTGGTGAAACGAAAGCGGTAGAAGAAGCGTGCAACGCTATGAAAGAAGCGGGTGCAAAAAGAGCATTGATTTTACCTGTAAATGGTGCGTTTCATTCACCTTTAATGCAACCTGCTCAAGAAAGATTGGCTGCGGCAATAGAAAATGCAAAATTTAGAAAAGCAACCATTCCGGTTTATCAAAATATTACAACGACTGCTGTTACAGATCCGGATGAAATTAAGAAAAATCTGATTGCTCAATTAACAGGACCAGTAAAATGGACGCAATCTGTACAGAATATGATTAAAGACGGCGCTACAAATTTTGTAGAAGTAGGGCCAGGAAAAACTTTGCAAGGACTGATAAAGAAGATTAACTCCGAAGTAACAGTTGCATCTGCAATTTAAAATAAAGTAAGCCACAAATTTTTTTGTGGCTTTTTCTTTTTTATTTTTGTTAAAAATAAAATCCTTTGAAAAATCACATATTTTCACCAGGCAAATTACTGATTACTTCAGAATACTTTGTGTTAGATGGAGCTTTAGCTTTAGCAGTACCTACTCGATTGGGACAAGATTTTTATTCAGGAGAAGAAAAAGATGGTGCTTCCATCGTTTTTTGGGAGGCATTGCATGAGAACAAACCTTGGCTTTCTATCCAAATAGATTATAAAAATTGGGAAATTGTACAAACCAACCTTCCTGAAAGCGCAGCATTTATTCTAAAAGTGCTTCAAAACGTCCAAAAACTTTCTACAGAAAAATTTCATAGCGATTCTACGTATAAGATTACAACTAATTTACAGTTCCCCGCGAATTATGGATTGGGGAGTAGTTCTACATTGATGAATAATTTAGCAGAGTGGTCTCATATAGATGCTTTTCTTCTTAATGAACTGTCTCTCGGTGGAAGTGGATATGATATAGCTGTGGCTCAAGAAAAATCTGCCATTCTTTATCAAAATAACCCGAGAAAGATAGAAAGAGTAGTATTCAATCCTAGTTTTACTGATGAATTAATCTTCATTCATTTAAATCAAAAACAAGATAGCAGAGAAGGAATAAGAGCTTTTCAGTCTCAAAAAAAATCTTTAGATTTAAGAACTGAGTTTTCAGAAATTACTCAAAAAGTACTACAATGTGAAACCTTGGAAGAGTTTTCTAACCTTATGATGCTGCACGAGAGTAAGTTAAGTGATTTTTTAGGAATGAAAACAGCCAAAGAAAAACACTTTCAAGACTGCCCAAGTTTCATTAAAAGTTTGGGAGCTTGGGGCGGAGATTTCGTTCTAGCTTCAAAATTTGGGGATTACAAAAATTACTTTTTTGAGCGCGATTTTAGAAATATTATAGAGTGGAAAAATTTAATATATTGATTTACAATATTTTGAAAATTTAAACTATGACGGATTTCAGTGACCAAAGTCATAATTTATGATTTAGTAAAACTATATACTTTTGCTAATTTTGTAATACAAAAAAATATGAACAATAATATTTTAGTTATGAAAAACATTAAAATCATTCAAGAGCTACATGATCTAGGTATTACAGGTTATCACGAAGTAGTGTATAATCCAACCTATGAAGAACTTTTTAAAGCAGAAATGTCTGCTAAAAATAAAGGTTTTGAAAAGGGAGCTCTTACAGAATCAGGCGCAGTTGCTGTAAAAACGGGTATTTTCACAGGTAGATCACCTAAAGATAGATATATCGTAAAAGATGATGTAACAAAAGATACTATTTGTTGGGACGGAAAAGTTAATTTCCCTACAACTCCAGAGATTTTTAAATCTTGTAAAGAATTAGTTTTAGAACAGCTTTCTTCTTCTAAAAAATTATATGTAGTAGATGCGTTCTGTGGTACCAATCCAGACACAAGACTTAAAGTAAGATTTGTAATGGAAGTTGCATGGCAAGCTCATTTTGTAACGAATATGTTTATTAGACCATCATTATATGAGTTAGAAAACTTCGGAACTCCAGATTTTATCGTAATGAATGGATCTAAAACAGTGAACCCAGATTGGCAAGCTCAAGGATTAAATTCTGAAAACTTTGTAATGTTTAACCTTACAGAAAGAATCCAAATTATCGGAGGAACTTGGTATGGAGGTGAGATGAAGAAAGGGATGTTTGCCATGATGAACTACTATCTTCCATTAAGAGGAATGGCTTCTATGCACTGCTCTGCAAACGTAGGAGAAGAAGGTGATGTAGCATTATTCTTCGGACTTTCTGGTACAGGTAAAACTACACTTTCTGCAGACCCAAAAAGATATTTAATTGGTGATGACGAACACGGTTGGGATGACAATGGTGTATTTAACTACGAAGGTGGTTGCTACGCAAAAGTAATTGACCTTACTGAAGAAAAAGAACCAGACATTTTCAGAGCGATTAAGAGAGATGCTTTATTAGAAAACGTAGTGGTAAATGAATATGGTGAAATAGACTATAAAGATAATTCTATCACAGAAAACACTAGAGTTTCTTACCCAATCTACCATATTAATAAAATTGTACTTCCTTCTAAAGCTGGTCACGCTAAAAAAATCGTTTATTTATCAGCAGATGCATTCGGAGTATTGCCTCCAGTATCAATTTTAAATGAAGATCAAGCGCAATATCACTTCTTATGCGGTTATACATCTAAATTAGCAGGAACAGAGAGAGGAATTACTTCTCCAGAGCCTTCATTCTCTC
>DITA01000023.1:0-31656 GCA_002422665.1 Flavobacteriales bacterium UBA6196
CCCCGTCGCATGTAGGAGCGCCGGAAGGCGCGAACGGGAGACCGAAAGACAATTACGAAGTAGCGCTAGATAATGCAGAAGATTATCCAGAATTACCAGAATTTGACGCGTCACAAAAAGTTACGCTAGGTTCTGGTGTTCTTGCAGATGCGCTAAGCAATACCTTGTTTGCAACAAGCAACGATTCTCTAAGACCTGTGATGACGGGAGTTCTTTTCCAGTTTACAGAAAAAGAAACCAATTTCGTATCTACAGATTCTCACAGATTAGTGGTGTATAAAAGAACAGATGTTACCAATAAAGAAGCGGTAGAATTTATCATGCCGAAGAAACCATTGTCTATTTTCAAAAATATTTTGTCAAATTCTAATGACGAAGTAACCATCGAGTTTAATGAAAATATGGCGAAATTCACTTTCGGAGAAAATATTTGGATTTGTAGACTAATTGACGGGAAATATCCTAATTATTCTGCAGTAATTCCTAAAGAAAATCCGAATGTTCTGACGGTAAACAGAAACTTATTGTTAAGTTCTATCAGAAGAGCAAGTATTTTATCAAACAAATCTACCAATCAAGTTAGATTTAAACTTTCTGGTAACGTTCTTCATCTTCATGCAGAAGATACAGAATACGCAAACAAAGCAGATATGAATATTCCTTGTGATTACAAAGGTGAAGATATCAACATTGGTTTCAGTTCTAAATTTTTAACAGAAATGTTATCTGTTTTAGGTTCTGAAGATATCACGATGAAAATGTCTCAACCAAACCGTCCAGGAATTGTAGAACCAGTTGACGGTTTAGACGAAAATGAACACATCTTAATGCTTTCTATGCCAGTAATTGGAATGTGATAATTTTACAAGAGCCAAGTAAAAAGGCAAAAGTAAAAAGTTAAAATATCAATAGAGTCGTCCGAAATTTCGAGACGACTTTTTTATTGAATTATAATTTGGCTTTAGATGAAACCTAATTTGCAATTCTAAAATTTCCTTATCTCTCAAAAAATCACGATATTTGCAAACTTATAAAAGTTATTTGTTTTTTGATATCTCAAATCTCAAATCTCAAATCTCAAATCTTTTTAAAAAATGAAAATCTCAAACAATTGGTTAAAAGACTTTATCAAAACAGATTTAGCAACAGATAAAATTGGTGCATTTCTTACAGATATTGGTCTTGAAGTAGAAGGAATAGAAAAATTTGAATCTGTAAAAGGCAGTTTAGAAGGAATCGTAGTAGGTAAAGTTTTGACTTGCGAACAACATCCTAATGCAGATAAACTCAAAAAAACTACTGTAGATATTGGTGGTGGCCAAATTTTAGAAATTGTTTGTGGCGCTCCAAATGTTGCTGCTGGTCAAACCGTTCCTGTTGCTGTAATTGGCACTAAAATTTATGCTAAAGACGGCAGTGCTTTCGAAATGAAAGAAGCAAAAATTCGTGGAGAAAAATCTCAAGGAATGATTTGTGCAGAAGATGAATTAGGACTTTCAGACGATCACGGCGGAATTATGGTTCTAGACGAAGAAATCTACCAAGTAGGAGAACCTTTTGCAAAATATTTTAATTTAACCAATGATGAGGTTTACGAAATCGGCTTAACACCAAACAGAACAGACGCAATGTCTCACTATGGTGTTGCAAGAGATTTACATGCTTTTCTTTCAACCAATGGTTTAAAATCTGAATTCGAAAAAGTTTCTACAGTTTTAGTGAATACAGAAGGAGAACATGGTTTTGAACTAGAAGTAGAAGATGAAGCATTATGCCCAAGATATATTGGTGCTGTAATCGAAAATGTAAAAATTTCAGAATCTCCAGAATGGTTGAAAGACAGATTAAAAGCCATCGGACTTTCGCCAATTAATAATGTAGTAGACATTACCAATTATATTTTACATGGTTTTGGTCAACCACTTCACGCTTTTGATGCAGATAAAATTGCAGGCAAAAAAGTAAAAGTAGGCGTAAATGATGCAGGAACTAAGTTTGTAACTCTTGATGGAGTAGAAAGAACGCTTAATGGTTCTGAAATCATGATTAAAGACGGAAACAACAAGCCAATGTGTATTGGTGGGGTTTTCGGAGGAAATGACAGTGGCGTTTCTGAATCTACCACCACAATTTTCTTAGAATCTGCATATTTCAATCCTGTAGCGATTAGAAAAGCGGCTAAAGCTCATGGTTTAAATACTGATGCTTCTTTCCGTTTTGAACGTGGAGTAGACCCTAATAATACCAGAACTACAATTACTCATGCCATCAAAATGATTGAAGAAATCTCAGGTGGTAAAAAAGTAGGAAATCTTTTAGAATTTTATCCTAAAAAAATAGAAGACACTAAAGTTATTTTTAGATATTCTCAACTTGATAAAATTTTAGGAATTAAAATTCATAGAGAAAAAGTAAAAGAAATTTTAAAATCTCTAGAAATTTCTGTTCTTAATGACATTCCAGACGGTTTAGAATTGTCTGTTCCAGCTTATAGAGCAGATGTTACCAGGGAAATAGATGTAATAGAAGAAATTCTTAGAATTTACGGTTATAATAAAGTAGATGCACCTCAAAAAATAGCATTTACTCCAGTTAAACTAAGTGTAAATGACCAAGATGAACTAGAAAATGCTTGGGCAAGAACGCTTCAGAGCAATGGTTTCAATGAAGTGATGAACAATTCTCTTACTTCTGTTAAAGACGAAACCAACGCTGTAAAACTCTTAAATCCTTTGAGTGGAGATTTAGCTTTTATGAGAAAATCTTTATTAGAAGGGCTTTTAGGAAATGCAGTTTACAATATCAACCGTAAAAATCCAGACATCAAATTCTTCGAATTGGGTAAAATTTATCACAAGTTCGAGAAATATGAGGAAAGAAAACAATTAGCATTGCTTACAACTGGTAGAACGTATGCAGAAAACTGGTTGATGCCAAAATCTTCTACAGATTTTTATATGTTAAAAGGTTATGTAAAAGTGCTTCTTGATCGATTAAATCTAGTTACAGAAGAAAAATCTTTAGAAGATGAAAGATTCAGTGATGCTTTAGAAATTACAGCAAATGGAAAAACTATTGCCAGATTAGGAAAAGTGTCTCCTAAACTGTTAAAAGAGTTTGATATAGACCAAGATTGTTTCTACGCAGAAATTGAGTTAGAAACGTGTCAAGATTTGAGAAAAACAGATAATTTCAAATTCGTAGATATTCCGAAATTCAATAAAATCAGAAGAGATTTAGCGCTATTGGTTGATAAAAATGTTTATTATGCAGATTTATATGCTTCAGCAAGAAAAAATAAATCTAAATTCTTGAAAAACATCAATCTATTCGACGTTTACGAAGGTAAAAACTTACCAGAAGGCAAGAAATCTTACGCGATGAGTTTCGAGTTGTTAAACGAGGAAAAAACCTTAGAAGACAAAGAAATTACAGAAGTAATGAACTCGCTGATTAAGAATTTCCAAAAAGAATTCAGCGCAGAATTAAGATAATTTAGTGAAAATTTAAGTCGAGATGAGAATAAAAATCTCGACTTTTTTCTTACATTTGAAAGATAAATTTTTAGAATATGAAAAAAATATTTTGGGCACTTGTGATTTCTACATCTGTGATTTCATGTGCTACGATTTCTAAAATTGGTTCTAAACAAGAATCTGTAGCCAATACAAAATGGACTTTGGTAGATAATAATTTTTCAGGAGCGAAAGCACCTACTTTAGTAATAGAAGGAAAGAGAATTACAGGAAACGGCGGTTGCAATAACTATTTTTCTGATGTGGTGATTACCGCTTCAACTGGGACTTTTGATGTAGGAAATGTAGGAGCTACTAAAATGGCTTGTGATAATATGATGACTGAGCAAAGTTATTTTTCAGTGTTAGAACAAGTGAATAAATATGTAGTAAACGAAGGTTATTTAGAACTTTATAAAGATAATTTATTACTATTGAAATTTAAAAAACAATAAAAAAAGAATCCTCAAAAATTATTTCGAGGATTTTTTTATGATTTAGTCTTCATCTTCTTCGTCATCATACTTAGCTAACTCTTCGTCGCACCACTTGAATGCTTTTTCTACTACTTGAGTCGCTTCGTTAGCGATGGTTTCTTCGTCGTCACCTTCTAGATCATCTAACCATTCTACCTCTTCTTCTTCTACGTTTAGGATGAATCTTGGGTATTCTGTGTGTACTACAAATAAATCTTCTGGAAATTCAGAATTATCTGCCATTAAAAATTTAGGGAGTTTCATATTTTTAGAATTTTAATTTCTTAAGTACAAAGTTAATGAAATTTATTTATTGAAATTTGTTTTTGTTCATTTTCACTTTAGAATCTATCTTAAATTTTGTTAAAACTTCTTTTTTCAAAGAATCTTCAGGCTTTTCGGTGATGTAAACTTTTGGGTTTATCGTGCTGATGATTTCAGAAATTTTAGAGCTGCTGAAATTTTCGTCTTTAACGGGACGGTAGTAGTAAATTTTACTGTCCATAAGTTTTTCTTTAACCAAAAATTCCTTCATTAGTTTTCTGTTTTCCAGATAATTACCTCTGGAAAGCCAACTGAACACAAAACCTGTCATTAAACTTAAAAAAGCGATGGCAAAAACCAATTTTCCAAAAATTTGATGAAGTTTTTTGAAATAAACCAGCCAAATTCCGAAAGTAAACGGCGCCAATAAACGATAATCTAAAGGATCTGTTTGATAAAAATACTGAATCAAAAACGAACAAATGATCCCGAAAACCGATAAGAAAACCATCATCTTTTCGGTTGCCGAAAGTTTATTTTTGATGAAAATAAAGGTGAAAAATGCAATATTTAAAAAGCCAATTCCGAGAATTCCTACATTGAGAATTCCACCATTAGGATTGAGAATATGTATGAAAGGATTAAAACTCGTTCCGATAGCTAAAAAGAACTCTTTTACGAGCAATGAAGTGGGTTTTAAGCCAATTTCTAGAAATTTATTGACGTAATTTTGGTTAAAAACATCTATAAAGAAGAGTTTATAACCTGCAACATAAACCAATCCGATAATGCTTGAAATGATGTAAATTTTTGCAAAAGGTTTATTGTAATTCAGCACACCAAAAGCGAATAATCCACCCATGAAAAATAATCCGCTATAACGAACATTAAATAGCAAAATAACGGATAAACTTAATAAGAAAATGCTTAAAATTTTAGAATATTTTTCTAGCAAAACGTTTCTTGCAACATAGAAAAATATAAATAAAAATGGCAAGAATAATGTTTCGCTAAGTGTAGCTGCAAACAAGGAAATCATAGAGAATAAAGCCCCAACTAAAAGACTTTCTCGCCAATAAAATTTCTTTTTCCAAGCGAAAAACACCATGAAAAGGTAACACAATATTCCTACAATTTTACTTGACCAAAATTCATCTGTAAACACAGTGAAAACCTTTATGAATAAAGGATAAAGCAGTGGAGCAGTAGTATTGTCGATTTCTGGAAAAACGTGAGCTTGTCTCATAAAACGGATAGAATCTGGCGTGACTCTTCCTTTTTCGTTGAGCAAAAAACGCAATACAATCATCACCAAAGTAATGACGAATACTGAAAATTTTAAATAGTTTTCTTGAGTTCGGTTTCGCACTAATATTAATTTAAACGTTATTTTATTTCAATGATTTTTTCCTCGCTGTTTAACATAAACCTTTTCTCTGGAATTTGATATTTAGGAGAAGAAATGCTCTTGTATGATTCTTGGTTGGAGTTTTTGTACTGAATATTTGCAAGATCTAATAGAGTATAAAATGTAGTACTAGAACTTATAGGATTATAAATATTGTTTTTCAGATTTTTAATTTTTTCTGTGTTTGTTTTTTCATATTCTTTAGAATACCAAATAAAAAAAGGAATATGATATTCATATTTCGTAGGGTTTGCTGAACCATGAGCTAGAAATTTTTTTTCATCATCATATAAATTTTCGCCATGATCAGATACATATATGAGTACAGTTTTTTGTTTTTTTTGAGATAAATTTTTAATAAGTAGATTTAAAAAATAATCTGTGTAAAGGATAGAGTTATCATAAGAGTTAATAATCTCATTTTTATAATTTATATCTAGGTTATTATAGCCTGTGCCTTCCATTACAGGTGTGAATTTTTTAAAATTGTCAGGATATCTATTAGTGTATCTAAAATGACTTCCTAGAGAATGAATTACGATGAATTTTTTGTTAGAATTGTTATTAATAATTTTAATAAAATCTGGTAAAATGTTTTCATCTAAAAAGTTTTTAACTCCTACTTCTGCATTGCTTGATTTGAAAAAATCAACCTTATTTTTTAATCTTTTTACTATGGTAGCTTCACTGCTTTGGTTTGCAAACCATGAAGTATGAAAACCAGCTTCTTGAAAGGCATCAACAACGGATTTTTCTTCGTATTGAATATTCTTATTATGCGGATGAGTTCTAGTAATAATTTGAGGAAGAGATAATAAAGTAAGATTAGCACCGGCATAAACGTTTTGAAATGATAATAGATTTTCTGTTTTATCCAAAAATGGACTGGTCTCTTTTTGATATCCATTTAAATGGTAATTATTGAATCTAGAAGTTTCTCCAATTACTAATACATAAATTTCTTTCTCTTCTTTGTTATTTAATGATTGGGCAGCGAAAATGAAGTTTTCTAATTTGTCATTTAAATCTTTTGCTTTTCTATCGTTTTCTAATGTTTTATAGGAATTGATAAGAAGATTTAAAGGATAAATTTTGAAATATTTTAGGTAAGTATTTTCAAAGGCAATTTTTATTTTTTCAGTTTTTGTTAGCTGTTCACCTTTCTGAATATTATACATTTGGAAGAATAACAATAGGTTAAAGATAGAAAAAACGAGTAGTATTATGATTCTTATTCTTTTTGATAAATAATTATTCTCTATTTTATTTAAAATAAAGATGTAAAATATACCTATACTAACTATCGCTATAATTAAAGCTCTATTAGAGATGAATTGTTCTTTTGCTTCATTAAAATTAGTGCTAAAAACAGAACTCATGAAACCTACCGTAATAGGAATACCAAGTAATTTAACAAAAATGATTTCTAATGGGGATAAAATTAGAAATATTAACCCAATTGAAAAATAAGTTTTTTTTTTGATAAAAATTAAAGGAAAACTTAATACTAAAGAAGAAAGTAAAATATATCCAAGTGACATAGAAGTATTCCCTTTAATATCTTGAAAATATGATAAGACAAAAAAATTTGGTATTAATAATATGATCAATAATATCAAAAAAAATATACTCTGCTTTGTTAATAAAAGTTTTCCTTTAAACATTTTTCTATAAATTTTTCGCAAACATTTTCGCTACTTTTTCAGCTTTTTTAGATTCTGAATAATCATAGAAACCTTCGCCAGATTTTACGCCTAATTTTCCTGCAGTTACCATATTTACTAATAGTGGATTTGGAGCGTATTTAGGATTTTTGAATCCGTCATACATAACATTGAGAATCGCCAAACAAACGTCTAATCCTATGAAATCTGCCAACTGAAGCGGTCCCATTGGATGAGCCATCCCTAGTTTCATTACGGTGTCAATTTCTTCTACACCAGCAACTCCGTTGTATAGTGTTTCTATAGCTTCGTTAATCATTGGCATTAGAATTCTATTCGCCACAAAACCTGGATAATCATTCACTTCTACAGGAACTTTTCCTAAAGTTTTAGACATCTCAAAAATGGCATCAAAAGTTTCTTTAGAAGTAGAATAACCTTTGATGATTTCTACCAATTTCATAATCGGAACAGGATTCATAAAGTGCATTCCGATTACTTTTTCAGGACGCTTTGTTGCTGCTGCAATTTTAGTGATAGAAATAGATGAAGTATTGGTAGCGAGAATACAATTTTCTGGCGCCAATTCATCCATTTGCTTGAAAATTTTCAACTTCAAATCTTGGTTTTCTGTTGCAGCTTCTACGATTAAATCTGCGTTTCCGCAAGCATCAGAAAGCGCTGTGAAAGTAGTAATGTTTTCAAGAGTTTCAGTTTTTTGTTCTTCGGTAAGGTTACCTTTTGCAATAATTCTGTCTAAATTGGTAGTGATGGTTTTAATTCCTCTATCTAATGCTTCCTGCGAAACATCTACCAAATTTACTTTAAAACCAGTTTGAGCAAAAGTATGGGCAATTCCGTTTCCCATGGTTCCAGCTCCGATTACAACGATGTTTTTCATATATGAGTTCAAAAAATGTTATTACTTGATTTAAAAACTTCCATTATCCATTCAATTTAAGAAATCAACTTCATAATCTCCAAAGCCACTTTCAACGCTTCTGTTCCGTCTTCTAATGAAACTTCTACTTCACGGTTTTCATTAATCGCATCAGCAAAAGAATTTAGTTCGTCTAAAATTGCATTATTCGGTTGAATGTTAGGATATTCAAATAAAATTTGAGATTTTTCGCCATCTGCATTTTCGATAATCATGTCAAAATCGGTAGGATGTTCTGGCGCTTCTTTCATTCTGATGACTTCTGCTTTTTTCTCCAAGAAATCTACTGAAATATAAGCATCTTGTTGGAAAAATCTAGATTTTCTCATCGCTTTCATCGAAATTCTAGAAGTGGTAAGATTCGCTACGCAACCATTTTCAAACTCAATTCTCGCATTGCAAATATCCGGTGTTTTAGAAACCACACAAACTCCACTTGCGTGAATGTTTTTCACCTTAGATTTTACAATAGAAAGCAAAATGTCTAAATCGTGAATCATCAAATCCAGAACTACTGAAACATCTGTTCCTCTCGGATTAAATTCTGCCAATCGGTGAATTTCGATGAACATAGGATTTTGAATGAAATCTTTGGTCGCAATAAACGCTGGATTATATCTTTCTACGTGTCCTACTTGTGCTTTTATACCGTTTTCTCTGCATTTATAGAGAATTTCTTCCGCTTGTTTCAGAGTTTGGGTTACTGGTTTTTCTATAAAAAAATGAAGCCCTTTTTCTATGGCTTTCATGGCGTAATCATAATGATAAACTGTAGGCGTAACGATGTCTAACATGTCTATTTCCGCCAATAAATCATCGAAATTTTCAAAATATTTGTATCCGAACTCTGCTTCTAGTTTTTTTCCGTTTTCTACATCTTTGTCGTGAAAACCTACGAGTTCATATTTATCTGATTGATTAAGAAGTCTTAAGTGAATTTTTCCAAGGTGACCAGCACCTACTAAACCTGCCTTTAACATAGAAATTTTGTTTTGGTAAAGATAAGAAATTTGGTTCGAGTTACCAGATTAGAGTTACTAGTTTTTGTAAACTCCAACATTTTGTAGTAGTTTTGTTTTAATCAAAATCTAATCTCGAAACTCGCATCCCGAAACTCGCAACTCTTATGCAGGACTCATTTGTACATAAAGGAAAACGTAAAATTTTAGTAGAATACCTCCGCGAAAAAATTGGAATTTCAGATGAAAATGTATTAAAAGCCATCAACGAAGTTCCGCGTCATCTTTTTTTAGAAAGTGTTTTTGAGGATTTTGCTTATGAAGACAGGGCATTTCCTATTGCGGCCAATCAAACCATTTCGCATCCTTCTACTGTTGCCGAACAAACAGAATTATTAGAAGTTCAGGAAAAGGAAAAAATTCTGGAAATTGGTACAGGTTGCGGTTATCAAACTGCGGTTTTGGTCACCATGAATGCTTTTGTTTACACGGTAGAAAGACAAAAAGATTTGCACGATTTTGCACAAAAAAAACTGCGTGAAATGCATCTTCGTCCGAAATTTCAAAGTTTTGGAGATGGATTTTTGGGTTTGCCTACTTTTGCACCTTTTGATAAAATTTTGGTGACTTGCGGTGCGGAAATTCTTCCCATAGAACTGTTGAAACAACTCAAAATAGGAGGGAAAATGGTGATTCCTATGGGAAAAACAGACGAACAGATTCTCTATAGATTTACCAAAATTTCTGAAAAGGAATTTGAGAAAGAAGAATTCGGAGCGTATAAATTCGTGCCGATGTTGCAGGATAGAAATAAATAAAAATGATGAAAACTTTTGAAGAAATTGTTCATTATCGCCGTTCTGTAAGGCATTATCAAAATGTAGAAATAGATACAGAAAAGGTGAAACATTGTATAGAATTGGCTACTTTATCGCCCAATTCTTCTAACATGCAATTGTGGGAATTTTACCACGTTACTGAGCCAGAAATTTTGAAAAAATTGGCGGTGGCTTGTTTAAGTCAGGAAGCAGCAACTACTGCAAAACAAATGGTAGTTTTTGTGACGAGACAAGATTTGCACAGAAAAAGAGCCAAAAAAATGGCAGAACTAGAAACGCAAAACGTCTTGAAAAATACGCCTCCCGAAAAACAGGAAAAACGAATCAAGCGTTGGCAAATGTATTATGGAAAAGTAATGCCATTTTTGTATTCTAAATTTCAAGGAATTCTGGGCATTTTTAGAAAAATTTTAGTTAATCTTATTGGAATTTTCAGACCAATTACCTATCAAGTTTCAGAAAATGATGCAAGAATAGTAGTGCATAAAACGTGTGCTTTGGCAGCGCAAACCTTCATGTTAGCGATGAGCAATGAAGGTTATGATACTTGTCCGATGGAAGGTTTTGACAGCCGAAGAGTGAAAAAGATTCTCAATTTACCTTTTGGTGCAGAAGTGAACATGATTGTTTCATGCGGAATAAGAGATGAAAAAGGAGTTTGGGGCGATAGAATGAGAGTTCCTTTCGAAGAGGTTTATAAAAGATTATAAATTTTGATTTTAAATTGAAATTTTATTGTTGAATATTTTTAAAGTTTTGTTCCGTAGGAACAATATCTGTGTAGAAAATAATATTGTTTTAAGTGGCGTTCCGTAGGAACGCTATCTTTTTTATAGAAATTTGGTTTTTATTTTTCAATTTTAATATCTTTAAGAACTTATATTTTTAGAATAATTACATCTAAAATTTATAATTAAAAATCTAAATTAAAAATGACTTTCCAACAACAGATACAACAAGGAATTCCAACCGAACTTCCTCAACCAAAACCATACGAAACCCAAATTAATCACGCTCCAAAACGTAAAGAAATTCTCAATGAAGAAGAGAAAAAGTTAGCGCTAAAGAATGCTTTGCGTTATTTTGAACAAAAATTTCATGCAGAATTATTGCCAGAATTCAAGGAAGAATTAGAAAAATATGGCAGAATTTACATGTATCGTTTTCGTCCAGATTACGAAATGTGTGCAAGACCAATTTCAGAATATCCAGGAAAATCTTTACAGGCGAAATCTATCATGCTCATGATTCAAAATAATTTGAGTTATGCAGTGGCGCAACATCCTCATGAGCTGATTACTTACGGTGGAAATGGTGCGGTTTTCCAAAATTGGGCACAATATCTTTTGACTATGAAATATTTGTCTGAAATGACAGACGAACAAACGTTGGTGATGTATTCTGGTCATCCAATGGGATTATTTCCAAGTCATAAAGATGCTCCAAGAGTTGTCGTAACCAACGGAATGGTGATTCCTAATTATTCTAAACCTGATGATTGGGAGAAATTTAATGCTTTGGGAGTTTCGCAGTACGGACAAATGACCGCAGGAAGTTATATGTACATTGGTCCGCAAGGAATTGTGCACGGAACTACGATTACGGTTCTGAATGCTTTTAGAAAAATTAAAAAATCGCCACAAGGCGGACTTTTTGTAACTTCTGGTTTAGGTGGAATGTCTGGAGCTCAACCAAAAGCAGGAAATATAGCGGGTTGCATCACGGTTTGTGCAGAAGTTAACCCGAAAATTACCAAAATTCGTCACGAACAAAAATGGGTTGATGAAATTCATGAAAATTTAGACGAATTGGTTGCTAGAGTGAGAAAAGCACAAGAAAATGAAGAAACTATTTCTTTGGCTTATCTCGGAAATGTGGTGGAAGTTTGGGAGAAATTTGATGAAGAAAATTTAAAAATCGACATAGGAAGTGACCAAACATCGCTTCACAATCCTTGGGCAGGAGGTTATTATCCTGTCGGAATTTCTTTTGAAGATTCCAATAAAATTATGGCAGAAATGCCAGAATTATTCAAGGAAAAAGTTCAGGAAAGTTTAAGAAGACACGCAGCAGTAATCAATAAACACACTTCAAAAGGAACATATTTCTTTGATTATGGAAACGCTTTTCTGCTTGAATGTTCCAGAGCTGGAGCCGATGTTTTAGCAGAAAACCCAACTTTGGGAAGAGAGTTTAAATTCCCAAGTTATGTTCAAGATATTATGGGACCGATGTGTTTTGATTATGGTTTCGGGCCGTTTCGTTGGGTTTGTACTTCAGGAAAACCTGAAGATTTACATAAAACCGATGAAATCGCTTGTGAAGTTTTAGAAGAAATCATGAAAAATTCTCCAGAAGAGATTCAGCAACAAATGCAAGACAACATTACTTGGATTAAAGGAGCGCAAGAAAATAATTTGGTTGTTGGTTCTCAAGCCAGAATTCTCTACGCCGATGCAGAAGGAAGAATGAAAATTGCAGAAAAATTTAATCAAGCCATCAAAAATGGAGAAATAGGACCAGTGGTTTTGGGAAGAGATCATCACGATGTTTCGGGAACGGATTCACCTTACAGAGAAACGTCTAATATTTATGATGGAAGCCGTTTTACAGCAGATATGGCGATTCATAATGTGATTGGCGACAGTTTCCGTGGTGCAACTTGGGTTTCTATTCACAATGGAGGTGGAGTTGGTTGGGGAGAAGTGATTAATGGCGGTTTCGGAATGTTATTGGATGGTTCTGAAGATGCCGACCGAAGATTAAAATCAATGCTTTTTTGGGATGTAAACAACGGGATTTCCAGAAGAAGTTGGGCAAGAAACGAAGGTGCAATCTTTGCCATAAAACGCGCAATGGAAGCAGAACCGAATTTGAAAGTGACTTTGCCGAATTTTGTGGATGAGAGTTTATTTTAAACTTAAAATGAAATTGTTTTATAAGATAAATTTAAGATTTTCAATATTTTAACCTTCCTTTTTCATGAGGGAGTTTTTTTATAAATAACTATTATGGTAAAATTCTATACTAAAAATAATCAATTAGATAATTGATTTACTAATTTTGAAGAAAAATTAATGCTATTAATGATTAAATAAAATTATTTTTCATTATTAGTACTTAAATTGTTTTTGCTCTAATGGAATTATTCATGTTATTGACAAGGTCATTCTTCCATAATTTCATAGTTTTTATAATGGTTGTTTTTAAGGGGAAATGACGCTTATTGAAAGCGTCATTTCTATTTCTTATCGTGTTTTCTAAACAAATGTTTTATTTTTGCTAAAAATATTTTTTGATGTATAAAAAATTAATTACCAGTTTATTTTTATTAGTGACCACCGTAGTTTTGGCACAAGTAGGAAGTGTTACGATCTCGGTTTTTGATGAATTTTCTAAAAAGCCACTTTCGGCTAACGTTTCTATTCAAGGAGGTAAAGATGAAATTTTCATAGGAAACGGAAGTGTTTTAATTCCTGAAATCCCTACAGGAAATTATAATTTCAGAATTTCAGCAGAAGGTTATGATGATGGCTTTCTGAATGATATCAACGTAGTTCCTAATCAGAATCTTACTTTTTCTATCGGCTTGAATAAAGTCGCTACTCAGATTAAAGAAGTAACGATTACCAAAAAAGTGTACAAAACCACAGCAGAATCCCCAATTTCCCTTAGAAATATTACAAGCGAAGAAGTGCAAAAAAATGCAGGTTCTAATCGTGATGTTTCTAAAGCAATTCTAAGTTTTCCAGGGGTAGGAAGTACGGCAACTTTCAGAAATGACCTTTTTATCCGTGGAGGAAGTTCTGCAGAAAATAAATTTTACATTGATGGAATAGAAGTTCCTGTGATTAATCACTTTCAAACGCAAGGAGCAAGCGGTGGACCAAGAGGAATTATCACCGTAGATTTCATCAAAGATGTAGACTTTTACAGCGGTGCTTTTCCTGCAAAGAGAAATGGCGTTTTGTCTTCGCTTTTTGAATTTAATTTAAAACAAGCCAGAAAAGATAAACTCGGGTACAAAGCGATTGTAGGTCTTGATGATTTACAATTGATGATGGATGGTCCTCTAAGCAAAGATCAATCATGGAGCGGATTATTTTCAGTTAGAAAATCTAATCTTCAGTTGCTGTTCAAAGGAATTGGTTTGCCTTTTTTACCAAGTTATTATGATGCAACTTTCAAAGTGTCTAAAAAATATAAATCTGGTGACGAATTGTATTTCATAGGTTTAGGTTCAAAAGACCAGTTTGAATATAATTTTGATGCTAAAAAAACAATTTATAATCTAACTTTGATAGACAGATTGCCTAATTCCCCACAGTGGAATTATACGGTTGGAGCTGGTTACAGACATTTGGTAGAAAACGGGAACTGGTTATTTACTTTGAGCCGAAATATGCTCGATAATCAAGCGATTAAATATTACAGAAATATAGAAACTCCAGATAATTTATTGTACAATTATCAGTCTAGAGAAGCCGAAAATAAATTGAGAATAGATAGAAATTTCAGTTGGAATGATTATCAATTCAGCGCGGGAACCAATATTAATTTCGCAAAGTATACCAATAATTCTACCGTGAAACAAGTCAATCAAAATTCGGTAGATTTTGATGTCATTAACTCTGAATTAAATCTTGTTCAATATGGATTGTATCTACAAACGGCGAAGAAATTTTTCGAAAATAAAGTACAAGTTTCACTAGGCGCGAGATTAGATGCAAGCAATTATTCTGATTTAACCAATAATCCTTTAGAGCAGTTCTCTCCGAGATTTTCATTGAATTATAAATTTGCAGAAAATTGGGCGTTTAATTTCAATACAGGAATTTTCTATCAACTTCCAGCTTACACGAGTTTAGGTCTTAAACTGAATGATGCTTTGGTGAATGAAAATACTTTAAAATACATCAGAAATGCACATTTAGTGGGTGGTTTAGAATTTAATGGAAAAGACAATTTAAGAATTACCGTAGAAGGTTATTATAAAAAATATAAAAACTATCCTTTCTCACTCAGAAACCAAATTTCTCTAGCGAATTTAGGTGGAGGTTTCGGAGTGGTAGGAAACGAACCAGTAGATTCTAGAGGTTTCGGAGAAACGTACGGTTTTGAAATTTTAGCTCAAAAAAGAACTTTAAACAATTTCTACGGAATTGTAGCCTATACTTTCGGGAATTCTAAATTTTCTAATGCTGCTGGTGATTTATTGCCTTCTAGTTGGGATTCTAGACACATTCTTTCTTTAACTACAGGAAAATATTTCAATAGAAATTGGAATGTAGGTGCAAGATTTAGATTACAATCTGGTTTACCAGAAACACCTTATGATTTAAACAGAAGTGCTCTGGTTAATATTTGGAACATTGCAAATGGACCAGTTTCTAATTTTGCACAATTAAATACTTTGAGAGGAAATGTAGCGCATCAACTAGATATAAGAGCAGAGAAAAAATGGATTTTCAGCAAATGGCAGTTTACGTTTTATGTAGATGTGGTAAATGTTTATGGTTCTAAAAACGCCAGCAATTTGCCAGTGGTAAATTTGCAAAGAGATACTTCGGATAACGGAACTATTGCCAATCCTAATGCTCCACAAGATCAACAGTATTATTTGTTAGAAGTAGGAGAGTCTGACAGAAATATGCCACTTCCTTATTTCGGATTTATATTTGAATTTTAAAAACTCAAACCTTCAAGGTTTTTAAAACCTTGAAGGTTTATTTTCCTTTGATTTCTTTCAGAATCCATTCTAATTCTATATCTTTTCGTTCCAGAATTTGTTGAAAATTAGGCTTTATTTCTACATCTGGAGTTACACCCTTCATGGTATGAGTGAATTCTATATTGGGCTGAACCAAAAACAATCCAATGGGTAATTTTAGTTTAGAATTTGGCAGTTTTTGAGTGCTATAAATTCCAGCAACTGTTCCGTCATTGGCGCCACCCGTTTCTTCTCCTATAATCATTGCGCGCTTGTCGTTTTTTAATTTTGCAGAAATTACAGAAGATGCAGAAAAACTGCTTCCGTTGATGAGAACATAAATTTCCCCTTCGAAAGTATCTTTTTTAGGCTTTTTCGGGGTAAAAATGTTCTGAGATTTTAAATAATATTTGTCGTTTTTGTGACGTACCATCAATAAACTCATTAATTTAGATTGTAAATATCCCACTGCTGCAATCGGTTTCAGATAATTCGGAAAGTGCGAAAAATAATCAGCATGAGTAATGGAAGTTCTATTAGCTACCTCTAAATCATTGATGAATCTGAATTTATCTTTTGCTAAATAGCTGTACAAATTCGTAATTTCGGCAAGAGAACCACCCAAATTATCTCTGATGTCTAAGATGAGGTACTTAGATTTTGCCTTTTTGATTTCTCGAAAAGTTTCTCTGTAAAATTTTTGAGAATAAGTCCCCGAAAATGTCTTGATTTTGATGTACGCTATGCTGCTGTCTTTTTCTAAAAATTTCAAATTTCTGTTGAAACTTTTAGTCACAGGATTGTAGTCTTTGGTTTTCTTTTCTTCTGTTGGTTTTTTATCGGTTTTTTCCTTCTTTTTATCTTCTTTTGATTTTTTTTCTCGGGTAACGAGTTTTTGGTCAAGAGTATTTTCGGATTTTAAATCTATTTTCACGCTGTCCATTATTCCATATTCTACCGTGAAAAAAGTAGGAAATCTTCTCGCCATCGAATATTTTTGATAGGTGGTGTTATAACCATCACTGGTGATAAGTGGTTCGTATTTTTTTAGCAGTTTTTCGGATTCTAAATTGTTAATGGCAATGATTTCTGAACCGTTTTTGATATTGGCTACCTTTTCTGGGTTGTCCTTTACATAGAGTTTGTCATTTTCTACATAATAAGATAACCTTCCCAGAAGTCCTTTTTGTTCTTTGAGTTTTTTAATTTCTTTCTTTGTGAGTTTTTTCTCTGGCGGAACCAATCTTAAATGACCTTGTCTCACTTCAGCAACAACTGGAGCGAGTTTAAAATAAAATTCTAAAGGCTTTAATGGTTCACGAATCGTGTTTTTAAGACTGTCAAATTTATAATCTAATGTCTCTTTGGGAATATAAGTATATAGAGTAGGGTGAAGTTTCTGAAGTTTTAGATAGGCGTAGTCTATATCTTGTTTTAGCTTTTCGCTTGAAATGGGTGTTTCTTGGCGTTCATTATACTTTTTTACTGAAATACAAGAATTTAGAGTTAAAATTAAGAGGAGGAATGCAATTTTTTTCATAAATTTATTTGTTCAAAAATAAGATTTTTTAAAAAGATTTTCAATAGTTATAATTTATTGAAATTTTATTTTTGATTGTCAAAATCTATAACTCGAATTTTTTTAATGAATTGAAATTATACTTCACAACACCATTAAACTTTTAATTTTGACAAAAAATAATCAATATGAGTACATCAGAGCAAGGGAAATGTCCATTTCCACATCATGAATTACCAAAAGAAAACAACCCTCATCAAGGAGAAACTATTCACAGTAAAAATGAAGAAAACCCAATTCCAGTGGCAGGAATGTCATTAGGGAATTCAGGGAAATGCCCTGTAATGCATGGTGCAAATACAGGCAGTGACCAATCAGTAATGAGTTGGTGGCCTAAAGCTTTAAATCTTGATATTCTTCATCAGCATGACAAGAAAACCAATCCGCTAGGAGAAGAATTCAATTATGCAGAAGAATTTAAAAAATTAGATTTAGAAGCAGTAAAAAATGATTTAAAAAATTTAATGACCGAAAGCCAAGATTGGTGGCCTGCAGATTGGGGACACTATGGCGGTTTAATGATTAGAATGGCTTGGCATTCTGCTGGAACGTATAGAGTTGCAGACGGAAGAGGTGGAGCAAACACAGGAAATCAACGTTTTGCACCGCTTAATTCTTGGCCTGATAATGCTAATTTAGATAAAGCGAGAAGATTGCTTTGGCCAATCAAAAGAAAATACGGAAACAAGCTTTCTTGGGCAGACCTTATGATTCTAGCAGGTAATATGGCTTATGAATCTATGGGACTTAAAACCTTTGGATTTGCAGGTGGTAGAGAAGATATTTGGCACCCAGAAAAAGATATTTATTGGGGAAGCGAAAAAGAATGGTTAGCGCCAACTGGTAGCGAAGGTAGCCGTTATTCTGGAGAAAGAGATTTAGAAAATCCTTTAGCAGCAGTAATGATGGGATTAATTTATGTAAATCCAGAAGGAGTAGATGGTAATCCAGATCCATTGAAAACTGCTAGAGATATGCGTATTACCTTCAAGAGAATGGCAATGAATGACGAGGAGACTGTAGCACTTACTGCAGGTGGTCACACTGTAGGAAAAGCTCACGGAAACGGTGATGCTTCTACATTAGGGCCAGATCCAGAAGAAGCAGGTTTAGAAAATCAAGGTTTTGGATGGATAAATCCTAAAGGTGCAGCTGGTAATACGGTAACTTCTGGTATTGAAGGAGCTTGGACTACTCATCCTACAAGATTTGATAATGGTTTCTTTGATTTATTATTCAAGTATGATTGGCAATTAACCAAGAGTCCAGCTGGAGCTTGGCAATATGAACCAGTAAACATTGCTGAGGAAGATAAACCTCTTGATGCACATAATCCTAATGTTCGTAGAAATCCTATGATGACAGATGCAGATATGGCGCTAAAAGTAGACCCAGAATACAGAAAAATTTCTGAGAAATTCCACCAAGATCCAGCATATTTCCAAGAAGTATTTGCAAGAGCTTGGTTTAAATTAACCCACAGAGATTTAGGTCCTAAATCTAGATACTTAGGAGCAGATGTTCCTGCAGAAGATTTAATTTGGCAAGACCCAATTCCTACAGTAGATTACACGCTTTCTGATGCTGAAATCGAAGAATTAAAAGCTAAACTTCTTAATTCTGGATTAACCAGAACAGAACTCATCAACACAGCTTGGGATTCTGCGAGAACTTTCCGTGGTTCTGATTTCAGAGGTGGAGCAAATGGTGCTAGAATTAGACTAGAGCCTATGAAAAACTGGGAAGGAAACGAACCAGCAAGATTAGAAAAAGTCTTAAATAAACTTACAGAAATTCAGTCAACTTTAGATAAAAAAGTAAGCATTGCAGATTTAATCGTTCTAGGAGGAAGTGCTGCAGTAGAACAAGCAGCTAAAGATGCAGGTTTTGATGTAAAAGTTCCTTTTGCAGCAGGAAGAGGAGATGCTACACAAGAACAAACAGATGTAGAATCTTTCGAAGAGCTAGAACCATTACACGACGCATACAGAAACTGGTTGAAAAAAGATTATGTGGTAACTCCAGAAGAATTGATGCTAGATAAAACTCAATTACTTGGTCTTACAGCTCCAGAAATGACGGTGTTAATTGGCGGTATGAGAGTTTTAGGAACCAATTACGGAGGAACTCAGCATGGTGTATTTACCGATAAAGTAGGAGTTTTGACCAATGATTTCTTTGTTAATCTTACAGACATGAACTTCAAATGGGAGCCAGTTGCAGAAAATCTATACAATATTGTAGATAGAAAATCTGGTGCTACTAAATTCACTGCAACAAGAGTAGATTTAGTGTTTGGCTCTAATTCTATCTTGAGATCTTATGCAGAAGTTTATGCACAGGATGATAACAAAGAAAAATTTGTAAAAGATTTTGTGAAAGCTTGGACAAAAGTGATGAACGCAGATCGGTATGATTTGAACTAAAATAACAAAAAAAAATCCGCTGAGTAAAGCGGATTTTTTTTATAAAAAAGTCATTTATTTAAAAATCACCATCCATATAATAACCTTTGTTATTTTCGTCACCATCTACTAAATCTTCAATATTGGCATTTCGGTCTTTTTCTTCCTGAAACATTTCTTCATAATCTTTTGTATATAAAGATTGCGGTACAACATGCACATCGAAAAGTAATTCCATTTTATTGGTCGTGGCAAAATTTCCGTACAAAGTAATATAATGTTGTACTTCTCCAATGTTTTTTGCAGAATTATAAGTGAGCATTAATCTTCCTTCTTTCCCTGCAGGAATAGTTCCTATGGAAGATTTTTCCATAGAAATACAACCACATGAAGAAATAACATCATCCAAAATAAAAGGGATTTTTCCGGTATTTTTAAGGGCAAAAACAATGTCTAACTTCTGTCCCATCAAAATAGGGTAATAATGCCTGTTATTATCTTCTACCTGAAGTGTTGTTTTTTCGCTTCTAATATCTTTACAAGAAGAAATAATAAAGAGCATAGAAACAGCAAAAAAAAGAGAAAATATATTTTTCATAATACTTAATTTAAAACTTGAATTTCATCTACAGCAATAATACTTTTAGCTTGGTTTTTCTTTTCAAAAGAAATTTCAATATTTTGATATTGTTGAAAAGGAACATCAGTGGTAACGGTAGATACATTTTCACCGGAATTGCTCACAGAAACCGACTTTATTAATTTTCCATTTCCACTAATCGTAATTTTCTGCGGAGGAATAATGTTATGACTTGGTAAATTTAAAAATCTTAAACGCATTTTGTTTCCCTTTTTAGCTTGGGCATTGGAAAAAGAAATTTTAAAATTTTTACTGCTGTTGAGATACCAACCTAAATGATAATCGGTCGCAAAACCCGGAACTCCGTCATTAAGCAAATTGGTTTTTTCAAAACCTTCATCTTTTTCTGAGAGAACCGCTATGGCATCATCCAACAAATAATTTTGATAATTGGGTGCTACTTGTATTTTATTCCACTCTTCTATAAATGCAGCAATACTTCCGTCTGTTTCTTTATAAGAAGACATATCGCTGTAATTAACATAGTTTTTAAGAGAAGAAATCCAAGTATCAATTTCAGGCTTTACTTTTAAAGATGAGCCTACTTTATCTGCATATCCATATTTATTAGCCCCATTAATATAAGCCAAGCGTAATCTGGAATAGGAAAGAGCAGTATATAGTTTTTCCAGTTTTTTTCTTTCTGCGTTTTGCGTTTTGGGAATAATATTTTTCAGTTGTTGGTAAAATTCCACAAATTGCTGCGAATCTAAATAAACTTTTACACCTTCTCTCAAACTTCCATACATGTTGTATGGTTTGTTTTTGGCTGTAAAGCTGTTTTCCAAATTAATGAAATAATTTCCCAGCAGATTTCCACTTACAGGATAATTTTTTTTATAAAATTTTGTGATCAGCATTTCTACATCTGCTGTAGTATCTTTCATCAAGGCAGATGCAACAAAAGTTTTTAGGTCATCAAAAGACATATAATCATAACCGCTACCATTAAGAAAAATTCCTTTAATATGATGATCTTTGAAGAAAACCAACTGTTTTTGTAAACCATTGAGTAATGGAATAGGAGTGAGATAATCGTCAAAATTAGCGCCGTAATCCCAAAGATACATGTTCATACTGGTTAACCGCCATTTTTTGATGTCTTCCAGAAATTTTTTAGTTTCTTTTTGGTCTTCGTTTAAGGCAATTCCTTTCTTAAGATTGATGGTGCTGAAAAATATTCCTGAATTTTCTGCAAACTGATATTCTGGAGCATTTTGGGTCGTATGGTAAGCGGTGGTATAAAACTGATGTTTGGGAAAAGTTTCTACTAATTTTCTTATGAAATCTGCTACTGCAGGAGTTGCAGATTTATCAGTATTTCCTACTTCAGCACAAAGATGGCAACTGCAAATAAGGTTGTTGTCATTAGGCATAATCATAAATTTATTACCTTCCTTTTCACCTTTTCCGTAGTTGTCGATTATATAATCCCGAGTTCCTTCATACAGTTCTTGCGAGGAAAAACAAAGCTGGTTAGGATTTCTCTGCCCATTGATCATGGCAAACATATCAGGTTTGGCAAAATCTTGAACCACCTTGAAAAGTTGATGTCCCCATAATCCCCAGTCAGTTTCCACATTATTATTTCCAAAAACAGAGCTTTGATCAATTTCCAGATTTTGTGCGAAATGAGGTTCACGATATTCAAAATCGAAATCTTTGCATCCGTCTTCAAATTTCACGATAGATGGAGGAAGATCAGGGGTTGAAAATCGGTTGTCTTCTGCAGAAATACTTTCGATCAGTTCATAAATCAGCCAAAGTGCTGTTTTTTCGCTTCTTGAGCGGATATGTAATCTTTTGGAGTTATGTTCAATACAATATTCATTTTTCAAATCAAAAGCGACTTCAAAATGAATGTTTTTAAAACCTTCCGGTCCAGGTTTTGGTGCTCCTTTTATTAAAATAATGGATTTAGGATCTTTAGATCTCTTCTGTAAATGCCGGTAAAGATATTCCGCCCATTTTTCACTGGGACCGTCTTCTTCAGCCGTAATTACATACCCATTAGATTTCAGTTCAGGAGTTTTTCCCAAAGAACAACTCACCAGCACTAAAACGAGTAGTACTAATGTTATTTTTAAATTTTTAAAAGGAAACATTTAAGTTCATGTAAATATTATAAAGACTTCTGAAAGTATCTTGATCCGATTTGTAATGATTCCAAGTTCCCAAAATTCCTGTGGATACAGAGCTCGTTAATAAGTGGCTAAAACCTGCACCAACCATAGAATTGGTTACTGAAAAGCCATTATGAAGCTGATAATTGATTAAATCAACATCGGGTGAGGAACCAACGCTTCCCATAGCAATGAGATAATTTTTGGGAGAAGTAAGGTAATATCTTATATTGGTAGAAACATTATATAACCACTGTCCGTCCAACATATAGTTATTTACACGCAGATTTAATCGCCAAGGATCTATAAGTTTTGTAGCTCCTACCACCACATTCATGAGGTTTCCTCCTTGATAAAGTTTTCGGTATCCGACACCAAGTTCTGCTTCAATGCCATTTAAAATGGCTAAATCTCTAAAAACAGAGGCATTGGCAGCAAGCGTTGGAAAAAATTGATTGGCCCAAGCTAAATCAATTTTTGTTCTGGTTTTTTCGTCCCAGTTTCTTTGCCATTCTCCTTGAATTTGAAATCCTTTTCCGGATTCTCTTCCGGTATAATTTATTCTTCCAATATAAGTGTCTTTGATGCCGTAACGGCTATATTCTAAAGTAGAAATTGTAGTAAGTACATCAATATCTGCAAAACGACTTCTCAAGTGGTATAACCCAATTTCATTTCTAAAACTTTTGTAACTCAAATAATTCAGATGTTCTCTAAACTCTTTTAGTTCCAAAAGGGAAGGCTGAAAGTTTTTCTGATATACATAGGCTGAATCAAATCGTTTTAATTTTTCAAATGCCAAACCTTTAGTATATTTTAGGTCTTTATTATCGGGCATATACTTTAAAGCATTATTTAAAACATCTAAAGCTTCCTGGCTTTGAGAATTTTTAATCAATTGATTTCCATATTTTTCAGAAACAACAGCAAAAGATTTTATCGCATCTTGATGATAAGGATTCTCAGTAAGTTCTGTTTGTAATTCGGAGTAAATACTTGCATATTTTTCAGGATCTAAACCATCCACTTCCATCAGTTTTAATTTAAAGAAAATTTCATCCGGATAAGCATCTGCACCTCTTTGTGCATACGTTTTCATATCCTCCATTTTTTTTCTTTGGTTGGAAAGATTTATGGCATAACGAAGTGCTGTTTGGTTATTTGGATCATTTTCTAACCATCTTTCTACATAAGTCATGGCTTCATCATAACGATACTGATCATTTAAATCTTTTACGATTTGGGTTAACATATCACCGTAACCTCCCAAATATTTTAATTTTTCTTCTTCGCTTACTTGTGGAAATGCTTGTTCATAAGATGCTAGAGCCATGTCAAATCTTTTCAGATTATAATACAAATCGGCTTTCTTTAAATATAATAAAGGATTGTTTGGTTCTGTTTGTTGAATATCGTTAAGAACATTCAATGCATTATTATAATCTTTTAATTCCAAATAAGCCGTAAATAATGAATTTTGCGCAGCTTTATAAGATTCATTGTCACCATATCTTTTTATAAGTTCCAAAACAGGAATTACTTCGTTATACATGTGTTGAGCCATTAGATCCTTGGCTTCTACATTTAAAATTTTTACATACGCAGCTTTTAAATCTGTATCTCCAGGATATTGTGCAAAAAGTTGTTTAGTAAGTCCTTCTGCACGACTTGTATTTCCCATTCTGGTGTAAACCATCAATTCTTTCATTGATAGATTTTTGGATCCACCTCTGGCTCTTCTATAACGGTTGAGGATAGCAATAGCTTCTTCATATTGCTGATTTCCTACAGCGTCGTTAAAAACATAATTAAAAGCTTCATCATTTCCAGGACTGCTTTCAAAAATTTTTCCATAAAGTGTAGCCGGATCTTTATCTTTTGCGGTACGTGCTGCTTCCAATAAATAATAATTGTATTGTTGTTGCAAAGCTCCTCTGTTTCCATATTTCATTTGTTCATTAAGGAAAGGAAGAAGTTCATCATACCTTTTTTGATCGGCTAAAATTCCGGATTTTTTGTTAATTAAACTTATGTTACCAGGAAACTGCATTAATCCTCTTTCAGCAAAAGCTAAGGCAGAATAATAATCACCTGTCTTTAAATGGTCATTAACCAAACTGATATAATGAGATGGATTTTCTGGTTGTTTTTTCAAAAGATCTGAAGTTAAAGAAATAGCTTCATCAATTTTGCCTTCTTTTCTTAATGCATTAGCCTGCATTTCGGTGTTGTACAAATAATCTTCCTGAACTTTGGAATCTTTAGGATAAATATGGCTCAGTCTTTTACGCAATCTGTTGGCTTCAACAGTATTTCCTTGTAATTCGTACAATTCAATTTTTCTGCTCCAAAGTCCTTTCCAATAAGGATTAACTTCAAGTAGTTCATTTACATAACAAATAGCACTGGAATATCTTTTAGATTCTTGTTCTACGTTTACCAAAATTTGTTTAGCATCAACGTTTTTAGTATTCCATTCCAAAGATTTTTTCAATTCATACCTAGCTTTATCATATTGCTTTTGATGATGGTAATATCTTCCGGAAAGCATTTTTAAATCGGATTCTTTTGGATATTTTTTCATTCCTTCATCTACCAATTTTTTACCTGCTTCCCAATTCCCAGCCTTGTACAAGTTTTTTACTTGGTTGGCAAGTTCAACACTTCCATCAGGATCTTTAACGGTTTGTGCAGATATGGTGATATGGAAGGAAGTAAAAAGCAAAAAAGCTAGAAATAATACCGATTTGGTAATAATTAGAAAGCTATTTTTGAAACTAAAATTCATTTGAATATTCATTATGTAAAAATAAAATTATACTGTTTATGTTGTTGGTGTTTTTTTGGTGAATCCTTGCCTTGTCATCGCACCCCAGCTAAAATTTCTTCTTGTTAAGAACTCCCAATAACCTTTCAAAGTGAAGAAAACAATTAATGGGTGATATATTATAGCTTCCAGAGACGAAAATAAAACTAATTTTAGATATTCCGAATAATTTTGATATAGTTTTTTAACCTCTAAATCGTATGAAATAGTGATTAATGACATTGTAATTCCTACTAAATATACATAAATAATCAATAACCAAAAAGTACTGAAATTAATTTGATTTGTAAATAATAGAAATATTAATGATAAAAACCCGATAGCTTCAATTACAGGAGCTAAAAATTCAAAAAATAAAGCGTATGGAAGCACAATCCAACCCATTCTCCCATATTTTCTGTTGAATAAATATTTTCTGTGTACCACAAAAATCTGTAGAAGTCCTCTTCCCCAACGAGTTCGCTGTCTGTTTAACACACTCAAAGTTGGTGGACCTTCTGTCCAACAAAGGGTATCTGGAATTTGGACAATTTTATACTTTCTGTTATTTTCACGCATAAAAGCCACCATACGCAAAGTCATGTCCATATCTTCGGCGTGAGAAAGCGGATCATAACCACCAGCTTCGATAACGATATTTTTATCAAAAAGTCCAAAACCTCCTGAAACATTCGGAATAAGATTGAACATGGACCAACCCATTTTAGCAAGCAAATAAGACCGTAAATATTCAGTTTCCTGGAAAGTTGGAATCATGGCTTTGGGAGGACTTACCCTTTTCATAACACCGTGTTCCACTTCACAACCATTAGACATTCTCAGAGTAGCACCTACAGCAATTACCTCTACCTTAGAATCTAATACGGGTAGAATAACTTTTGTTAATGTATCCTGATCCAAAATACAGTCTACATCGGTATTAATGAAATAATCGTAATTAGCTATGTTTACTCCTGCATTCATGGCATCTGCTTTTGTTCCTCCGTTGATCTTATCAACCACCAGGAGTCTTTTAAATTTTGGATTTACAGATTTAAATACGCGCTTTACAGGACGGCAACGTACTTTTTCAATATAAGGAAAAGCGGTTTCTTCTAAATCGAAATTTTCAATTAAAAGATCTAAAGTTTTATCCTTGCTACCATCATTTACAATAATTACCTCAAAATTGGGGTAATTCATACTCAATAAAGAGTTTACATTATCAATAATAATTACTTCTTCGTTGTATGCGGGAGCTACAATAGAAATTGGCGGTGCAATTTCCGGTAAATCTAATAATAAGTCTGCTTCAATTTTTGTGTATCTTACTTTTATTCTTTCTATCATAAAGTAAGAAGATATCATCAGAAAAAGATAAAAGGCAGTAAGCGCAAAAGTATAGAAATAAATAGTATATTGATAAAAATAGAGAATGCTGTCCATACATTATTTTAATAGGTGAAATATACTTATATATTTTTAATATATGCAAGTGCCTCTTCCTCAAAATCAGAAGTGGTAGATTTTTTCACAAACGCATTTGTTTTTTGTTTGTCTATTTTGTACATATTTTTAATAATTTTTATCATTGTTTCACCATTTTCTGTTTCTGGATAAATTTTCTTAAGAAATTCAAAAGAATTCTTCGATTTTATATTTCCCATCATATCAATAATGGATTCCTGAACTACTGTATTATTATAAGGATATTCTTCAGCAAGCTCATCCACAGCTTCTTCATAATTAAGAACACCAAGGGTATTGGAAATTTCAGATTTTACTAGATCACTATTGGAAGTTTTAAACATCTGAGTTAAAAACGGAGCTGTTTTTCTTTGGTTAAAGTATCCAATCTCACGAATAATGAAAGTTTGGAATTCTTGGTTATCTGAGTTTTTTAACCATTTTGTAAGAAGAGGTAATGGACGAATAGCGTCTCTTTCCTTCAAAGAATCATGTAATCTTACTGCGTCTAAAGCATTAAAATCTTTATCGAAATTATTTTCTAAAAATTTGAAAGCGTCAATGGAAGCATATTTTAAGTATTTGCTTTTAATATGTTTTCTTAAAGTAGCATCGTTGGAGTTTATTTTTTTGGTAAAGAAACTTCCCGAAACTCCCTCTTTTATTTGATCAAGGATTCGCAGTGCATTTTTATTTTCGCTAACGTCATTGTGTAGTATTTTTTTCTCCCAGAAACTGGTAACAGGGAAAATTCCTAAAACGTGTTTGTAGTTGTTTTTGTTAAAAGCAGGGTTGTTTTTAATACCAATAATAAGGTAAGTAAGATACTTCTTTTCCCAATTTTTAAAATCATTATCATTAGGATTCAGAATATCTTTAACCTCATAAAAACTCATGTCCTTAGCCGTCAATAAAACGGATATTAACTTACTTTTATAGGTTTCAGAAATTTTTTCTTGCCTTTTTAGGCTCTTATTTCTTGTTCTTTCTGTGGTAATTATCTTCAACATCGCTATAACATACAGAGTCACAAGCAACATTACCAGAATTACTGTGGTTCTGATAATAAAGGGATAACCGCTAAAGATTGAATCAAGATAGTATAAATAGAATTTTATAGTATCCATAATTTGTGCTTTGGCGCAAAGGTATAACTATTTTGTAATTAAGCAACAAATAAAATCATCTTTTTATGAATACTATAGCAATGTTATTATTTTTATATTGAATTTAGTGAATTTTATTTTATGGATTTAATAAGATTTAGTAAATTGAATTATGATTATAAAAATCACAAATTTGATAATCTTATTTTGCTATTTATTTAAATGGCTTTTTTTAATACTTTTTTTGTGAAAATTCAATAAAAGGGAAATTCCCATACCCAAAATTATTTTTTACTTACTTTTAAAAAGATTTTTTGAGAGAAAATTTTATTTTTTTGTAACAAAAAACTAATCTCATTACTTACTTATCAAGCGCTCTTAAAATGCCATTATTAGAAAAAGATTTTTTGGAAAAAATAGAAAAGCACAAAGGTGTGGTTTTCAAAATTTCCAAAATGTATATGGACAATTTCGACGACCAGAAAGATTTGTTTCAGGAAATTACATTCCAGGCTTGGAAAGCATTTCCAAAATTTGAAAGCAGAAGCGAATTTTCCACTTGGTTGTACCGAATTGCGCTGAATACGGCCATCACTTTTTTAAAATCGGAAAAGAAAAGAGGTTTTATTGAAAATAAAGAAACTCAAAATCTGAACATCAAATACGATGAATACGACGAAGAAAAAGAGAAAAATTTGCAAAAAATGTATGGTGCCATTCATCAACTCAACGAAATTGACAAAGCCTTAATTTTTTACTATCTCCAAGATTTTTCTGGAAAAGAAATGGCAGAACAATTGGGACTTTCTGAAGGCAATGCAAGGATAAAATTAAACCGTGCAAAAAATAAACTGAAAGAACTTTTAACTTAAAATTGAAAAAAATGGATTTAGAAAATCTTAAAAATAATTGGAAAGAAGAGGAAGTTTTCGCACCGGAAATTTCGCTAGAACATCAAAATAAAATCAACAATCCACTCCAGAAGATTAGGAAAAATATGAAAATGGAAATATGGTTAAATATTTTTAGTCTAATTTTACTGATTCCTCTTTCAAAAGTTTTTAGTGAAAATCCTTTTTTAAGATGGACAATGATGATGGTGTTTTTTTTTATAATATTTTTTTTCACTTTTAAGTTTTATCTATTTTATATAAAAACAAAAGATTATTCAATTGATACATTAAATATTTTATTAGAGATTAAGTTTGAATTAAGAACTTTAAAAGAATTATATCAGGCTTACTATGTGAGTAGTATTCCTTTTTTTATGGGGATGTTATTTTTGTTTTTAGGTAAACATGATTTTTTTAAATATGAAGATCTTATAATGCACTATGCTCCGTTTATTGTCTTCTTTTCAATAGTAGCTTTAGTTATAGGAATTGGTGTATGGTGGTTTGAAAATTATTACGGAAAATACATCAATCAAATCGAAAATATTTTAAATGAACTAAAATAAAAAATAATGAAATCAATTTTTAAAGCAATCTATAATAATCAGGAAATTAGAGTAGAAAATTCATGGTTTGGCGGCGAAAAATTATTTGTAAATAATGAACTTCAAGATGAAACTGTAAATTATTACACGCCAGCAAGATTAACAGGTCATATCATTGAAAACGGCAACAAATTACCCATTAAAGCCAATTTATATTCCAGTGGAATTGGAGTGAAATGTAGTTTGTTTATTGATGATAAAAAAATTAAAACCCATAAAGTAAAATAACAAAATCCGAGAAATTTTCTCGGATTTTGTTTATAATTTAAAATCTAAATTTTAGAATTTTATAAAGAATCTACAATTGCATTTAATGTAGCAGAAGCTCTCATAGCTGCGTAGGTTTTTGCAGAATCTGGTTGATAATAACCACCAATGTCTTGAGGTTTACCTTGCGCTCCAATCAATTCCTCATTGATTTTTGCTTCGTTTTCTTGCATTGATTGAGCAATTGGAGCAAAAGTGGCTGCTAATTCAGCATCTGCAGTTTGGTTTGCCAAAGCTTCAGCCCAATACATAGCCAAGTAGAAGTGAGAACCTCTGTTGTCAATTCCGCCCACTTTTCTTGCAGGAGATTTATCAGTAGCTAAGAATTTAGCATTTGCTTCATCAAGAGCATCTGCTAGAACTTGAGCTTTAGGATTATTTTGAGTCTGAGAAAGGTGCTCTAAACTTGCTTGTAAAGCTAAGAATTCACCCAAAGAATCCCATCTTAAATAACCTTCTTCTAAAAATTGTTGAATGTGTTTTGGTGCAGAACCACCAGCTCCAGTTTCGAATAAACCACCACCGTTCATTAATGGAACGATAGAAAGCATTTTAGCAGAAGTTCCAAGCTCTAAAATTGGGAACATATCCGTTAAATAATCTCTTAAAACGTTTCCAGAAACAGAAATCGTGTCTTTGCCTTCTCTACCTCTTTTTAAAGTTTCGAGCATGGCATCTTTTACATCCATAATTCTGATGTCAAGACCCGTTAAATCGTAATTTTGAAGATATTTTTCTACTTTTTTGATGATTTGTGCATCGTGAGCTCTTCCTTTGTCTAACCAGAAAATAGCTGGAGTATTAGAAAGTCTCGCTCTATTTACCGCTAGTTTTACCCAGTCTTGGATAGGAGCATCTTTGGTTTGGCACATTCTGAAAATATCACCATTCTGAACGTTTTGTTCTAAAAGGGTAGTTCTGTTTTCGTCTTCAATTTTTACCGTTCCTTCTCCAGAAATTTGGAAAGTTTTATCGTGAGAACCGTATTCTTCAGCTTTTTGAGCCATTAAACCTACGTTTGGAACTGTTCCGAAAGTAGTTGGGTCTATTGCGCCGTTTTGTTTCATTTCTTCTACTAATGCATCGTAGAAACCAGCGTAAGTTCTGTCTGGGATAATACAAACGGTATCTTCTTCTTTTCCTTCTTTGTTCCACATTTTACCGCCACCTCTTACTAAAGCAGCCATAGAAGCATCTACGATAACGTCTGAAGAAACATGGAAATTGGTAATGCCTTTATCAGAATTTACCATCGCAATTCTTGGTCCGTTTTCAATCGTTTTTTCGATGTCTGCTTTAATTTCAGCTTCTTGAGCGTGCCCAGCAATTTTTTCGAAAAGTGTTGCTAAACCAAAGTTAGGGTTAATGTCTAATTCATTGAAAGTTGCTGCATATTTCTCAAAAACATCAGCAAAATAAGTTTCAACAACCGCTCCGAAGATAATTGGGTCAGAAACCTTCATCATCGTAGCTTTCAAATGTGCAGAAAGCAATACATTTTTTTCTTTAGCTTCGTTGATGGCATCTTTTACAAAAGATTTTAGTGCAGAAATATTCATCACAGAAGAATCGATTACTTCACCAGCTTTTAAAGGAGCAAAATCTTTTAAAACCTTAGATGAACCATCATTTCCGTAGAATACAATTCTGTATTTGCATTCGTTTTCTACAGTGGTAGAGTTTTCAGTACCGTAGAAATCTCCATTATTCATGTGAGCAACAGAAGTTTTAGAATCTGCAGTCCAAGCTCCCATTCTGTGAGGATTTGCTTTTGCGTAGTTTTTAACAGCTTTAGGCGCTCTTCTGTCTGAGTTTCCTTCTCTTAAAACAGGATTTACAGCACTTCCTAAAACTTTAGCATATTTTTTATTGATAGCGGTTTCTTCTTCTGTTTTTGGTTCAGCAGGATAGTTAGGCACTGCATAACCATGTTTTTGTAATTCTGCAATCGCTTCTTCTAATTGTGGAACAGAAGCAGAAATATTTGGTA